>NZ_JAKWJU010000002.1:646250-969375 GCF_022524345.1 Streptomyces marispadix | reverse complement strand
CTCCTCGCTGGAGGTCACCTGCCCGGGACCGGAGGCGGCGCTCGCGCTCGTCGGCGCGGCCCGCAGGCTCCAGATCGCGGCGAAGGCACGCGAGGTGCGCGGTGTCGACCGCGTGGTCGTCCGCGACGGTGACGCCATCGGCGCGCTGCTGACGCGGCTGGGCGCCCACGAGTCGGTGCTGGCGTGGGAGGAGCGGCGGATGCGCCGCGAGGTGCGGGCCACGGCCAACCGCCTGGCCAACTTCGACGACGCCAACCTGCGCCGCTCGGCACGTGCCGCCGTGGCGGCCGGAGCGAGGGTGCAGCGTGCGCTGGAGATCCTCGCCGACGACGTGCCGGAGCACTTGGCTGCCGCCGGGCGTCTGCGGATGGACCACAAGCAGGCTTCGCTGGAGGAGCTTGGCGCGCTGGCCGATCCGCCGCTGACGAAGGACGCCGTCGCCGGACGTATCCGCAGGCTGCTGGCGATGGCCGACAAGCGTGCGCAGGATCTGGGAATTCCGGGCACGGAGACCAGCCTCACCGAGGAGATGGTCGGCTGACCGGCGCGGTCGCCGCGCACTCAGGCCGCGGCCGGAGTGCGCGGCCTGAAACCGCCTCCGCCGAGGGCTTCGGTCCGTGCTATGCCCCCGGGTGGCCGATGTCACCGTGAAGTGTGGAGCGCGGTAGGGTCGGAAGCGGTCGGGGACATCCCATACAGCTTTGCCGGTGTCCGTACCGGCGTACCAACGAGGAGATCGGTTCGTGACGATCCGCGTAGGCATCAACGGCTTCGGCCGCATCGGTCGCAACTACTTCCGCGCACTGCTCGAGCAGGGGGCGGACATCGAGATCGTCGGTGTCAACGACCTGACCGACAACGCGACCCTGGTTCATCTGCTGAAGTACGACAGCATCCTGGGCCGCCTCAAGCAGGAGGTCGGCCACACCGACGACACGATCACGGTGGGCAGCCAGACCTTCAAGACGATGGCGGAGCGCGACCCGGCCCAGCTTCCCTGGGGCGACCTCGGCGCCGACATCGTCGTGGAGTCCACCGGCATCTTCACCAAGCGCGAGGACGCGGCCAAGCACCTGGCCGCCGGCGCCAAGAAGGTCCTCATCTCGGCTCCGGCCAAGGAGGAGGACATCACCGTCGTCATGGGTGTCAACGAGGACTCCTACGACCCGGCCAAGCACAACGTCATCTCCAACGCCTCCTGCACCACCAACTGTGTGGCGCCGATGGCGAAGGTCGCGGACGAGAATTTCGGCATCGTCAAGGGCATGATGACGACCGTCCACGCCTACACCAACGACCAGCGCATCCTGGACTTCCCGCACAAGGACCTGCGCAGGGCCCGCGCCGCCGCCGAGAACATCATCCCGACCTCGACGGGCGCCGCGAAGGCCACCGCTCTCGTACTCCCGCACCTCAAGGGCAAGTTGGACGGCATCGCCATGCGTGTGCCGGTGCCCACGGGCTCGGTCACCGACCTGGTGCTGGAGCTCGACCGCGAGGCGAGCAAGGACGAGATCAACGCCGCGTTCCAGAAGGCCGCCGAGGGCCAGCTAAAGGGCGTGCTGGAGTACACCGAGGACCCGATCGTCTCCTCGGACATCGTCAACTGGCCCGCCTCCTGCACCTTCGACTCGTCGCTGACGATGGTCCAGGGCAAGCAGGCCAAGATCGTCGGCTGGTACGACAACGAGTGGGGCTACTCCAACCGTCTCGTCGACCTGACCACCTTCGTCGGCGACAAGCTCTGAGCACCTTCCGGCGTAGAAGCTGAGCAGCGCCGAGAGATGGCAGACCGTGGCAGGGCTCGCAGGGCGCGATGACGCGTCCGGCGAGCCCTGACCCATATGTCCGGCACCAGCACATGAGGGCCTGAAGTCCAAGGAGAGCACCAGCAAGCATGAAGACGATCGACGAACTCATCGCCGGGGGAGTGGGCGGGAAGCGGGTCTTCGTCCGCGCCGACCTGAACGTCCCGCTGGACGGCGAGACCATCACCGACGACGGCCGCATCAGGGCCGCCGTCCCCACCATCCGCAAGCTGGCCGAGGGCGGTGCCCGAGTCGTCGTCGCCTCGCACCTGGGCAGGCCGAAGGGGGAGCCGGACCCCCGGTTCTCGCTGGCGCCCGTGGCGAAGCGGCTCGGTGAACTCCTCGGCAAGGACGTCACGTTCGCCTCCGACACCGTCGGCGACAGCGCGAAGTCCGCGGTCGGGGCGAGCACGGACGGCAGCGTCACGCTCCTGGAGAACCTGCGCTTCAACGCCGGTGAGACCAGCAAGGACGACGCCGAGCGCGCTGCCTTCGCGGGCGAACTCGCCGCGCTGGCCGACCTCTACGTCGGGGACGGCTTCGGCGCGGTGCACCGCAAGCACGCCTCCGTCTACGACCTTCCGGCACGTCTTCCGCACGCCGCGGGCGGCCTCATCGCCACCGAGGTCGGCGTGCTGAAGAAGCTCACCGAGGACGTGCGCCGCCCGTACGCGGTGGTGCTCGGCGGGGCCAAGGTCTCCGACAAGCTGGGCGTCATCGAGCATCTGCTGCACAAGGCCGACCGCATCCTCATCGGCGGCGGCATGGCGTACACCTTCCTCAAGGCCCAGGGCCACGAGGTCGGTGAGTCGCTGCTTCAGGAGGACCAGATCCCCGCGGTCAAGGGCTATCTGGAGCAGGCGGAGAAGCTGGGCGTGGAGTTCGTGCTGCCCGTGGACGTGCTGGCGGCCGAGAGCTTCCCCGACCTGAAGACCAAGGCGCCCTCGGAGCCCTCTTCCGTCGCCGTGAGCGCCATCCCCGCCGGGCTCATGGGCCTGGACATCGGGCCCGAGACCCGCAAGCTGTACGCCTCGAAGCTCGCCGACGCCGCGACCGTGTTCTGGAACGGCCCGATGGGCGTCTTCGAGCACCCCGACTACGCCGAGGGCACGCGTGCCGTCGCTCAAGGGCTGCTCGACAGCGGCTCGTTCAACGTCGTCGGGGGTGGCGACAGCGCCGCCGCCGTCCGGCTGCTGGGCTTCGACGAGAACGCATTCGGCCACATCTCGACCGGCGGCGGCGCCAGCCTCGAATACCTCGAGGGCAAGACGCTCCCCGGCCTCGCCGCACTGGAGGACTCGTGAGCGACGTCCGTGCGGCCGCTCAGCCGCAGACGGCATTCCGCCCGTACTTCTGCTCCCCCTGCCTTCGGTGGGTGGTACCCCCAGCACGGGCGGAGAAGCGAACAATGGAGGACTGGACCCCGTGAGCAACCGCACCCCGCTGATGGCGGGCAACTGGAAGATGAACCTCAACCACCTCGAGGCCATCGCGCATGTCCAGAAGCTCGCGTTCGCCCTTACGGACAAGGACCACGCGGCCGTCGAGGTCGCGGTCCTGCCGCCCTTCACCGATCTGCGTTCCGTACAGACCCTGGTCGACGGCGACAAGCTGAAGATCAAGTACGGGGCGCAGGACGTCTCGGCGCACGCCTCCGGCGCGTACACCGGTGAGATCTCCGGGCCGATGCTGGCCAAGCTCAACTGCTCCTATGTGGCGATCGGCCACTCCGAGCGCCGCCAGTACCACGGCGAGGACGAGCCGCTGGTCAACGCCAAGGTCAAGACGGCCTTCGCCCACGATCTGACGCCGATCCTCTGCGTCGGCGAGGAACTGCCGGTGCGCGAGGAGGGCAACCACGTCGCGCACACCCTCGCCCAGGTCGACGGTGCGCTGAAGGACGTGCCCGCCGAGCAGGCGTCCACCATCGTGATCGCCTACGAGCCGGTGTGGGCCATCGGCACCGGCAAGACCTGCGGCGCGGAGGACGCGCAGGAGGTCTGCGGTGCCATCCGCGCCCGCCTCGCCGAGCTGTACGGGCAGGAGGTGGCCGACGAGGTCCGCATCCAGTACGGCGGCTCGGTGAAGTCCGGTAACGTCGCGCAGATCATGGCGCAGCCGGACATCGACGGCGCCCTGGTGGGCGGCGCCTCGCTGGACGCGGACGAGTTCGTCAAGATCGTGCGCTTCCGCGACCAGTAGCACGGCCCGTACGGCCCTGGTACGAGCAGTGGCAAGTAGCCCGAAAGGGCAGGCGTATGACGCCGGGCAGTGACCCGTCGTACGCTGTCGGGGGCCGGGCCCGCGTCCGGCCCCCGCACCTGTGAAGTCTTCCGCGAAGTCCGAGAGAGTTGGTCCAGCCGTGATCATGGGGTTCTCTATCGCCCTCATCGTCTTCAGTTTCCTGCTGGCGCTGCTGGTTCTGATGCACAAGGGGAAGGGCGGCGGCCTCTCCGACATGTTCGGCGGCGGCATGCAGTCGTCCGTCGGCGGCTCCTCGGTCGCCGAACGCAACCTGGACCGGCTGACCGTCGCGGTCGGGCTGATCTGGTTCGCGATCATCGTCGTGCTCGGGCTGCTGATGAAGCTGGAGAGCTGACGCGGCGCGACGCAGCGCGGGGCGGGGCGTTCAGCGTCCCGCCCTTTCCGCCTTCCGCCGGATCTCCCGTAGCGCGGTCGTCCGGCATGCCCCGTGGCACGACCACCCGCGCGCCCGCGCCACATCTGTCACGCACGCCCGCGTGTGCGCATGAGCCCGGGGCGTCTCCGGCCTTGCAAGAGCAGCCGCAAGTCGCCGTACCCGGCCTATCATGAGGCTCGCGTCCGGAGCCGACGCAGTAACTCCGGTCACTGGACGCGCGTTGGGCCCTACGTACACTAGGGCGCCCGCGACGGACTCATCGTCGATGTTCCGCGGCACCGCGAGGCAGGGAGTTACGACCGTGGCAAGTGGCAACGCGATCCGGGGCAGCCGGGTCGGGGCGGGGCCTATGGGAGAGGCCGAGAGAGGCGAGACCGCTCCGCGCCTCCGGATCTCCTTCTGGTGTTCCAACGGACACGAGACACAGCC
Organism: Streptomyces marispadix; assembly: GCF_022524345.1. Classification (NCBI taxonomy): domain Bacteria; kingdom Bacillati; phylum Actinomycetota; class Actinomycetes; order Kitasatosporales; family Streptomycetaceae; genus Streptomyces; species Streptomyces marispadix. Next base: position 964,497 of record NZ_JAKWJU010000002.1, on the reverse strand, counting down.
CAGCTTCGCCAGCGACGCTCAGATCCCGGAGACCTGGGACTGCCCTCGCTGTGGCTTTCCGGCCGGCACGGACGAGGACAACCCCCGGACCCGCCGCGCACGGAGCCGTACAAGACCCATCTCGCATACGTACGTGAGCGGCGCAGCGACGAGGACGGCGAGGCCATCCTGGCCGAGGCCCTCGCGAAGCTCCGCGGCGAGATCTGAGTCCGGCCTGCCGCACCAGAGCGGTGCTGTCCGCCCGCTCCACGGGCCCTCGTGCCCTCTCCTTCTCCTCGCGTGACGACTCGTCGCGCTGCTCCTTCCTGCCGCCGTTCTCCGGCAGTTCAGCGTCACCGTCCCCGCCGTCCATGCGGTGCGCGCGGTCCGGTCGCCGGTCAATTAGGTTGGTGCGCGGCGTATTCAGCACGAGGAGAAGGTGACCACCGCCGATGAACGCAGCCCGCCGCACCCGGCTCGATCAGCTCCCCGAGTGGCACGCGCTGGCCAAGCACCGTGAGGACTTCGGTGACACGCATCTGCGTACGCTCTTCGCCGACGACGCCGGCCGCGCCGAGCGGTACGGCTTGCAGGTCGGCGATCTGTATCTGGACTACTCGAAGCAGCTCGTGACCGACGAGACGCTGCGGCTGCTGCGTGAACTGGCCGCGGCGGCCGGGGTGATGGAACTCCGGGACGCCATGTTCGACGGCGAGAAGATCAACGTCACCGAGGACAGGGCCGTTCTGCACACCGCGCTGCGCACCCCGGCCGCGGCCCGCATCCCCGTCGACGGCGAGGACGTCGTGCCGAAGGTGCACGCGGTGCTCGCCAAGATGGCGCTCTTCGCCCACAAGGTCCGCGACGGGCACTGGAAGGGGCACACCGGCAAGCGCATCCGCAACGTCGTCAACATCGGCATCGGCGGATCGGACCTGGGTCCGAAAATGGCCTACGAGGTGCTGCGCCCTTACACGCAGCGGGAGTTGGACTTCCGGTTCGTGTCGAACGTGGACGGCGCCGATCTGCACGAGGCGCTGCGCGGACTGGACCCCGCCGAGACGCTGTTCATCGTCGCATCCAAGACGTTCACCACGATCGAGACCATCACCAACGCAACGGCCGCCCGCCGGTGGCTGCTTGCGGGCCTCGGCGGCGAACAGGGCGCGGTGGCCAAGCACTTCGTCGCCGTGTCGACCAACGCGGAGAAGGTCTCCGAGTTCGGCATCGACACGGAGAACATGTTCGAATTCTGGGACTGGGTCGGCGGGCGCTACTCGTACGACTCGGCGATCGGGCTGTCCCTGATGGTCGCGATCGGCGCCGACCGCTTCGGTGAGATGCTCGCGGGCTTCCACCTCGTGGACGAGCACTTCCGTACGGCGCCTCCCGAGGCCAACGCCCCGATGCTGCTGGGACTTCTGGGCATCTGGTACGGCAGCTTCTTCGACGCGCAGTCGCATGCCGTGCTGCCATACAGCCACTACTTCTCCCAATTCACCGCGTATCTCCAGCAGTTGGACATGGAGTCGAACGGCAAGTCCACCGACAGGGACGGCCGCCCGGTCGACTGGCAGACGGGGCCCGTCGTCTGGGGCACGCCCGGCACCAACGGGCAGCACGCGTACTACCAACTGCTCCACCAGGGCACCAGGATGATCCCCGCCGACCTCATCGGCATCGCACGTCCCGCGCCGGGTCTGGGTGAACTGGCGGACCAGCACGACCTGTTGATGGCGAACCTCTTCGCACAGGGACAGGCGCTGGCCTTCGGCAAGACCGCCGAGGAGGTACGGGCCGAGGGCGTGCCGGAGGAGCAGGTGCCCCACCGCACGTTCCCCGGCAACCGGCCGACCACCACGATCCTCGCCGAGGAGCTGACCCCGTCGGTGCTGGGTCAACTCGTCGCGCTGTACGAGCACAAGGTGTTCGTGCAGGGCGCCGTGTGGGACATCGACAGCTTCGACCAGTGGGGCGTCGAGCTGGGGAAGGTCCTCGCCAAGCGCCTGGAACCGGCGCTCGCCGGGGGCGCGGAGGTCGAGGGTCTGGACGCCTCGACGTCGGCGCTCGTGGGCCGCTACCGGAGGCTGCGGGGCCGCTGATCCTCCCGATCACTGGGCACCGATAACTGATCGCCGGTCACCGACCGCTGAGTTCGCCCGGGCCCGGGCGGGGCGCCGCTCTTCGCCCCTCGGTCCCGGGCATCGATCTTCAGCCCCGTTCCTCCGCGTCCCCCTCCTCGTGGCCCGTCGTGCGGGCACGGATTCGTACGCGTCGTCCGGGCCCGTACGGCTTCCCAACTGCTGTTTCCGGCGCGGGGAGCGGTCGCGCCGAGCCGCCTTTTCTTTTCTGTTCGAATTGGCGGCGGACAGGCGGAAAAACGCCAGGGCATCCGGCCCCAGACATGCCTTGACAAGGGGTGAAGCGGGACCTCACAGTAGGCGCTACGCACAACGCAACCAGATGCGTTCTCTGCGTAATTCCGAAGAACCTTAATGCGCCGTCTGATGGCACGCCACAAGTGTGCCCAGCGGCGTAATTCTTCCTGCCCGTACGGATCCCGATTGGCTGCGAGCGCTGCATCCGCTCCAATCGGCGCAAGAATTCATGCAGTTCCCTCAGCGGGCAGCCGTGGCTCCTGGTCATCCAAGCCGTACCGGCTGGTCCCGTACGCGTGAGTAGTGTCTATCAGTGACTGGAAAGGGTGAGTGCCAAGTGACACATTCTGCTGTCGAGACGCCGTTGCAGGTTTTTGAGCATGAACCCTTCCTACAGGTCACATGGCGCGACTCCATGACGCCTGCCCGCGGCTTCGTCGTGATCGACCAGCTCGTGACGGGCATCGCCACGGGCGGCCTGCGTATGCGGCCCGGGTGCACGGTCGGTGAAGTGGCCGAACTGGCACGGGAAATGACGCTCAAGATGGGCGCTTTCGGAATTCACGTGGGCGGCGCCAAGGGCGGAATCGACTTCGACCCCACGGACCCCCGGGCCGACGAGGTGCGCGAGCGTTTCCTCGAAGGCGTACGTCCGCTGCTGGAACGCTTCTGGGTGACCGCGGGCGACCTCGGCACGCAGCAGGAGCAACTCGACCAGGCCTTCCAGCGGGTGGGCATCGGCGACACCTCGTTCCATGCCGCGGTGGTCCGCTCCGACGACGAGGCGGAGGTGCGCTCCCGCATCCAGCAGGCGTTCACCACTCGCACGGAGGGCCTGCTGCTGTCGGAGCTGATCGGTGGCTACGGCGTGGCGGAGGCCGCTCTGGCCGCACTGGAGCACCGCGAGATCCCGGCGGCCACGGCCAGCGCCGTGGTGCAGGGCTTCGGAGCGATGGGCGGTTCCACGGCGCTCTACCTCGCGCACGCCGGGGTGAAGATCGTCGGCGTCACGGACGCACAGGGGATGATCGTCAACGAGTCGCGGGGACTCGACGTCGAACTCCTGCTGTCCGCACGGCGGACGGGCGGCGTCATCGACCGCTCCCTGCTGCGCGAGGACGACGTGGAGGCCCCCGGCGACGAGTGGCTGGGCATGGACGTCGACGTACTGGTGCCCGCCGCCGTCGGACACACGATCACGGCCGACAACTGCGACCGCATTCGCGGCCAGTTCGTGGTGGAGGCCGCGAACGTGCCCACGACTCCCGAGGCGGAGCAGCGGCTTCTTGAGCGCGGGATCACGGTCGTACCCGACTTCATCGCCAACACCGGTGCGGCTGCCGGAGCTTGGTGGGTCATCCTGGGCGAGGTGGTCAGCCCGTCGGGTGCGTGCAGCAGGCTGTCGGCACAGATGCGTCCGCTGGTACGGGACCTGCTCAGCCGGGCGGACGAGAGCGGGATGTCGATGCGGACGGAAGGGATCAAGTTCGCCTGCGACAACTCGCAGCACATGATCAGCGAGTACGGCGGTGCGGTGGCGTTCCGCGATCTGTTCCCGGCCGTACCGCAGGGCCAGCAGTTCACCGTGGGCGACGCGGATCGCGACCAGGAGCGTGAAGCACAGCCGGAAGAGGCGGTCGTCGCCGAGGTGGAGGCCGCGGTGGTGGAGGCGGTCGAGAACGTCGTCCACCCGCCGAACGGCGCTCTCCCGGAAGGGGCGGACCTCGTGGAGTCCCCGCTGGAGAACGGACGGCGGCCTGCCGCGGCTTTCCCCGCGTACTACCCGGGTCCCGCCGACGAGTCGGCTTCCGGTCAGCCCTGAACCGACGACCACACACGGGCAGACGGTGCCCTGCGGCCGGTCCTCCGGTCGCAGGGCACCGCCGTGTCCGCTCCTCTTTCGAGCCGTACTTTCGGGCCCCGCTTTCCAGCCCGCCTTCCGGGTCTCTCAAGTGCCAGGCGGCGCCGGGGCGTTGACGTATGACGCAGCGTCAGCACTCGCCGGATCGTGCACGGATCGTCATCGGCGAGGCGTACGGACCTCTGTAGCCTGTACGCGCCATGTGCGCCCACAAGGGCGAAGGGGGAGGAATTCATGGGGAACATTCACATCGACTCCGCCGGTGTGCGCGGTGCCGCCGCGGACACGGAGGCGCTGTCCAGGCAGGTGTCCAAGCGCCTCGACCACGCTCTCGACGACTCCGAGGGCGTGCACTCCTCCCACTACGGCAACGGCTGGACGAGCCCGGCCCAGCTCAAGGCGTGTGCCGAGAAGTGGGAGAACCACATGGTGGGCCTCGCCAAGCGGATGGGCGACCTCAGTCGCCGGCTGAAGGAGTCCGCCGACGGCTACGACCGTGCCGACGCCGAGGCGGACTCGCGTCTCAACGCCGGTCTGCGCGACCTCGGGCAGGTGTGAGCCGTGGTGGACTACGCGGGAGTCGCCGATGCCCGGCCTCGTAAGTGGGCAGGCGCGGCAGAGGAGTTCCAGTCGCTGTCGGACTATGCGCTCAAGGCGTCGAAGGATCTGCGCGAGTACGGGTCCAAGCCGCTCTCGGAGCACTGGACCGACGAGGTCGGGACCGCGGCCGCGGCGGATTTCGAGAAGCTCGCCGACCAGTTGGAGGCGGCCCGCGACATCCTTCTCGCCGTGAACATGGTCGCCGACGGCATGACCACCACCATCGAGACCGCGCACAGCACCCTCCGCGAAGCACGTGAACTCGCCCACCGCTACGGCATGGAGATAGGCGCGGACGGCACCGTCACGGGCCCGGAGGTGCACAACCGCACCCAGGCCGAGGAGATGGGCCCCTACCGCACGCAGGTGCAGGCGCTGATCAACCAGGCGCTGGAGCAGGTCACCGAGGCCGACACGGCGGCGGCCAAGGAGTTCGCCAAGCTGGGCGCGGCGACGAACGTGACCGACCCGGAGAAGGCGCTGAACGAACTACAGGGCCATGCCTCCCAGGTGCAGATGAACATGCTGGCAGGAGACGTCCCGGTCGGGGAGTCGCCGGAGACAGTCCGCCGCTGGTGGCAGGGGCTGAGCCCGGAGCAGCGCAAGGACATGATGCTCGCCCAGCCGGTGGCGATCGCCGGGCTGAACGGCGTCCCGGAGGATGTGAAGCGTGAACTGCGGGGCACCGACGGGAAGTTCGACCGCGTGAAGATGGTCCGGTACGCGCTCGACAACTGGAACAAGGAGGACCCGACCGACTTCGGCAACAACTGCACCAACTTCGTCTCCAACGCCCTCCATCACGCGGGGATGCAGGAGAAGACCAGTTTCTGGGAGGGCACGACGGGCGACGACACCTGGATGATCGGCAACCGCACGGGCGTGGATGAGGTCGACAAGCGCCTTGCGTACTCCGACACTTGGGGCGCCGCGGAGAACCACCAGAACTTCATGCTGAAGCACGGCGGCGAGGAGGTGCCGCGGTCCGACGTCCGCCCCGGCGACGTCATCTACTACGAGCAGTCCGGTGAGAACGAGTCCATCGAGAAGGGCAACACGCACCACACGGCGGTCGTCACAGCCGTGATGCCGGACGGCGAGATCAAGTACACGCAGCACAGCGACTCGCGCCAGAACGTGAGCCTGGAAGGCCGCATCGACTCCACCGAGCAGGCGGAGGGCCGGCAGAAGGTACGCATCGTCCGCCCGCACCCGGATTGGTACTGACGAGATGGACATGAGCATCGGCGATACGCCCTCGGCGGAGTCACGGGCGCGGTATCGCCGGGCGCCTGCGGTCGCAGGGCTGGTCGTGCTCTCGGCGGCTCTTCTGGCCGGACGAGTCGCCTTCGGCGGTGACACCTTCCAGGACTGCGAGTATCTGGGGCCGTCGACGCGGATGTACGTCACCGCGATCGGGGCGCCGGTCTGTGCCGTGGCGGCACTGCTGCTGTGCGGCGTGCTGGCCCGTGGTCTGCGGGCCCGTGGGGAGCGGCTGACGGGGGCACGCCCCGGGCGGCTCGCGGCGGCGGCCGTCTGTGTCGCTCCCGTGCTGCTGCTGGCCGAACTCGCCTTTCTGTACTGGACGTTCGCGCCCGATCCGGCCGGCGGCACGGGCTGTTCGGGGATCGCTCCGCTCTTGCTGCCCTGACGTACGAGGGTTTTCCTGCCGCTTACGAGAAAACGGCCCGCCCGGTGCCACCACCGGACGGGCCGCGGCCGTCAATCGACGTGAACAAACCGTCAGTTCGCCGGCCGCCGCGCCGTCAGCCGACCGGCGCAAGCCCTCAGTTCGCCGTCGTTGGCCGTCGGTTGGCCGTCGGTTCGCGGGACAAGCCGTCAACTCGCCTACGGGAGCGGCGAAGAGAACGCCCGCCCTCCCGCCGGGCAGCTATGACAACGGCGGGTACAAATCCCTCGGGAGCTTTGCCGCCGCTGCCTCGTCGAGGAGCCAGAGCGTGCGGCTGCGACCGTAGGCGCCCGCCGCCGGGGCCTGTATCTCGCCCGGCCCGGAGAGGGCCAGGGCCACCGCGTCCGCCTTGTCCTCGCCCGACGCCAGCAGCCACACCTCGCGTGCGGCGCGGATCGCGGGCAGCGTGAGCGAGATGCGTACGGGCGGCGGCTTGGGAGCGCCGTGCACCGCCACCGCCGTGCGTTCCGTCTCGCGTACACCGGGGTGCTCGGGGAAGAGCGACGCCACGTGGGTGTCGGGGCCGACGCCCAGCAGCAGCACGTCGAACGACGGCACCGGCGCATGGTCCTCGGGGCGTGCGGCGGCGGCCAGTTCGGCCTCGTACGCCTCGGCTGCGGCCTCCACGTCGTTGCCGTACGCGCCGTCGGAGGGCGCCATGGGGTGGACGCGTGCCGGGTCGAGCGGGACCGAGTCCAGCAGCGCCTCGCGTGCCTGTGTGACGTTGCGTTCCGGGTGGCCCTCGGGCAGGAACCGCTCGTCGCCCCACCACACGTCCAGCCGTGAGAAGTCGATGGAGTCACGGGCGTTGGAGGAGGCGAGGGCGGCGAGCAGACCGTTGCCGTTGCGTCCGCCCGTCAGTACGACGGAGGCGCTGCCGCGTGCCGACTGTGCGTCGACGACGCGGGCGACGAGCCGTGCGGCGGCCGCCCGGGCCGTCTCCTGCTTGTCGCGGTGTACGAAGACCTGGGCGGCGGCGGTCACTTCTTCGCCGCCCTCTTGGCGGGCGACTTGGCGGCCTTCTTCGCTGCCGCGGGCTGCTTGGCGGAGTCCTCCTCCGGCTGTGCGGTGGCTCGGGCCTGCGTGCGCTTGCCGCTCCTCGCGGCGCCTCCGCCGGTATCGCCCCCGCCTGAACCCCCGCCTGAACCGCCGCGGGCGCCCCCGCCGTTGCCGCCTCCGTTACGGCCCTTGCCGCCGCCCTTGGCGAACTGCTTCGTGCCGTACTGCACGGCCGACGCATACGCCTCGTCCGGGTCCAGACGCCGCAGCTCCTCCGCGATCAGTTCGGCCGTGCCGCGACGGTGCAGTGCCACATGGCGGTCCGGCTGCCCCGGCACGGCCAGTTCGGCGAGCGAACCGTCGGCGCGGTCGAGGCAGATCTCGCCGTCCGCCGTCGCCATACGTACGGCCGTGATGCCGGGCCCGTCGGTGACCTCGCGCTCCACGAGCACGCGCAGGCGCTCAGCCAGCCACAGCGCGAGCAGCTCCGTCGAAGGGTTGTGACCCTCGCCCTCGACCACCGCCGAACGCACCTTCAGCGACTGCTGGTCCAGTCCCGCCGCGAGGACGCTCCGCCACGGCGTCAGCCGCGTCCACGAGAGGTCGGTGTCGCCGGGCGCGTACGTCTCGCCGCGCAGCCGCAGCGTCGAGATCGGGTCCTCGGAGGCCGCGGCGTCCGTGATGCGCCGCTGTCCGAGCGTGCCGAGCTTGTCCTGGGACGGGTGGTCGGGAGCGTCTTCGGGCCACCACACCACGACGGGAGCGTCCGGCAGCAGCAGCGGCAGCACGACGCTGTAGGCGTGCGAGGCCAACTCGCCGTGCAGACGCAGCAGTACGGTCTCGCCCGTGCCGGAGTCGCTGCCGACGCGCACCTCCGCGTCGAGCCTGGCCGTGGCGCGGTCGCGGGGTGAGCGCCCCGGGCGGCGGATGACGACGAGGATGCGCGACGGGTGCTCCTTGGACGCCTCGCTCGCGGCCTTCAGCGCGTCGTAGTGGTTGCCCTCGTCGGTGACGACGACCAGCGTGAGGACCATGCCGACGGCGGGGGAGCCGATCGAGCGGCGGGCCTGTACGAGGGTGGTGTTGATCTGGCTGGAAGTGGTGTCCGTGAGGTCGATGTTCATGGCCGGCGCCAGCTCCGTCCGTCGCGTGCGAGCATCTCGTCGGCAGCCTGGGGGCCCCAGGTGCCGGCCGGGTACTGCTCGGGCTTGCCGTGCTTGTCCCAGTAGCGCTCGACGGGGTCGAGGATCTCCCAGGACCGTTCGACCTCCTGATGCCGGGGGAAGAGGTTCGCGTCGCCCAGCAGTACGTCGAGCAGCAGGCGCTCGTACGCCTCCGGGCTGGACTCGGTGAACGACTCGCCGTAGGCGAAGTCCATCGTCACGTCGCGGATCTCCATCTGCGTGCCGGGCACCTTCGAGCCGAACCGGATGGTGATGCCCTCGTCCGGCTGTACGCGGATGACCAGGGCGTTCTGCCCCAGCTCCTGGGTGTCGGTCGCGTCGAAAGGCGAGTACGGCGCGCGCTGGAAGACCACGGCGATCTCGGTGACGCGGCGTCCGAGGCGCTTGCCCGTACGGAGGTAGAACGGCACCCCGGCCCAGCGGCGGTTGTCGATCCCGAGGCGCATCGCGGCGAAGGTGTCGGTCTTCGACTCCGGGTCGATGCCCTCCTCCTCCAGATAGCCGCGCACCTTCTCGCCGCCCTGCCAGCCCGCCGCGTACTGGCCGCGGACGGTGTGCTTGCCCAACTCCCGGGGCAGACGCACGGCGTTGAGCACCTTGAGTTTCTCGGTCACCAGCGCCTTGGCGCCGAAGGAGGCAGGCTCCTCCATGGCCGTGAGGGCCAGCAGCTGGAGGAGGTGGTTCTGGATGACGTCACGGGCGGAGCCGATGCCGTCGTAGTAGCCGGCGCGGCCGCCGATGCCGATGTCCTCGGCCATGGTGATCTGCACGTGGTCGACGTAACTGCGGTTCCACAGCGGCTCGAACATCGTGTTGGCGAAGCGCAGCGCCAGGATGTTCTGAACGGTCTCCTTGCCCAGGTAGTGGTCGATGCGGAAGACCTGGTCGGGCTTGAAGACGTCGTGCACCACGGCGTTGAGCCTCTGCGCGCTGGGCAGATCGTGCCCGAACGGCTTCTCGATGACCGCGCGGCGCCATGAATGCTCCGGGCCCTCCGACAGGCCGTGCCGCTTGAGCTGCGAGACGACCGTGGGGAAGAACTTCGGCGGCACGGAGAGGTAGAACGCGAAATTGCCGCCCGTACCACGGGCCTTGTCCAGCTCCTCGATGGTCGACTTCAGGGTGCGGAACGCCTCGTCGTCGTCGAAGGCGCCGGGCACGAAGCGCATCCCCTGCGAGAGCTGCTTCCAGACCTCCTCGCGGAAGGGCGTGCGCGCGTGCTCCTTCACGGAGTCGTGCACGACCTGGGCGAAGTCCTCGTGCTCCCAGTCCCGCCGGGCGAATCCCACGAGGGAGAAACCCGGCGGCAGCAGGCCCCGGTTGGCGAGGTCGTAGACGGCAGGCATCAGCTTTTTACGTGACAAATCACCCGTGACGCCGAAAATGACCAGCCCCGACGGTCCCGCGATGCGCGGGAGCCGCCGGTCCAGTGCGTCACGCAGCGGATTGGCTGCGTCGGTCAACTCCCTTACGCCTCCTTCGGCGTGAGGCGCTTCAGCTCCGCCTCGGTGGAAGACAGCAGTTCGTTCCAGGACGCCTCGAACTTCTCGATGCCCTCGTCCTCCAGGACCTTCACGACGTCGTCGTAGGAGACGCCGAGCGCGGCGACGGCGTCGAGCACGGCCTGCGCGTCCGAGTAGCTTCCGCGCACCGTGTCGCCGGTGATCTCGCCGTGGTCGTCGGCGGCCTTCAAGGTCGCCTCCGGCATGGTGTTGACCGTGTTCGGGGCGACCAGCTCCGTGACGTAGAGGGTGTCGGGAAGAGAGGGGTCCTTCACTCCGGTCGAAGCCCACAGCGGGCGCTGGCTGTTGGCCCCGGCGCGCTCCAGCGCACGCCAGCGCTCGGGCGGTTCGGAGGAGCCGTCGGCGGGACCGAAGACCTGCTCGTAAGCCTGGTAGGCGAGGCGGGCGTTGGCGACGGCGGCCTTGCCCTTCAGCTCCTTGGCCTCCTCGGTGCCGATCGCGTCCAGCCGCTTGTCGATCTCGGTGTCGACGCGGGAGACGAAGAACGACGCCACGGAGTGGATCGTGGAGAGGTCCATGCCCAGGGCCTTGGCCTTCTCCAGGCCCGCCTGGAAGGCGTCCATGACCTCGCGATACCGCTCCAGGGAGAAGATCAGCGTGACGTTGACGCTGATCCCCTTGCCGATCGTCTCGGTGATCGCGGGCAGCCCGGCCTTCGTCGCCGGGATCTTGATGAAGGTGTTGGGACGGTCCACGAGCCAGGCGAGCTGCCTCGCCTCGGCCACCGTCGGCTTCGTCTTGTGCGCCAGCCGCGGATCGACCTCGATGGAGACCCGGCCGTCCTTGCCGCCCGTGGCGTCGAAGACCGGCCGCAGCACATCGGCGGCGTCCCGTACATCGGAGGTGGTGATCATGCGCAGCGCCTCCTCGACCGTGACGCCGCGCGAGGCGAGGTCGGAGACCTGCTGGTCGTACTTCTCGTCGGAAGAGATGGCCTTCTGGAAGATCGTCGGGTTGGTGGTGACCCCCACCACGTGCTGCTCGTCGATGAGTTCGCCCAGGTTGCCCGAGGTGATCCGGTGACGGGACAGGTCATCCAGCCAGATCGCGACGCCTTCGTCGGAAAGGCGCTTGAGAGCGTCTGTCATGGGAATTGCATCTCCTGCATGTCGTAGCTTCGGTGCATTCGCAGAGTGTGTACGGGCGGGCGTCAGCGGGACGCGGCCTCGAGCGACTCCCTGGCGGCCGTGACGACCGCCTCGGCAGTGAGACCGAACTCCCGGTAGAGCGTCTTGTAATCCGCCGACGCACCGTAGTGCTCCAGCGAGACGATCCGCCCCGCGTCACCGACGTACCGGTGCCAGGTCAGACCGACGGCCGCCTCGACCGCCACTCGCGCCCGTACGCCCGGCAGCAGCACGGTGTCCTTGTACGCCTGGTCCTGCTCCTCGAACCACTCCACGGACGGCATAGACACGACCCGCGTACGCACACCCTCCGCCTGGAGGACATCGCGCGCCTCCACGGCGAGCTGCACCTCGGAGCCGGTGCCGATGAGGATGAGCTGAGGCTCGCCGCCGTCGGCGTCGAACATCACGTAACCGCCCCTGGCGGCCTCGGGGTTGGGCTCGTAGGTGGGTACGTTCTGACGGGTGAGCGCCAGGCCGTGCGGGGCGGGCTTGTCGGCGTGCCGCCGCAGCACCTCCGCCCAGGCGATCGCGGTCTCGTTGGCGTCGGCGGGGCGGACGATGTTCAGCCCCGGGATGGCGCGCAGCGCGGGCAGGTGCTCGACGGGCTGATGGGTCGGGCCGTCCTCGCCCAGGCCGATCGAGTCGTGCGTCCAGACGTATGTGACCGGCGCCTTCATCAGCGCGGCCAGCCGTACGGCCGGGCGCATGTAGTCGGAGAAGGTGAGGAAAGTGCCGCCGTAGACACGGGTGTTGCCGTGCAGCGCGATGCCGTTCATGGTCGCGCCCATCGAGTGCTCGCGGATGCCGAAGTGCAGCGTGCGGCCGTAACGGTCCGCGCCCGGCAGCGGGTTGCCCTCCGGCAGGAACGAACTCCCGTCGAACGAGGTGTTGTTGGAGCCCGCGAGGTCGGCCGAGCCGCCCCACAGCTCGGGGATCTTCGGGCCGAGCGCCTTGAGCACGGCACCGGACGCCTTGCGCGTGGCGACGTCCTTGCCGGGTTCGAAGACGGGCACGGCCTTCTCCCAGCCGTCGGGGAGTTCGCCCGCGCGGATGCGGTCGAACTCGGCCGCACGCTCCGGGTTGGCCGCACGCCATTCGGCGAAGTGCTTGTCCCAGGCGCTGCGCGCCTCGCGGCCGCGGTCCCATGCCTTACGGGTGTGCTCCAGCACGTCGGTGCCGACCTGGAAGTGCTGCCCGGGGTCGAAGCCCAGGACCTTCTTGGTCTTGGCGACCTCTTCCTCGCCGAGCGCCGCGCCGTGCGCCGCCCCGGTGTTCTGCGCGTCGGGCGCGGGCCAGGCGATGATCGAGCGAACGGCGATGAAGGACGGACGTGAGGTCTCGGCCCTCGCGGCCTCGAACGCCCGGTACAGGGCCTGCGGATCGAGGTCGCCGTTGGGCAGCGGGTCGACGCGCTGCACGTGCCAGCCGTAGGACTCGTACCGCTTGACGGTGTCCTCGGAGAAGGCCGTCTCGGTGTCGCCCTCGATGGAGATGTGGTTGTCGTCCCACATCACGACGAGGTTGCCGAGGCGCTGATGGCCCGCGAGGGAGGAAGCCTCGCCCGAGACGCCTTCCTGGAGGTCGCCGTCGCTGGCGAAGCACCAGATGGTGTGGTCGAACGGGGACTCGCCGGCGGGAGTCTCCGGGTCGTAGAGGCCGCGCTCGTAGCGGGACGCCATCGCCATTCCGACGGCGTTGGCGACGCCCTGGCCGAGGGGGCCCGTCGTCGTCTCGACACCGACGGTGTGGCCGTGTTCGGGGTGGCCTGGGGTCTTGCTGCCCCAGGTGCGGAAGGTCTTGAGGTCGTCCAGTTCGAGCCCGTAACCCGCGAGGTAGAGCTGGATGTAGAGCGTCAGGCTGGAGTGGCCGACGGAGAGGACGAACCGGTCACGGCCCGGCCAGTCCGGGTCGTGCGGGTCGTGGCGCATCAGCTTCTGGAAGACGAGGTAGGCGGCCGGAGCGAGGGCCATGGCCGTGCCGGGGTGGCCGTTGCCGACCTTCTGCACTGAATCCATGGCCAGAACCCGGACGGTGTCTACAGCCCGCTGGTCCAGATCGGTCCATTCGAGGTCTGTGGTGGTCGGCTTGGTGCTCACCCTGGGTCAGGGCTCCTCTCCACATGTCGGTGGCCGGTGCCGTTGCGCTCACCGGCGGTGTCGAGCGTACCCCTGTGCTAGGCGCATCTCTTCAGGGTGCTCAACAACGGCGCACCGACACTTACGGCGACGGAAATCGGCGTGGAAAACCCGGCGCGGGCCACGGTGGGGGCGGCGGTGAGAGACCGGTTGGACCCCCGGCGAGAACCGCGCGGGAACCATGCCGGAGGAACTTGACGCGAGAGGGCTCACGGTTCCTCCGCGAACACCGCGCCGACCCGGCACGTACACCGTGACGAACTCCCGGCACGAACTCCGCCACGAGCCCCGCCACGAACAGCGCGACGACGACCGTGGCGAACACCACTCCGGAGAACCACGACGAATACGACAACAAGAAGTCACCCCGGGCGGATTCCCGCCGGGGCCTCCGGGGCGGCCCGGATGCGTCCCCACCTGCGGTGCCGTGCCCGTGTCCGGCAGTCGTGAGTGCTCGGCACCCCCGGCGCGGTGCGAACACCGGCGCGGTCTAAAGTGGCTTGGTACGCGCGAGCCCTACGGAATGTGCACCGTTCACGCTCGCATTTCATGAAGCGATCAGGGGTGTTCGTGACGGCCGTCGGATCCCGTCCTGCGGGGGTGTTGGAGACCAGCACCGTGGACCGGTCGTTCGCTGCCCGGCTCAAGGCGTATGTGGCGCTCACCAAGCCCCGGATCATCGAACTGCTGCTCATCACCACGATTCCGGTGATGTTCCTCGCCGCGCAGGGAGTGCCCGACCTCTGGCTGGTCGTGACCACGTGCGTCGGCGGCTATCTCTCCGCGGGCGGCGCCAACGCGCTGAACATGTACATCGACCGCGACATCGACGCGCTGATGCACCGCACCGAGAGCCGCCCGCTGGTGACCGGAGCGGTCAGCCCGCGCGCCGGTCTCATCTTCGGGCTGAGCCTGGCGGTCGTGTCCACGCTGTGGTTCGGACTCCTCGTCAACTGGCTCTCGGCGGCGCTCTCCCTGGGCGCCCTGCTCTTCTACGTGCTCGTCTACACGATGGTGCTCAAGCGGCGCACCTCGCAGAACATCGTGTGGGGCGGCATCGCGGGCTGCATGCCCGTGCTCATCGGCTGGTCCTCGGTGACGAACGAGGTGAGCTGGGCCGCCGTCATCCTCTTCCTCGTCATGTTCTTCTGGACGCCGCCGCACTACTGGCCGCTGTCGATGAAGGTGCGCGAGGACTACGCACGCGTCGGCGTGCCCATGCTCCCCGTGGTCGCGACGAACTCGGCGGTGGCACGTCAGATCGTGCTCTACAGCTGGGTGATGGTCGTGGTCTCGCTGCTGCTGTGGCCCCTGGGCTACGTCGGCTGGTTCTACACCTCGGTCGCGCTCGCCTCGGGGGGCTGGTGGCTGTGGGAGGCGCACGCGCTGCTGACGCGTGCGAAGTCCGGGGCCACGGGCGCGAAGCTGAAGGAGATGCGCCTCTTCCACTGGTCGATCACATACGTGTCGCTGCTGTTCGTGGCGGTCGCGATCGACCCGTTCCTGCGCTGAGAGCGGGGACCGCAGGGAGAAACCCGGGGGCGCCCGTTGGGTCCTGCCGCCTGTGTACGACAGTCGCTTCCGGTACGGGGCCGTACCCGCGTCGTAAGGGCGATGCCGCAACCGCCGCTCGTGGGGCGGCCGATGGGCGCCTGTCATGCAGCCGCCGCGGGCGGTGTCTTCGCCGCGGCGGAATGTGAGGGCCCGGACCAGTGACGGTGGTCCGGGCCCTCACCGCTCCCGGCAGGGAACGCTCTGTGGACCTCGCCGCGTCAGGCGCCGGCGGGCCGCTTCGCGGGGCGCGCCTCGGTGCTACCGCCGAGCTGGATGCCCGCCATGCGGCTCCACTCGTACGGGCCCGTACGCACCTTCTCGGCCATCTCGCCCGCGAAGGACTCGTGGACGGTGATGCCTGCGCGCTCGGTGGCCTGCCGGGCGGTCTCCATGGAGGGGGCCATGAGGTCGCCCCAGGTTCCGTCCGCGCCGACGAGGGCGATGCGGGCGCCGGTCTGTCCCACGTACGCGATCTGTCCTTCCGCGCTGCCGCCGTGACGCCGCGCGAAGTCGCCGATCTCCCTGGCGAGCTTGGCCGTTCGCTTGCTGCTGTCTGCCATGACGCCGATGCTACCGGCGGGTAGGCGTTCCTGACACGGGCGGGCCTGCCGGGAGACCCATGCCACATGCGCCGCGCCGAAGCGAGACGGGCACTGCATGCCCGCCCCTGTCTGTCGTTTTCGCAGGTCAGCGCCGCTGTCAGTGGCGGCGCCTAGGGTCGCCGCATGATCAATGGTGGACACGTCATCATCTACAGCCGCGACGCCGAGGCCGACCGAGCCTTCTTCCGGGACGTACTCGAATATCCGCACGTCGACGCGGGAGGCGGATGGCTGATCTTCAAGCTGCCGCCCGCCGAGGTCGCCGTGCATCCACTCGAAGGCGCCGAGGCGCACGAGTTCTACTTCATGTGCGACGACGTCGAGGCGACGAAGGCCCGACTGGCCGAGGAGGGCGTCGAGTTCACGCAGCCGGTGACCGATGCGGGCTGGGGCCGCCTCACGAGATTCCGGCTGCCGGGAGGGGGCGAGGTCGGCATGTACGAGCCGAGACATGAGCGGGCCACCGAGCTGTGAGCCCGGCGGCGCGGTCGTGAGGACGCGGGCCGTGAAGACGCAGCCTGTGGAGCCGCAGTCGTGAAGACGTAGCCGTCGAGGACGCGTCCGTAGAGGACGGCGTCAACGGCCGTGCGGCGTAAGGGCGTTGAGCCGGTGCCTGCTACGGGCGGCCGGTGGCGCTCGCGGTCCGGTCCGGCTCGCCGTCCGCGTCCGCGGATACGGAGGCGGATGCGGGCGCCGGGGTGGGAGCGGGGAGGCGGGCTTCCTCCGTGGAGGGCGCGGCGGTCCCGGACCGCTGCTCCGGGGCGGCCGTCCGGGCCTCGCCCCTGTCGCCCGGCGGCGTCCCGCGCTCCCGCAGCGAGAGCAGCAGCCGCAGCGCGGCGATCCACACCAGCGCCGCGCCGAGCAGATGCGTCCCCACGAGGACCTCGGGCAGCTCGGTGAAGTACTGGACGTAGCCGAGTGCGCCCTGGGCGAGCAGCACGAGCAGCAGCTCACCCGCGCGTGCCCTGGGCCCCACGGGAGCGTCGAACACTCGCAGCAACAGCCATACCGCCAGCGTCAGCACGACCACGATCCAGGCCAGGGCGGCGTGCACCTGCGCGGCCGTCTCCAAGGCGACTGGCATGCGCGGCACTTCGCTGCTGTCACCGGCGTGCGGTCCCGCTCCCGTGACGACGGTGCCCGCTGTCATCAGCGCCGCCGAGGCCACCACCAGCGCCCGTACGAGCTTCGCGACGGCCGGGCCCGCCAGCGGACGCGGCGGTGCGTCGCCCTCGGCGGCCCGCAGCCACGTCAGCGTGGCCACGGTGAGCAGCCCGGTGGCGAGGAGGAAGTGGCCCGCGACGGTATAGGGGTTGAGACCGGTGAGCACCGTGACGCCGCCGATGACGGCGTTGCCCGCCACCACCCAGAACTGAGCCCAGGCCAGGCGGCTCAGCCCGCGTCGGCGCGGCTTCACGGAGCGCGCGGCGACGATGGCCCAGCCGACGGCCGCGCTGAGCACATACGTCAGCATCCGGTTGCCGAACTCGATCGCCCCGTGCACGCCCATCTCCGACGTGGCGTAGAGGCTGTCGCCGCTGCACTTCGGCCAGGTGTCGCAGCCGAGCCCCGAGCTGGTCAGCCGCACGGCGCCGCCGGTGACGATGATGACGACGCTCATCACGAGCGCCGTGAGGGCGGCCCGCCGGACGGTTTCCGGTGCGGGCGTCCAGCGCCTGGCGATGAAGGCGACGGGGTTGCGTACGAACTCGATCAGGTTCGGCACGGTGGGCACGGAAGGCACGGGAGACATCGTACGGGCGAGCTTGTGCGCACATTCACGAGGGGTCGGCGACCGCGATCCGGACCGCCGGACGCGGCCCCGCGCAAGCTGCCCGCAGCCCCAGTCCCAGAAGCAGCCTCCAGTCTTAGACGCAGCCTCAGACGCAGCCTCAGTCCCACTTGAAGAAGGCCGCCGCCGCGCCGAGACCCACCACGGCCCAGCCGCCCAGCACTCCCAGGTCGCCCCAGGGAATCCCGGCACCGTGCTGGAGCACATCGCGCAGCCCGCCGGAGAGCGCCGAGATCGGCAGCAGCCCGAGGACGCCCTGTGCGCCCTCGGGGAAGCGTTCCAGCGGTACGACGACCCCGCCGCCGACGAGCAGCAGTATGAACACCAGGTTCGCGGCGGCCAGGGTGGCCTCGGCGCGCACGGTCCCCGCGAGCAGCAGTCCGAGCCCGGAGAAGGCGGCCGTGCCCAGTAGCAGCAGCAGTGCCACGGCGACCGCTCCGCCGCGCGGCGACCAGCCGAGCAGCAGCGCGACCACGGTCAGCAGCACCACCTGGAGCGCCTCGACGACCAGCACCGAGCCGGTCTTCGCCGCCATCAGCCCCCAGCGGGGCAGGGGCGAGACACCCAGCCGCTTGAGCACTCCGTAGCGCCGCTCGAAGCCGGTGGCGATGGCCTGCCCGGTGAAGGCGGTGGACAGCACGGCGAGGGCGAGGATGCCGGGGGTGAGGAATCCGACGCGTGAGCCGCCGCCGAGTTCGACGACGTCGACCGAGGTGAAGAGCACCAGCAGCAACGTCGGGATGATCACGGTCAGCAGTAGCTGCTCGCCGTTGCGCAGCAGCATCCGCGTCTCCAGCGCGGTCTGTGCGCCGATCATCCGCCACAGCGGTGCGGCGGCGGGTGCGGGGGCGAAGGTGCCGGCGGTCACGAACGAAGCTCCTTGCCGGTGAGTTCGAGGAAGACGTCCTCCAGCGTGCGGCGTTCGACCGAGATGCGGTCGGGCATCACGCCGTTCTGTGCGCACCAGGAGGTGACCGTCGCCAGCAGTTGCGGGTCGACGGTGCCGGTGACGCGGTAGCCGCCGGGTACGAGTTCCGCGGCTGCGGAGTCGTCGGGAAGCGCCTTGAGCAGCGACGCCAGGTCGAGGCCGGGGCGTCCGGTGAAGCGCAGGGAGTTCTCGGCGCCGCCGCGGCACAGGGCGTCCGGCGTGCCCTGGGCGACGATGCGTCCGGCGTCGACGATCACGACGTCGTCGGCCAGTTCCTCCGCCTCGTCCATGTGGTGCGTGGTGAGTACGACGGTGACGCCGTCGCTGCGCAGCGCCCCCACTATGTCCCAGGTCGCGCGGCGTGCCTGCGGGTCGAGGCCGGCCGTCGGCTCGTCGAGGAAGACCAGTTCGGGCCGTCCGACGACGGCCATGGCCAGCGAGAGCCGCTGCTTCTGGCCTCCGGAGAGGCGCCGGTAGGGCGTACGGCCGCAGCCGTCCAGGCCGAGGGCCTCCACGAGCGTGTCCACGTCCAGCGGGTTCGCGTACAGCCCGGCCATGTGGGTCAGCATCTCCTCGGCCCGTGCCCCGGAGTAGACGCCTCCGCTTTGCAGCATGACGCCGATACGGGGGCGCAGCCGGGAAGCGTCGGCGACGGGATCGAGCCCGAGGACCCGCACCGTGCCGCCGTCGGGTCTCAGATAGCCCTCGCAGGTCTCGACTGTGGTGGTCTTGCCTGCTCCGTTGGGCCCGAGCAGCGCCGTGACCGTGCCGTACGGAACGGACAGACCGAGGCCGTCGACGGCGGTCTTCCTGCCGAACCGCTTCACCAGGCCCGCGATCTCGAGGGCCCCACCGCTTCCCATACGGGGGAGTCTAGGGATTCGGAAACGCTTTCCACGGCCGGGGGTTGAGATGTGTGACAGACGCGCTCACGGTCCGGTGGCCCCGGCGTCGTGGGGGTCGTACCCCCCGATGCGGGCGGCGGGTAAGGCTCCCCTTACGTGACGCAGGCCATCCGGCCAGGTCAGAACCCGGCTTGCCGCACCCCGAAGAATTACGCAACAATGACGTTGTGAAAAAGTCGGCTGATGGGCATCGGACGCGCCCGGCGACCGGAGCGGTCGCCGGCGCTTCGTCGGTGTCCGCCCAGTCCGGCGGCTCCGCCGGCCCGAGCGGTTCGGGCAGCCACGACGAACAGCAGGGCACGCGTAACAGGGTGGCCCGCTCCATTCTGGACCACGGCCCTTCCACAGCCGCCGAGTTGGCGCTGCGGCTGGAGCTGACGCAGGCGGCAGTCCGCCGCCATCTCGACGCGCTCGTGAGCGAGGGAGTCGTCGAGCCCCGCGAGAAGCGGGTCTACGGCTCCCGTGGCAGGGGCCGCCCCGCCAAGTCCTTCGCGCTCACCGACAGCGGCCGGGACGCCTTCGACCAGGACTACGACAAGCTGGCCGCGGACGCCCTCCGCTGGATAGCGCAGATGGCGGGCGGCGGCGAGCGCGGCGAGGCGGCGGTCGCGGACTTCGCCCGTGCCCGCGTCGCCGAGCAGGCCGAGCAGTACCGTCGCGCGCTGGAGCGCGTGCCGCCCGAGGAGCGCACGCGGGCCCTGGCCGAGGCACTCTCCAGGGACGGGTACGCTGCCACTGCGCACAGCGCACCGGCTTCCACCGGGGGCACCCCCGGCGGTGAGCAGCTCTGCCAGCACCACTGCCCGGTGGCTCACACCGCCGAGCAGTTCCCGCAGCTCTGCGAGGCGGAGACGGAGGTCTTCTCCCGTCTGCTCGGCACACATGTCCAGCGGCTGGCGACGATCGCCCACGGCGACGGGGTGTGCACCACTTTCGTACCGCAGACCCTTTCCCTGCCGTCGGCGGGGAGTTCCCGGCAGCCCGCGGCGCCGGGCGCCCGGACCGGCGGGGCCACGCCCAAGCCCCGTGAGGCCAAGGCGACCGGCGAGGGCAAGGGCGCGAACGCCGTCGGGGCAGCCGCGGAGCCCCGCAGCAGAACGAGCAGAACGAGCCACAGTACGAGCAACGACCTGGGCGGAAGCAGAAGCCAAAACCCGAGCAAGAGCCGAAGCGAGAGCCCAGGCAGCAGCCCAAGCAAGCCCGGCCCCAGCAGGACCGAGCCGGGCGACGCCACCAAAGCACCAGCGAACACCGCCGGGAGGAACCCCGCATGACCTCTCCTACGGAGACTGCCCACCCCGAACTCGAAGGGCTGGGCAAGTACGAGTACGGCTGGGCCGACTCCGACGCGGCCGGTGCCGCGGCCAAGCGCGGTCTCTCCGACGAGGTCGTCCGCGACATCTCGGGGAAGAAGAACGAGCCGGAGTGGATGCTCAAGCTCCGGCTGAAGGGGCACCGCCTCTTCGAGAAGAAGCCCATGCCCAACTGGGGTTCGGACCTCTCGGGCATCGACTTCGACAACATCAAGTACTTCGTGCGGTCCACGGAGCAGCAGGCCCAGACGTGGGACGACCTGCCCGAGGACATCAAGAACACCTACGACAAGCTCGGCATCCCGGAGGCGGAGAAGCAGCGCCTGGTCGCCGGTGTCGCCGCGCAGTACGAGTCGGAGGTCGTCTACCACCAGATCCGTGAGGACCTGGAGGCACAGGGCGTCCTCTTCCTGGACACGGACACGGCGCTGCGCGAGCACCCGGAGATCTTCCAGGAGCACTTCGGCACGGTCATCCCGCCCGGTGACAACAAGTTCGCCGCGCTCAACACCGCGGTGTGGTCGGGCGGTTCGTTCATCTACGTGCCGCCGGGCGTGCACGTCGACATCCCGCTCCAGGCCTACTTCCGCATCAACACCGAGAACATGGGCCAGTTCGAGCGGACGCTGATCATCGTCGACGAGAACGCCTATGTGCACTACGTCGAGGGCTGCACGGCTCCGATCTACAACTCGGACTCGCTGCACTCCGCCGTCGTCGAGATCATCGTCAAGAAGGGCGGCCGCTGCCGCTACACGACGATCCAGAACTGGTCGAACAACGTCTACAACCTCGTCACCAAGCGTGCGGTGGCCTACGAGGGCGCGACCATGGAGTGGGTCGACGGCAACCTCGGCTCGAAGGTCACGATGAAGTACCCGGCCGTCTATCTGATGGGCGAGCACGCCAAGGGCGAGACGCTCTCCGTCGCCTTCGCGGGCGAGGGCCAGCACCAGGACGCCGGCGCGAAGATGGTCCACATGGCGCCGCGCACGTCCTCCAACATCGTCTCCAAGTCGGTGGCCCGCAGCGGCGGCCGTACGTCCTACCGCGGTCTGATCGAGATCGCCGAGGGCGCCGAGGGGTCGAAGTCCAACGTGCTGTGCGACGCGCTGCTGGTGGACACGGTCTCCCGCTCCGACACCTATCCGTACGTCGACGTCCGCGAGGACGACGTGACGATGGGCCACGAGGCGACCGTCTCCAAGGTCAGCGACGACCAGCTCTTCTACCTGATGAGCCGGGGCCTGTCCGAGGACGAGGCCATGGCCATGATCGTCCGCGGCTTCGTGGAGCCCATCGCGAAGGAGCTCCCCATGGAGTACGCGCTGGAGCTCAACAGGCTCATCGAGCTTCAGATGGAGGGCGCGGTCGGCTAGCCGCCCGGCACACGGCGCGGTGCGCGCCGTACCTCAGCCCAGCGCGCGGGCCGCGAGCGCGTACCCGTTCCGCACGTACCGAGTGTGCGGGGCCGGAGAAAGGCCCGGTCCGGGGCCCTTCCGGAAGACCGGAGGACCACGGGACGGGTCCGGGACCGATCCCCGGCACCGCACACACGCCCGCAGCCGGGCGAGAAGACCGAAGGCAGAAAGAGAGCACGACGACAGCTATGGCCGAGGCTCAGAAGATTCCAGCGGGTTCCACCGCCGTGGGGGGCATCGCGGTGGCGGCTGAGTCCACCGTCGCCACCCGGATGAGCGCACCGCCGTCCTTCGACGTGGCGGACTTCCCCGTGCCGCACGGCAGGGAGGAGGAGTGGCGCTTCACCCCGATCGAGCGGCTCAAGGGGCTGCACGACGGTACGGCCGAGGCGTCCGGCTCGCTCAAGGTGGAGGTCGACGCGCCGGAGGGCGTGACGGTCGAGACGGTCGGCCGTGACGACTCGCGCGTCGGCCGCGCGGGCAAGCCCGTCGACCGGGTCGCCGCCCAGGCGTTCTCCTCGTTCGAGAAGGCCTCGGTCGTGACGGTCCCGAAGGAGGCCGTGCTGAAGGAGCCGGT
Organism: Streptomyces marispadix; assembly: GCF_022524345.1. Taxonomy (NCBI): domain Bacteria; kingdom Bacillati; phylum Actinomycetota; class Actinomycetes; order Kitasatosporales; family Streptomycetaceae; genus Streptomyces; species Streptomyces marispadix. The sequence continues at coordinate 941,926 of NZ_JAKWJU010000002.1, read as the reverse complement.
GCGCGTCTCACTGCACGGCGAGGGCGGCGTCAGCTTCGGCCACACCGTCTTCGAGGTGAAGGACTTCGCCGAGGCGGTCATCGTCATCGACCACACCGGCGACGCGGTGCGCGCCGCCAACGTCGAGTTCGTGCTCGGCGACGGCGCCAAGCTGACCGTGGTCTCCGTGCAGGACTGGGACGACACCGCCGTCCACTGCTCACAGCACAACGCCCTGGTCGGCCGGGACGCCACCTTCAAGTCGGTCGTCGTCACCTTCGGCGGTGACGTCGTACGCCTCCACCCCCGTGTGAACTACGCGGGCCCGGGCGGCGAGGCGGAGTTCTACGGGCTCTACTTCACCGACAACGGCCAGCACCAGGAGCACCGGCTCTTCGTCGACCATGACAGGCCCAACTGCCGCAGCAACGTGGTCTACAAGGGCGCCCTGCAAGGCGACGAGGCGCATGCCGTATGGATCGGCGACGTGCTGATCCGCGCCGCCGCCACCGGCACCGACACCTACGAGCTGAACCGCAACCTCGTGCTGACCGACGGCGCGCGGGTCGACTCGGTGCCCAACCTGGAGATCGAGACCGGTGAGATCGTCGGGGCGGGCCACGCCTCGGCCACCGGCCGGTTCGACGACGAGCAGCTCTTCTACCTCCAGGCCCGGGGCATCCCCGAGCAGGAGGCGCGGCGGCTGGTCGTGCGGGGCTTCTTCGCCGAACTCGTCCAGCAGATCGGCCTGCCGGACGTGGAGGAGCGCCTCATCGAGAAGATCGAGGCGGAGCTGGAGGCGTCGGTATGAGCGACGGCGAAGGCTTCGTACGCGTGGCGACGCTCGGCGAGCTGGAGGACGACACCCCTAAGCGGGTGGAGCTCGAAGGCGTGCCGGTCGCTCTCGTCCGTACGGAGGGAGAGGTGTTCGCGGTCAACGACATCTGCTCGCACGCGAACGTCTCACTGTCCGAGGGCGAGGTCGAGGACTGCCAGATCGAGTGCTGGCTGCACGGCTCCAGTTTCGATCTGCGTACGGGCAAACCCTCCGGGCTGCCCGCGACCCGCCCCATCCCCGTCTACCCCGTAAGAATCGAAGGCGAAGGGCCCGACGCGGCCGTGCTCGTCTCCGTCACACAGGAGTCCTGAAGTCCCCATGGCAACGCTTGAGATCAACGACCTGCACGTCTCCGTCGAGACCGAGAACGGCCCGAACGAGATCCTGCGCGGTGTCGACCTGACGGTGAAGCAGGGCGAGACGCACGCGATCATGGGGCCCAACGGTTCCGGCAAGTCCACGCTCGCCTACTCCCTCGCCGGCCACCCCAAGTACTCGGTCACCGGCGGCTCGGTGACCCTCGACGGCGAGGACGTCCTGGAGATGACCCCGGACGAGCGCGCTCGCGCCGGAGTCTTCCTCGCCATGCAGTACCCGGTCGAGGTGCCCGGCGTCTCCGTCTCCAACTTCCTCCGTACGTCGGCGACGGCGCTGCGCGGCGAGGCACCCAAGCTGCGGCTGTGGGTGAAGGAGGTCAAGGAGGCCATGGAGCGCCTCCAGATCGACCCGTCCTTCGCCGAGCGGAACGTCAACGAGGGCTTCTCCGGCGGCGAGAAGAAGCGCCACGAGATCCTCCAACTGGAGCTGCTCAAGCCGAAGATCGCGATTCTCGACGAGACCGACTCCGGTCTCGACGTGGACGCGCTGCGGGTGGTCTCCGAGGGCGTCAACCGCGTCCGTGAGAACGGCGAGGTCGGCACCATGCTGATCACCCACTACACGCGCATCCTGCGCTACATCAAGCCCGACCACGTCCACGTGTTCGCCAAGGGCCGGATCGCCGAGTCCGGCGGCCCGGAGCTGGCCGACAAGCTGGAGGAAGAGGGCTACGAGGCGTATGTGAAGGGAGGCGCCGCTTCGTGAACGATGTGACGCTTCCGGGTCTGCTCGACACCGAGGCGATCCGCAAGGACTTCCCGATCCTGGACCGCACGGTCCACGACGGGCAGAAGCTCGTGTACCTGGACAACGCGGCCTCGTCCCAGAAGCCGCGCCAGGTGCTCGACGCCGTGAGCGACTACTACGAGCGGCACCACGCCAACGTCCACCGCGGCGTGCACGTGCTCGCAGAGGAGGCCACGGCGCTGTACGAGGGCGCGCGTGACAAGGTCGCCGCGTTCATCAACGCGCCGAGCCGCGACGAGGTCGTCTTCACCAAGAACGCCTCGGAGTCGCTCAACCTCGTGGCCAACATGCTCGGCTGGGCCGACGAGCCCTACCGCGTGCAGCACGACACCGAGATCGTCATCACGGAGATGGAGCACCACTCCAACATCGTTCCGTGGCAGCTCCTTTCGCAGCGTACGGGCGCGAAGCTGAAGTGGTTCGGCCTCACCGACGACGGCAGGCTCGACCTGTCGGCCGTCGACGAGGTCATCACGGAGAAGACCAAGGTCGTCTCCTTCACGCTCGTCTCCAACATCATGGGCACGATCAATCCGGTCGAGACGATCGTGCGCCGTGCGCAGGAGGTCGGCGCGCTCGTCGTCATCGACGCCTCGCAGGCCGCTCCGCACATGGTGCTGGACGTACAGGCGCTCCAGGCCGACTTCGTGGCCTTCACCGGGCACAAGATGTGCGGTCCCACGGGCATCGGCGTGCTGTGGGGCAGGCAGGAACTGCTGGACGATCTGCCTCCGTTCCTCGGCGGCGGCGAGATGATCGAGACGGTCACGATGAACTCGTCGACCTACGCGCCCGCTCCGCACAAGTTCGAGGCGGGCACACCGCCGATCGCTCAGGCGGTGGGCCTCGGCGCGGCCGTCGACTATCTCTCCGCCATCGGCATGGACCGCATCGAGGAGCACGAGCACGCGCTGACCGCGTACGCCGTCGCCAGGCTGAGCGAGATCCCGGACCTGCGCTTCATCGGCCCCACCACGGCCGAGGACCGCGGTGCCGCGATCTCCTTCACGCTGGGGGACATCCATCCGCACGACGTGGGCCAGGTGCTCGACGAACAGGGCATCGCGGTCCGCGTGGGGCACCACTGCGCGCGGCCTGTCTGTCTGCGGTACGGAATTCCTGCGACCACGCGGGCGTCGTTCTATCTGTACTCCACGCCGGCCGAGGTGGATGCCCTGGCCGAGGGCGTGGAACACGTACGGAACTTCTTCGCCTAGGACGACGGCGCAGCCGCAGAGGACCGGACGGACGGACTGACTCGTGAAGCTGGACTCCATGTACCAGGACGTGATCCTGGACCACTACAAGAACCCGCACGGCAAGGGCCTGCGTGAGGGCGACGCCGAGGTGCACCACGTCAACCCGACGTGCGGTGACGAGATCACCCTGCGTGTGCGCTACGACGGCGAGACGATCAGCGACGTCAGCTACGAGGGGCAGGGCTGTTCCATCAGCCAGGCCAGCGCCTCGGTGCTGAACGAGCTGCTGGTCGGCAAGGAGCTGGACGAGGCCCGCACGATCCAGGAGACGTTTCTGGAGCTGATGCAGTCCAGAGGCCGTATCGAGCCGGACGACGCCATGGAGGACGTGCTGGAGGACGCCGTCGCCTTCGCCGGGGTCTCGAAGTACCCGGCACGTGTGAAGTGTGCTCTGCTGAGCTGGATGGCATGGAAGGACGCCACCGCCCAGGCGCTGGGCGAGGACTCGGTAAAGGAGAAGACCGCATGACCGAGACCACCGCGAAGCCCGCGAGCGAGGACGAGGTCCGCGAGGCGCTGCTCGACGTGGTCGACCCGGAGCTGGGCATCGACGTCGTCAACCTGGGCCTGATCTACGGGGTCCACATCGACGACTCGAACGTCGCGACGATCGATATGACGCTCACCTCCGCCGCCTGTCCGCTGACGGACGTCATCGAGGACCAGGCGAAGTCCGCGACCGAGGGCATCGTCGACGAGCTGAAGATCAACTGGGTCTGGATGCCCCCGTGGGGCCCGGACAAGATCACCGACGACGGGCGGGAGCAGCTCCGGGCGCTCGGATTCAACGTCTGAGCGGGATCTGATCTCCCGCGTCCGCGTCGGACGCGCACCCGCACCGCGCGGACGTACCGGTCGGCTCTGATCCGGCCGGCCACGCGGGAATATCGCGTGCACGACGGCCATGGCCCCCGACATCCTGGGGCCATGGCCGTCTCCTTGCATCACATCGTCGTCGACGCACACGATCTGCCCGGCCTGGCGGCCTTCTGGTGCGCGGCGCTGGACTGGCGGGTGCTGTCCGAGAAGGAACGCGAAGTCGTCATCGGGACGGACCCGTCCGCGCCGACGGGCATCTGCTTCATGCCGGTCACGGACGAGAAGACCGTGAAGAACCGTCTGCACTTCGACCTCGCCCCCGACGACCAGGACGCCGAGGTCGAACGCCTTCTCGCGCTGGGCGCGCGCCGCGTGGACATCGGCCAGGGCGAAGCGAGGTCGTGGGTCGTGCTGGCGGACCCCGAGGGCAATGAGTTCTGCGTGCTGAGGCCGCGCGGAAGTCTTATCGAGTTCGCGGACTGATCCCGCCCCGGGCACCGCTGACCGAATCCTTACGTTCGACAGGGATTGCGCACAGTGTCGTGTACGGCCGTACACAACGTTGTGTACGCTCGTACGCATGGTCTATGTGACGCTCGCGGGCGCGATCCTGGCGGAGGTGCTCGGCACCACGGCGATGAAGTACAGCAACGGCTTCAGCAAGCTGCTGCCCTCCCTGATCACCGGCGTCAGCTATGCGGTGGCGTTCATACTGCTCGCCCAGACGCTCAAGTCGATGGCGGTGGGCACCGCCTATGCCATCTGGGCCGGAGTGGGCACCGCGGCCATCGCCGCCATCGGCATCACCTTCATCGGGGAGTCGGTCACCCTGCTGAAGATCACCGGGATCGTGCTGGTCATCGCGGGCGTCGTCGTACTCAACCTCGGCGGGGTCCACTGATGGCCCGCCGCTACGACCCCGAACGCAGACGGCGGATCATCGAAGCCGCCATCCGCATCGTCGAGTTGAAGGGCATAGCGGCGCTCAGCCATCGCACGGTCGCCGCGGAGGCCGGGGTGCCGCTCGGATCCACCACGTACCACTTCGCGGGTCTCGACGATCTGCTGGTCGCCGCGCTGGAAGAGGTGAGCAGCGAGCCGCGCAGCGCCATGAAGGGCTGGGCGGAGGCCCTTTCGGAGGCGCTGCCCGAGACGGCCGGGACCGAGGCGCCGCCCGAGACGGACAGGACCCAGACGCTGCCCGATATGGACAGGCCGGGGCCGAGCGGCGAGCCGGGGTCGCCCGGCGGACCGGCCGCCTGCCACGGCGAGCCCGGACTCGCGGACGTCCTCACACGCCTGCTGGAGGAGTACGCACACGGAGGCCGCGGCCGTATCCGCCTGGAGTACGAGCTGTATCTCGCGGCGCTGCGCCGCCCCGCGCTCCAGCCCGTCGCCGCCGCCTGGCTGGACGAGATGGCCGAGGTCGTCGGCCGCCACACACGGGACGCCGCCACCGCCCGCGTCCTCGTGGCGCTCATCGACGGGCTGCTGCTGCAACTGCTGCTCACCGACCGGCCGTTCGACGCCGCCGAGGTCCGCTCGGCCCTCGCCCGAGTCACCGGCGAGAGCTGACAGCTCCGCGCGCCCGCGGACCCCGGTGGCGGTGTCTCTTCCGCCGTCCGAGACGGGTTGGCCTCGCCCACGGCGGGCCGGATAACGTGCCAGGCATGACGCAAGCAGCCACCACAACCCGTACGACCGGCGCCGTCGCCGTCGGGCTCGCCACGATCGCACCCGGCCAGGACGGCGAGGACACCGTCCTCGACACCTGGTTCCCCGCGCCGGAACTCGTCGAGTCCCCCGAGGGGCCCGCCGGGAGCGAGCGGCTCAGCCCGGAGCGCGCCGCCGAGGCACTCGGAGAGGACGCTCCGCGGGCGCTGGGCACCGATCCGGTGCGCGGGGTCGAGATCGTCGCCGTGCGTACGGTCATCGGCTCGCTCGACGACAAGCCCGCCGACACCCACGACGTCTTTCTGCGTCTGCACCTGCTCAGCCACCGGCTCGTACGTCCCCACGGGCTGAATCTGGAGGGCCAGTTCGGGCTGCTGGCCAACGTCGCCTGGACGAGCCTCGGCCCCGTGGCCGTCGACCGGCTGGCGCAGGTGCGGCTCGCGGCACGCGCCGCGGGCAAGCACCTGAGCGTCACCAGCGTCGACAAGTTCCCGCGCATGACGGACTACGTGGCGCCGAAGGGCGTGCGCATCGCCGACGCCGACCGCGCCCGGCTCGGTGCGCACCTGGCCGAGGGCACCACGGTCATGCACGAGGGCTTCATCAACTTCAACGCCGGCACCCTCGGCACGTCCATGGTCGAGGGCCGTATCAGCGCGGGCGTCGTGGTCGGCGACGGCTCCGACATCGGCGGCGGCGCGTCGATCATGGGCACGCTCTCCGGCGGCGGCAAGGAGACGATCTCCATCGGCGAGCGGTGCCTGCTGGGCGCCGAGGCGGGCATCGGCATCTCCCTCGGGGACGACTGCGTCGTCGAGGCGGGTCTGTACGTCACGGCCGGTACGAGGGTGTCGCTGCCGGACGGGCAGATCGTCAAGGCGCTGGAGCTGTCGGGCGCCGACAACCTTCTCTTCCGCCGCAATTCGACCACCGGCAAGGTCGAGGTCATCCAGCGCAGCGGCTCCTGGGGCGGACTGAACGAGGCGCTGCACAGCCACAACTGACCGCACCGGCCGGATCGGCGGCCCCTTGCGCGCAGCCGCGCGGCCACGGCCGTCCGCCCCCGCGTCCCGCATGCCCGTGGGCCATTAGGCTTACGGGCATGCGTGATCTCACCGCGGGGATGCGGTACTTGGGGCGTGGGCAGCGGTGGGTCTTCGGCCACGGGCGGTGGTTCGGCTTCGGCCTGCTGCCCGCGCTGGTGGCCCTGGTGCTCTACGTCGCCGCGCTCACCGCCCTCGCCTTCTACGCCGACGACATCGCCGCCTGGGCCACGCCCTTCGCGGACGGCTGGGACGGCCTGTGGCGGGACTCGCTGCGCGTGCTGTTCGCGGTGCTGCTGTGGCTCGGGGCACTGCTGGTTTCGGTGCTGACCTTCACCGCCGCGACGCTGGTGATCGGCGACCCCTTCTACGAGAAGCTGTCGGAGCAGGTCGAGGAGTCCGAGGGCGGCGCGCCCTCCGGCCCGGACCGCCCGATGTGGGCGGAGGTGTGGATCTCCCTCCGCGACAGCCTCTACGTGCTGTGGCGGATGCTGCTGTTCACCGTTCCGCTCTTCTTCCTCGGCTTCCTCCCGGCGATCGGCCAGACCGTCGTACCGGCGCTCGGCTTCGCCGTCTCGGGCTTCTTCCTCACCCTGGAACTGGTCTCGGTCGCCATGCAGCGGCGGGGGATTCCGGTACGGGAGAGGCTGCGCATCCTCCGCACCCGAAAGGCGCTGGCGCTCGGCTTCGGCGTACCGCTGGTGCTGGCCTTCCTGGTGCCGCTGGTCGCGGTCGTGCTGATGCCGGGCGCGGTCGCGGGCGCGGCCCTGCTGGTACGGGACCTGACGGACGACGGCGGACCGGGCGACGAGCAGGACCCCGCGAGCGGCCGGTTCGGCGACGAGCCGCCCCGGACCCACGCTCAGACCCACGCTCAGGCGCATGGACAGGCCCAGCCCTCAGCTCAGCCCCATGCTCAGCCTCAACACCCGGCGCAGGCGCCGGGATTCAGCGCGCCGAAGCCCCAGGCGCCTGACCCGCGGTCTCAGTGGGGAAGCCCTCGGTAGGCAGCGTCATACCGAGCGGGACGCGGGCGTCCTGGTCTATCTGATCGCCGACCCGTACGTCGGCCGGTGCCATCTCTATACGGAGCCCAAGGGCGCCGCAGGGTACCGCCGCGAACTCGTCGGCGACTTCGGGACGCCCGTCGATCTGACGACCACGCTGAGAACAGGTCACGCGCGAACGCCGGCGGGCGCCCCACCCTCAAGGGCGCCCGCCGGCGGGCCGGAACGGTTCGTGCAGCCTTACGGCTTGAGGCGGATCACGGAGGGGTCGTGGTCGCTGGCCTGGTCGTGGAACTCGGCGTTGATGTGGACGATGTCGTACTCGACCTTGCCGACGCCGGGGCTGGTCACCGCGTGGTCGAGGACCTGCGAGTTGCCGTTGAAGACGTAGCCGTAGCGTTCGCCGGCGGGCAGCTCGTCCATGGGACTGCTGAAGACGCCGCCCTTGCGCATGGCGTCCAGGGCGGGGGAGAAGGGGAAGTCGTTGAAGTCGCCGGCGGCGATGACCGCGGCCTTCTTGTCGACGGATTCGACCTTCTTCGCGAAGGAGTTGACGAGTTCCGCCTGCGCGGTGCGCTGCTTCTCCGACTCGCGGGTGGGCGGCTGGTTGCGGCCCTCCATCGGCTGGTCGCCGCCCTTGGAGCTGAAGTGGTTGGCGACGACGAAGACTTGGCGTCCCTTGAAGGTGAACTCACCGGCCAGCGGCTTGCGGCTCTCCTTCCAGGCCTCCTCCTGCGGGGATATGCGTCCGGGGTTGGCGGACAGCTTCGGCTTGCCGCCGTCGTCGGTCACCTTCACCGCCGTGGTGGCGTCGCCGCCCTTGCGGTCGGCGAACTCGACGCGGTCGGGGTTGAAGAGGAAGGCGACACGGATGTTGCCGCCGGGCTGGCCGCCGTCGGCGTTGTTCTCCGGGTCGATCTGGCGGGACTCGTACGAGGGGCCGCCCGCCTTCTTGATCGCGGCGGTCAGCTTGTCCAATGTCTTGCCCGCGGAGACGGTGCCGTCGTCGTCGGGGCCGGAGTCGTCCTGCACCTCTTCCAGGGCGACGATGTCGGGGGAGGCGAGGTTGCCGACGAGCGCCTCGGAGAGCCGGTCGAACTTGGAGGACTCGCTCGCGGGCGAGAGGTTCTCCACGTTGTAGGTGGCGACGGAGAGTTCGTCCGCGCCGGGCTTGCCGGTCTTCTCCCGCTTGAGCTTGTTGTCCTTCAACTCGCCCATGGTCGTGGCTCGTACGGTGTAGCCGCCGAAGTTGTCGTAGTCGACCGGACCGGCGGTGGTGCCGCTCAGGGCGTCGCCGACGTCTGCCTTCGGGAACGGGTGCTCCTCGCGCGGCAGTAGCGAACTGACCTTCATCCGGGCGCCGTTCTGCTGGTCGTAGTCGCCGTAGAGGGTGCCGCCGCGTGGGGTCGGGTGCTCGTCGGGGTCGGCGGTGACCCACAGTTCGCCGAACTCCGTGGTGGGGCCGGTCACCGGGGCGTCCTTGACGCCGGCGCGCATGCCTTCGAGCGATTCGTAGAGATCCAGCGCGTACTTGGTGGGCTGGAGCTTCAGCGACTCGATGTTGCCGTCGTCGCCCTTGCCCTCGGGCACGTATGCGTCCGGAACGCGGTCGGCGTTCAGAGCGGTCGCCTTGGGCAGCTTCTGCTTCGCCTTGGAGGCGGCCTTCCACTTGGCGTCGGTGAGCTGGGTGACCGACTGGCCGCCGGCTTCCTCGCCGCCCGGGTAGTACTCGGCGACCTTCCCGGATATCCGTATGGAGTCGCCGGGTTCGACGTCGGGCGTCTCGCCGCCGGTGAAGACGAAGATGCCCTCACTGGTGGCGGGGTCGTCGTCCGGCTTGGGGTCCTGGAGCCAGAAGCCCTGCGCCTTGCCGAAGCCGCGTACGGCGGTGACGACGCCGGGCACATCCGTGACCTGCTTGCCCGCGAAGGGCGAGACACGGGTGTTGCCCTGGATGTCGTGGAGACGTGCCTCCTCGGCCGTGTTTCCGGACGCGGAGACGGCGGTCATGACGAGCAGAGTGGATCCGCACACCGCAGCGGCGGTCAGTGCGGAGGTACGAGCGAGACGGGACGACAACGGAGCCTCCGGTGGGGGTGGCGGACGTACTCTCCAAATGCGCACGTTATTACGGACCGGTAATCTCTACGCGCGTAAAAGTCTGTCGTGCTCATCTCACTTGTCAAGCAGATGCCGGACCATTGAGCACATGCGTTACCCAACTCCCGCCCGTGCGCCGTCCGATGGCACGCAGGGTTCCCGAACCGTCACTGACGGGCGTGAGTTCGCGGGCGCGCGATTCGGGCAGTGCGGGACACTCCCGTCTACGCTGGGGGCCGCAGTTTTCCCGCAACCCGGTAGCACCCCCGTAGGAGATGAACGCGCTGATGTCCGGTGAAACGACCGGTGGCGACCGTCCCGCCATGCCGCCCGTGCGGCTGTCCTCCGAAGCCGAACTCGCGCGTGACGCACTGGCCGCACCGCTCTTCTCATGGGCGGCACGGCTCGCGGCCTGGGCCGGGGGAGAGGGCACCGGTCCCGCCGGGGGAGGCGCGGACGGGGTGCCCGTCGGTGCCGGGGGTGAGCTGCTCGCACCGCAGTTGAAGGAGGCGGTCGCCCAACTCGGCCTCACCGACGACGAGGACGGGGAGATGCACACGGCGCAGGCGTGGCAACTCGCCGTCGACACGGGCCTGTTGGAGGTCGAGGACGACGAGGGCCACGAGGAGGGCGCGGACGGTCCGGCGCGCGAACAGGACGAGGCCACGGGCGAGGAGCACTCGGACGCCCCCGGGACGGCCCCCGCCGGCGCGGCTTCCTCCCTCACCGAGGAACCCGTGGGCACCGCACGCCCGGGCCCCGAACTCCCCCTGCTGCGCGGCGAAGGCTCCCCGCACGACGTACTGGACATCTGGCAGGGCGGCATGGAGAGCGTGCTCGCCGACGCCGCCACGCCGAGCTTCGAGGACCTCATCGGCGGTCTGGACGATGTCACCGGCGAGGACGGCCAGGTCGACCCGGAGGCCATCGACCTCGACTCCCTCGACTGGAATCCGGAGCAGGAGGCCGACTTCCTCGACGGCGCCCTCGGCAACCTCTACGTCCTCACCGCGACCGACCAGGCAGTGTCGGCCGGTGCGATGGTGCCGCTGCCGGTGCTCGCCGCCTCGATGATCGTCCCGGACGACATGGAGGAGCCGACCGATGCCGTGCTCGAAGAGGTGTCGGCGGCGATGATGAAGCTCGACGAGCAGTTCCGGATGCTCGCGCCCACCGGACTCGTCGAATACCAGCCGGTCGATGAGGCGTTGACCGAGGAGGCCGACGAGGACGTGGAGCTGCCGGAGAGCCTCGACGACGAGGACGTCTCCCGCTACGGCATGGTCCGGCTGACCCCGCTGGGCATCCACGGCGTACGGCAGCGCCTGCTGGAGGCGGGTGCCGAGGCGCCCGCCGTCGGGGATCTCGCCGACGTGGACGCTTCGAGGCTGCTGGGCGCGCTGAGCGCGTACACCGAGGAGAACGCGCAGGCGGAGATCGAGTCCTGGCTCGCCGCCCGTACGCCCCTCCAGGCGGCACGCGAACTGCTCACGGCGGCCCGGGGATCGGACGAGGCCGCGCCGTCGCGCCGCCTCTCCTGCCAGCAGGCCCTCTCGCTCATCGGTACGGACGCCGAACCGGCGCTGCGCGACGTACTGGAGGACCGCCAGCTCGGCGGACTGGCCAGGGTCTGGCTCGTGGAGCACGGGGCGGACAACGTGCCGCAGCCGGACGAGGAGATGGTCTTCTGGCTGACCGTCGACACGATCGCGGCGCAGCTTGCGACCGCGGGCGAGGCCGCCGAACTTCAGGGCCTGGTACAGGGGTTGGTGGACCAGCACGCGGGCTTCTTCGACAAGGCGTGGAAGGTCGACCATCCGGCGACGGGCCATGTCCTGGAGGCGATGGGCCGCGTACACCCCGACAAGCAGACGGCGAAGGACGCACGCAAGGCTGCGTTCAAGGCGCGCAGCCGGCTGAACTGAGCGCTGGGCGGCTCGACTTCGCCTCATGTCCGCCCTCGTGACCTGTCCGCCCTCGTGACCTGTCCGCCCTCGTGACCTGTCCGTCCTCGCGTCGCGTCCTCAGTCCGGGTCGACTGCGAGCGCGTAGAACCTCGTGACCTGCATCGCGCTGTCGTTGTCGTCGGAGACGAGATACAGCAACCGCCGTCCCTTGTCGTCGCCTTCTGTCAGCCGGGGCCCCAGCGCCGCGCCCTCCACGTTGTCCAGCAGCGGGTTGGACTGCTTCTGCGGTGAACGGGCCCCGGAATCGGGGCACTCGGCGAGGTCGAACAGCGTCCGCTTACGGGCGAACGCCTCCTGGGGCGCCTCCGCCAGGGATTCCTCCCCGGCGACGTCCGGCAGGTCCCGCAGCGAAACGCGGTGCATCCGCACGGCGTTCCCCTGCCCCTCGGCGTAGCCGCGCTCCAGCGCCAGCAGAACGCCGTCCTCGCCGGTCGCCACGAGATCCGCGAGGCGCAGCCCGGAGCCCGTCAGATAGGCGAACTGCCGGTCGGGGACGTAGTCGCCGCCCGGCTTGCCCTTGTAGCGCAGGATGCGCACCGGCGCACGGCCCTGGCGGCTGCCGTCCCCGCTGAGCGGGGACTCGATGCCCACATAGAGGTACCGGCCGTCGGGGCTGAGTGCCATCGACTCGAAGCTCTCACTGCGCTGTCCGTCGCCGTCGGGTGCGATACGGAACCGTTCCGGCACCGGGAAGCCCGTGACCAGCCTTCCGGAGCCGACGTCGAACCGGCTGATGCTGGGCCCCGATTCGGACGCCACCAGCACGGTGCGCCCGCCGTCCTCCGTGACCATGGCCTCCGCGTCGAAGTCCTCGCCGGAGTAGGCTGTGCCGTCCTTGCGGCGCAGGAGAGTCGAGTCCAGGATGTGCGGCTCCGGCTTGCCCCGGGCCTTCGCCGACAGTTCGTAGAGCCGTGGGGAGGCGGTGTCGGAGAGCGCCAGCAGCCGCGAACCGCCGCGCGGCGCCAGCGACGAGAGGCCGGAGACGGGCTCCCCGTGGTATTCGGTCTTGTCGAGACGGTCCGAGAAACCGAGCAGCGATACCCGCTCCGAGCAGGGGCCGCCGTAGCCCCGGTCGTCTCCCGTCGTCAGCTTCCAGGTGACGGGTACGGCGACGGCTGCGAGCAGCGTGGCGGTCGCGACGCCGAGGACAGTTCCCTGCCTGCGGCGAGGCGGGGGCGGCGGCGGCCCTTCGGCCCGGTTCCGCACGAACGGGAGCCTGCCGATCTGCCCTCGGTCCTGTTCCTGGGGTTCGGGCCGCCCCTTGTCCCTCAGTGCGTGCAGGACGCGTCCGTAGACGGCGTCGAGGGTGAGGAACTCCTCGCCGTCCGGGATGCCTTCACGCAGTACGCGAGTGAGTTCGCCGGTGAAGGCCGTGCAGTCCTCGCCTCTCGGGGAGAGGGCCTGGACGTTCTCGGCCGCGGACGTCAGCAGATAGCTGCCGTTGATGCCTGCGGCGGCAGGCAGTTCGGCGGCCGGATCGGACATGCCCTCCAGGGCCCTGCCGCTGTAGCAGCAGTCGAGGATCACGACCCTGCGTTCCGCGCCGCTGTGTTCCAGGATGGCCTGGCGCAGCCAGTCGTATGGGACGGCCGTGTGGCGGCGCCTGTTCCTGGATTCGGGGAGGGTGAGGAAGAGTTCGCCCTTGTGGTCGATGAAGCCGTGCCCGGCGTAGTAGACGATCAGGGTGTCGCGGGCCTGCTGTGCGGCCTCGATCACGGGGTCGATCAGGTCGGCCGCGTGCATCGGGTCGGGCACCTCGTGGAAGCGCCCCTCCGGCAGGCCCCAGATCTCGGGGTCGGTCAGCACAGCCTTGAGCCGCTCGCGGTTCTCCTTCACCGCCGGAAGCTCGGGCATTCTCGTGTACTCGCCGACTCCGACGACCACGGCCGCTGAACGCTTCGGATCGGGCAGCGCGTTCACGGTTCGCGGTCCTCGTCGCGGTCTTGGCGGCCTGGTCCCTCGCCGGGCTCGCCGTCCTCGTCGTCGTGGGTGCTCTCGTCGTCTCCCGCCTGACGCAGGTGTTCCAGAGCGCCGAGGACGGCAGCGACGTCTTCGAGTTCTCCGCGGCTCAGCCGGACCTCTACGTCGCCGCGGCTGATCGTCATGCCGGACCTCGGTTCGGTCGCCTTGCGGTACGAGACGATCGCGACCGCGAGAGAGGCCAGTTGGAGGCCCGAGTTGAGGATCAGCTCCACCGCGTCCATGGACAGGCCCATGCCGTCCGCCGTGGGCGGGGCGGGAATCGTGGAGATCTCGGCGCCGGTACGAAGGCTGCGCTCGCGGAGCAGCCAGTCGTGGAACTGCCCGAGTTCGGAGTCGTCGGCCGCGTCGGGCAGCCTGAACTGTAAGTCCATCCTTGTTTACCCCCTGTGCAGGACAGGGTGCCCGGGATGAGCCCGAGGGGCAACTTCGCAGGGCGGGCCCGCAGTTGAGGAAGCGTTTTGAAGGGGAGCGGGCCCGGGGCCGAGCGGGCGCCTGTCCGGAGCGGACCGTGACCGGTCAGATCGACTCGAAGTCCCCGTGGCGGCCCGCGCCCGCGGCGAAGCGCGCCGCTCCCTGCGCGGCCTCCAGCAACGCGGCCTGCCCGTGGCGCAGTTCGCGAGTCATCGCGCCTTCCTCGGACAGGCCCTCCTGCTCGTGTACGGAGGCGAGGTCGCCGCGCAGACAGGTCTGAGGGAAGCGGGCGATCGCGGCGGCGAGTTCCTCCGCCGCGGCGCGGGACTCGCCGTGCGGCACGAGGCGATTGGCGAGGCCCATGTCGTACGCCTCACGCGCGGGTACGGGGCGGCCGGTCAGGATGAGGTCGAGGGCGCGGCTCTGCCCGATCAGCCGGGGCAGCCGCACGGTACCGCCGTCTATCAGCGGGACGCCCCAGCGGCGGCAGAAGACGCCGAAGACCGCGTCCTCCTCGGCGACCCGCAGATCGCACCAGAGGGCCAGTTCGAGACCGCCTGCGACCGCGTGGCCGCTGACGGCCGCGATGACGGGCTTCGACAGGCGCAGCCTGGTGGGGCCCATGGGTCCGTCGCCGTCGGGTGCGACGCGGTTGGCGCGGTCGGTGCCGATGGCCTTGAGGTCCGCCCCGGCGCAGAAGGTGCCGCCCTCGCCCCACAGGACGGCGACCAGTGCCTCAGTGTCGGCTTCGAAGTCGCGGAAGGCGGCGGCCAGCCTGTTCGCCGTCTCGCCGTCGACGGCGTTGCGTGCCTCGGGGCGGGAGAGGACGACGGTGGTGACCGGCCCCTGTCTCTCGGTACGTACGGCCATGGCGGGTTCGACCTCCGGTGGGGGCGCAGGCGACGGGCAGGGATACCGACCTTACCGGCGGGTCACGTCCTGCCGGGCCGGGCTTTCGCAGCGGGCCCTCGCGGGGCGGGACGGGCGGGCTCGCCGTCCGGCGCCTGATGCGCAGCGCGGTCCCATCGCGCGGACGGGCACCCTCCGGATCACCCCCGGACCGCACCGCACAACGCCCCCGCGCATCCCCGTGGCCACCCGTAAGACAGAGGCCGGGCGAGCGGACCTTCCGCACGCGGCGTGATTCGCGCCGCGCCGCGGAGTACGGTCCGCCCGCCCGGTCCCCGCCGGACCCGGCGTGCTGCCGTCCGGGCTGCCCGGCCCTATGGACCGGACATCACCATTGTCACTCTTCCGGGCCGAACCACACCGTGGTCGCGTTGCAGAACTCCCGGATGCCGTGCCCGGCCAGTTCCCGCCCGTAGCCGGAGCGCTTGACCCCGCCGAAGGGCAGTCCGGGGTGGGAGGCCGTCATGCCGTTGAAGAAGACGCCGCCCGCCTCCAGATCGCGGGTGAGCCGCTCCTGCTCGGCGGAGTCGCGTGTCCAGGCGTTCGAACTGAGGCCGAAGGACGTGCCGTTGGCGAGTTCGACCGCCTCGTCCAGGCTGTCCACGCGGTATACGGAGGCGACCGGTCCGAACGCCTCCTCGCGGTGGATGCGCATGTCCTCGGTAACGCCGGTGAGCACCGTCGGCTCGTAGTACCAGCCGTCCGGCAGGTGCAGCGGACGTCCGCCGCCGCACTGGGCGGTGGCGCCGCGGCGCGTGGCGTCGTCGACGAGTTCCTCCAGGTCGGAGCGGCCCTGTGCGCTGGAGAGCGGCCCGACGTCGGTGTCGTCGGCAGTGGGGTCGCCGACCTTCAGCGCGGACATACGCTCCACGAAGCGTGCCGTGAAGGTGTCGTAGACGTCGGTGTGCACGATGAAGCGCTTGGCCGCGATGCAGGACTGCCCGGCGTTCTGCACACGGGCCGTGACGGCGGTGCGTACGGCCTTGTCCAGGTCGGCGGAGGGGAGCACCAAGTAGGGGTCGCTGCCGCCCAGTTCGAGCACCGTCTTCTTGATCTCGTCACCGGCGATGGAGGCGACCGAGCGGCCCGCGGGCTCGCTGCCGGTGAGGGTGGCGGCGACGATCCGCTCGTCGCGGAGCAGGCCGGCGATCGCGTCGGAGCCGACGAGGAGGGTCTGGAAGACGCCCTCGGGGAAACCGGCGCGACGGAACAGCTCCTCCAGATACAGCGCGGTCTGCGGCACGTTCGACGCGTGCTTGAGCAGCCCGGTGTTCCCCGCCATCAGCGCCGGGGCCGCGAAGCGCACGACCTGCCACAGCGGGAAGTTCCACGGCATGACGGCCAGTACGGGGCCCAGCGGCCGGTAGCGCACGAAGGCACGTGCCGCGCCCGAGTCCGCCACGTCGGAGGGAGCGGGATGCTCGTCGGCGAGCTGCGCCTCGGCGTGCTCGGCGTACCAGCGCATCGCCTTCACGCACTTGGCCGCCTCGGCACGGGCGGCGGCCAGCGGCTTGCCCATCTCGGTCGTCATCATGCGGGCGGCAGCGTCCTGGTCCTCCTCAAGCAGGTCCGCCGCACGGTGCATCAGCCGGGACCGCTCGGCGAAGCCGGTGAGGCGGTGTTCGCGGAAGGCGCGTTCGGCCCTGACGAGCCGTTCTTCGATCTCGCCGGCGTTGTGCGGTTCGAACGTCTTCAGGGTCTCGCCCGTGGCCGGATTCACCGTGGCGATGGCCATGTGAGCGCCTCCTTCGGCTGCTTCGATGCCTGCCTGTGGCTGTGCCTGTTGGTGCGGGTGTACGGGATGTGCGTGTACGAGGTGTGCGTGTACGGGTGCCCGCCGCCGGGACGTGGGCCCGTGCCGATGCCGGGCCCGTGCCCGTGCGTGCGCGCCGCGGCGCCCACGGGCCGTACGCGCACAGATGTCCGTGACCCCGCGGTACCCCGAATTCGCGGCGTTAGGCCGAAGGAGGCGCTCCGGGGCTCAGCCGCGGCTCACAGTGCGGCGCCGCCCGGCTTGACCATGCCGCGCACCGTGCGTGAGTCGACGTACTCGCCGAGAGCGGTCATGTCCCACTCGCCGGAGAACTGCCGTACGAGCTTGCACATCAGCACTCCGGTGCGCGGCTCGGCGTTGCTGAGGTCGAAGCGGACCAGCTCCTGGTCCGTGGCCGCGTCGACGAGCCGGCAGTACGCCTTGGCCACCTCCGTGAACTTCTGCCCCGAGAAGGAGTTGACGGTGAAGACCAGGCCGGTGACCTGCGGCGGGAGGTCGCCGAGATGGACGGTGATGACCTCGTCGTCGCCGCCGCCCTCCCCGGTGAGGTTGTCGCCGGAGTGCTGCACGACGCCGTTCAGGATGGCGAGCTTGCCGAAGTAGCAGGCGTCCACCTTCTTACGGGACGCGTCGTAGGCGATGACCGAGGCGTCGAGGTCGATCTCCTTGGCCCTGCGGCCGGCGCGGAAGACCGGCTCCCAGCCGAGGCCCATGCGGACGCTGGCGAGCATGGGACGGCCGCCCTTGGTGAGCGAGACCGTCTGGTTCTTCTGAAGGCTGACCTTGCCCTTGTCCAGATTGATCTTTCCGGCTCCGGGCTGCGGCGCGGCGGGGGGCGCCTGAGCGGCGGGAGCAGGCGGAGGCGCGGGCTGTGCCTGGGGCGCCTGAGGCGGCGGTGGCGCCTGCGGCGTGGGCGAGGGCGCGGGGGTGGCCACCGGTGCGGCGGGCTCCTCGACGTCGACGCCGAAGTCGGACGCGATGCCGCCGAGTCCGTTGGCGTAGCCCTGGCCGACGGCACGCACCTTCCAGTCGTTGCCCCGGCGGTATACCTCGACCACGACGAGGGCCGTCTCGCTGCCGAGCGACGGCGGTGTGAAGGTGGCGATCACCGAGCCCGTGGCGGCGTCCCGCACGGTCGCGGTGGGCTCCATGCCCGCGAAGGTGGTGCCGGGGGCGTCCGGGCTGGCGGTGACCACGACCTTCTGCACATCGGCCGGCACCTTCCCGGTGTCGACCGTGATGGTGTCGGCGGAGCCGCTGCTGTGGGTCACGCCGGGGCCGGCCGGCTGGTTGTAGAACACGAAGTCGGCGTCGGAGCGGACCTTTCCGTTCTCGCCGAGGAGCAGTCCTGAGACGTCCAGGCGGGAGGGCGCGGTCACCTCCACCGCCACCTGGGCCGTGCTGAGCGGGAGGTTGGAGCCGGGAGTCATTGCCGTCATGCCGGTCGTAACGAGCGGCCGTGCTTTGCGGTTCCTTTGCCGGAGATGCGTTCCGGGAGTTCGCGGGCCGTTAGCAGAGGGAACGCCGCGCACGGCGGAGAACCGATGAGGCATACGAGTGGTGTCACGGACCGAACATGTGTGACTACTCTCCGGCGTGGCAGTACGTGCCGCATGACTTCGACATCACGCACACCGGACCCGGCCCCCGACCGGGCCCGCGGTCACACTCGCGCCCATGCCCCCGCCAACTCCAGACGGCTCTTCCTCGGCGGCCTGCTCATAGCCGGCGCGTGCGCCGCGAACCGCGCGCACGCCGTCGGCGGCGGCTCCGGCACCGGAGGCGGAGCCGACGCGAAGGGAGCCTCCCGGCACGTACAGCGTCATCACCGTGCGGCGGCACGCCAGGCCCACGCGCCCGAGTCCTACCGCCTGCGCCCCGAGGCGGCCGAGCTCCACCCCAGGGCACGTGGAAGCACCTCCGTCGCCTACACGCTGGACTCAGGCGGTCGCGAGATAGCCCTCACCTTCGACGACGGGCCCGACCCCCACTACACGCCCCAGGTGCTGGAGGTGCTGCGCCGCTGCCGCGTGCGGGCCACGTTCTGCGTCATAGGCAGGGACGCGGCCGCCAACGCCTGGCTGCTGAACGCGATAGCCGACGCGGGCCACGAGATAGCCAACCACTCCTGGAGCCATTCGCTGCTGACGCGCATGCGCTCCCACGAGATATACGAACAGCTCGCCCGCACCAGCGACGTCGTCGACGAGGCGGTGGGCACCGCGCCCGTACTGGCCCGCGCGCCCTTCGGCGGCTGGAACAAGCGGGCACTGGAGATATCCGCGTCCCTCGGAATGAGCCCGCTGGGCTGGTCCGTCGACACCTGCGACTGGAAGGAACCGGGGACGCGCGAGATCACCTCGACCGTCCTGGAGACCGTGCGGCCCGGCGCGATCCTGCTCTCCCACGACGGAGGCGGTGACCGCTCGCAGACCGTCGCCGCGTTGCGCGACTACCTTCCCCGGCTGCTCGACTCCGGCTATACGCCCGTACTGCCGTCCCGTACGGACGTGTTCGAGGAACGTACGGGAAAGGGGTGGGGCGGCTGACCGTGGGGCCCCCGGCGGTCGCCGGGGCCTCCGGGCGCAGCCGGCAGGTCCGCCGCTGCCGCCGTCCGCTCAGCGGCGGCGTTCCCGTGAGTGGCCGAAGAAGATGCGGTATCCGATCAGCAGCACCAGCGACCCGGCGACGGCCGAGACCCACAGCGCCGGGTCGACGAAGTCGTGGTCCACCGAGCGGTCCAGGAAGGTGGAGGAGAGCCAGCCGCCGATGAAGGCGCCCGCGATGCCGATGAGGATGGTGCCGAGCAGGCCGCCCGGGTCGCGGCCCGGGAGTATGACCTTGGCGACGGTGCCCGCGATCAGCCCGAGGATCAGCCAGCTCACCAGCCCCGAGTCCACGAGTCCGGACAGCGCGGATTCCGGATCGGTCTCTGCGACGAAGTACATGGCGGTGCCCTCCCCGTGGCGGCCTGGGTGATCCCTTCGGGGTCCATCATGCCCCCCGACTCCCTTTTCAGTGCGGCCAGATGGGCGGCCGGGTGCAGAAATGCCCGCCGAGACGGGCGTGTTCGGGGTCGGACGGGTCGGGTTCCCCGTGTTCCGCGAGCAGTTGGGCCGCGTATGGCTCGGAGTCGTCCCGCGGTTCGTAGCCGAGTGCGCGGGCGCTCGAAAGGTCCCACCACAGGCGGGTGTTGGCGGAGGAGCCGTATACGACGGTGTGGCCGACGTCCGGTGCGGTGAGCGCCGCGTGGAAGAGCCGGGCGCCGTCGGCCGGGCTCAGCCACAGCGAGAGCATCCTTACGGAGGTCGGCTCGGGGAAGCAGGAGCCGATGCGTACGGAGACGGTCTCGATGCCGTGCCGGTCCCAGTAGAGCTGGGCGAGGTCCTCGCCGAAGGACTTGGAGAGGCCGTAGTAGGTGTCCGGGCGGCGAGGGGTGTCCACGGGGATGAGCGGGCCGTCGTCTGCCGGGCGCTCGGTGAAGCCCACCGCGTGGTTGGAGGAGGCGAATACCACGCGCCGCACGCCCTCTTCGCGAGCGGCCTCGTAGAGCCGGTACGTGCCCTCGATGTTGGAGTGCAGGATCTTCTCGAAGGGGGCTTCCAGCGAGATCCCGGCGAGATGGACGATCGCGTCGACGCCGCGCACGGCCTCGCGCAGAGCCGTCGCGTCGTTCAAGTCGGCTGTGACGGCGCCTGGTTCGCCCTCGACGGGACGGACGTCGAAGAGGCGCAGCCGGTATCCGTGGCGGGGGAGCAGTTCGCGCATCAGCGTGCCGAGTCCGCCCGCGGCGCCGGTGAGCAGGACGGTGCGGGGGCGGCCGGGCGCGGACGAGTCCGGCGTCGGCGGATCGGGCCTAGGAGGATCGGACTTCGGCGGGTCGGACATCGACTGGGCGGACATCGGCGAGGTCTCCGTCCGTAGACATGGTTCATATATGGAGACAAGCTATGGAGCGGGCCGCTGTGGCGTCAAGATCCCGGCGCGCGGCCCGAGTTCGCGGTGCGGTGACGGTCTTCACCGGCAGCCGGGCGCTGTTCGTCGGGGGCCCTCGCGCGGGTTGCCCGCTTGACCGCCCCGGCGCGGCTGACCTAGCGTAGGCATGTTCAGAAATGTAGACGCAGATCAGAAACGTGTACGGATTCGAGTGCGGACGCCGGGGGTGCGGGCCGCGGGCGTCCGTGGCCCGACTCCGTACCGGCACGAGCAGGAGCGCGCAATGACCTCACCCTCCTCGTCCTCCTCCTCGGCTGCCGCGCCACGGGCGCGCCCGCTCGCCGAGCGCCTCGAAGGGCTCCTCTTCTTCCCGGTCACCGCCTATGGTCCCGACGGCGCCGTGGACCTCGACGTCTTCCGCAGGCATGTGCGCGCCGGTCTCGACGCGGGCGCCGGAGCCGTCTTCGCATGCTGCGGCACCGGCGAGTTCCACGCCCTGGCGCCGCAGGAGTTCGCCGAGTGCGTGGCCGCCGCGGTCGACGAGACGGGCGGACGCGTTCCCGTCGTCGCGGGTACGGGCTACGGCACGGCGCTCGCCTGCCAGTTCGCGTCGCTCGCCGAGGAGGCGGGGGCGGACGGGCTGCTGGCGATGCCGCCCTATCTCGTCGTGCCGTCACAGGAGGGCCTGCTGAGGCACTACAGGACGCTGGCCGGATGCACCGGGCTGGACGTCGTCGTCTACCAGCGCGACAACGCCCTGTTCGCCCCGTCCACCGTCGCGAGCCTCGCACGTACTCCGGGCATCGTCGGTCTCAAGGACGGCCACGGCGACCTCGATCTGATGCAGCGCATCATCAGCGCCGTACGCACCGAGGCGGGCGAGGAGACGGCAGGCGCCTTCCGCTACTTCAACGGACTGCCCACCGCCGAGCAGACCGGTCTCGCCTACCGGGGCCTCGGCGTGACGCTCTACTCCTCCGCGGTCTTCTGCTTCGCCCCGGAGATCGCCCTCGCCTTCCACCGGGCGCTCACCACGGGCGACGACGCGACCGTGAACCGCCTGCTCGACGGCTTCTTCCGCCCCCTCGTGGAGCTGCGCGCCAAGGGCCGCGGCTATGCGGTCTCCCTGGTGAAGGCGGGTGTGCGACTGCGCGGGCTGGACGTGGGCGAGGTGCGTCCGCCGCTGTCCGAACCGTCCGGGGCGCATCTGCGGGAACTGGCCGAACTGATCGAGCGGGGACTGGAGTTGGCGGCCGATAGTGAGCCCGCCGGCGGGCCCGGTGCCGAGTCCGGCACCGGCAGCGTCGGCGGGGCCGGGGCCCGCTGATGCGCGCTGCCGCGTTCCTCTACCCCTGGGACGTCGTGGGCGATCCGGACGCCGTGCCGCGCCTGCTGTCGCTCGGCGTCCGCCAGGTCACCCTCGCCTCCGCCTACCACTCCGTCCGGGCGCTCACTCCGCGCCACCCCGGGCGCCGCATCGTCACCGCCCGCCACTCCGCCGTGCTCTACCCGCCCGATCCGGCCCGCTGGACGGGGCGTGCGCTCCGTCCGTACGAGCAGCGCTGGATCGACAGCGACGACCCGGACGGCCCCTACGGCGAGGCGGCCCGCGCGCTGAGCGAGGCCGGGATCGAGGTGCACTCCTGGGTGGTGCTCGCGCACAACTCCCGCCTCGGCGACGAGCATCCGCACATCGCCGTCCGCAACGCCTACGGCGACCGCTACCCCTGGGCGCCGTGCATCGCCAGACCCGAAGTCCGCGGCTATCTCGTCGCGTTGGCCGAGGAGGCCGCGGTGCGCCCGCACACCGCCGGCACGGAACTGGAGTCGTGCGGCTGGTACGGGCTGGCGCATCTGCACGCGCACGACAAGACCGGCGGCGCCGCCCTGGACGGCGCCGCGCAGTATCTGATGTCGCTGTGCTTCTGCGAGGTGTGCGGCGCCGGATACGCCGAGTCCGGTGCCGATCCGCAGGAGCTGCGGGTGCGGGTGGTGAGCGCCCTGGAGCCCGTGTGGAGCGGCACGGCCGAGTCCGGGCGGGCGGACGGGCACACCACCCGGGCCGAGGAGTGGTCGCGGGTGTGCGCGCTGCTCGGCCGGGACATGGCGGAGGGCTGCGCCGCCTGGCGGGACCGGGCCGCGCGCAGGCTGCGCCGGGAGGCCGTGACGGCGGTACGTGCGGCGGCGCTGCGACCGGCGGAGGGCGCCGTCGGCGGGCGCGGGGGCTTCAGGGTGATGCTGCACGCCGATCCGGCGCCGCACCGGGCCGGCGCCAACGCGGGCGTCGCCCCCGCGCAGGCGGCCGAGGACGCGGACGGCGTGGTGGTCCCGGCAGGGGGCGGCGCAGCCGAACGTGCCGACGCCGTCGGTCCGTTCGCCGCGGCGGCCCCGAGCGCCGGGACCGCGGGAGCCGACGGCGACGGGCCCGGCGGGCCCGGTGGCTCCGGCGAGTGCGGCGGGTCCGGCGGGTCCGATCGGTCCAGCGGCACCTTCACCGTCGCCGCGAACTTCACGGTCGTCTCCGGCATGGGCGGCTCCCCGCACACGCTCGCGGCCGACGCCGCACACGCCCTTGAGCTGGGCGCCCGCGAACTGCGGCTCTACCACGCGGGCCTCGCCCCCGACGCGGACCTCGACGCCGTCCGAGGGGCCCTGCGCAGCCTGGAGTCGCGGTACCCGGCCGGGTGACCTGTCGGCGCGTGTCACATCGTGCGCCGCTGTCCCGTCGTAGAGGTGTCAGCCGGAGCACACGGTCCGCCCGCAGATCACGGACCCAGGGACCAAGGACGAAGGAGCGCCAGCCATGGCACGCATCTCGCTCGATCCGCCGCGCAGCGCCGTCCTGCGCATGGCCGAGTGGTACTCGCGCCGCAAGTACGGCAGGACGATGGACCCGCTGAAGGCCACCGGGCACAACCCCAAGGTGCTGGGCGCCGTGGCCCTCTACGAGTCGCGCGTCGCGAAGTGGCGCGCCCTCGACCCCGGCCTGAAGCACCTCGCCGAGATGGTCACCGCCGCCCGCATCGGCTGCTCGTGGTGCGTGGACTTCGGCTACTGGCTCGCCGAGGACCTGGGCATGCCGATGGAGAAGATCCGGTACGTGCCCGCCTGGCGGGAACATCGCGAGCGCTTCGGCGAACTGGAGCTGCTCGTCATGGAGTTCGCGGAGGCCATGACGGAGACCGAGCCCACGGTGACCGACGCGATGACGGAGGAGCTGATCCGCAGGCTGGGGGAGCGGGCCTTCGTCGAGCTGACCGCGATGGTGGCCGTGGAGAACCACCGTTCGCGGATCAACGCCGCGCTGGGGCTGGTCGGTCAGGGCTTCTCCGAGCAGTGCGCCGTGCAGCCCGTACAGCCGGTACGGAGGGGAGCGGCCGGAGACGCGGACTCCTGAGGGGGAGCCGGGGAGGGGCGGTCGCCCCGGTGGCCGGAGCGGTCGACTCCCCACCGGGGCGCCCCGGTGGCCCGACTGCCCTGTCAATCCCGAAGCTGGTCCCGCGACTTGGGCGCGGTCGCGGGCGCGTCCCAGCTCCAGGGCTCCTCGTCGACGACCGCCGTGACGGGCAACGGGCCGTAGATATGCGGGAATTCCTCGACCGCGCCGCCGTGCTCACCGTCGCCGTCACCGGGACCGTCACCGCTGTCGTCACTGCCGCCGCCGTCGCGAACGGCCGCCGGCTCGGGCGGCTCGTAGCGGACCGGCACGGAGAGCCGTTCGCTGTCGATGACGAGCACCACGAGCTTCGCCGGGTCCCAGCCGTCGTACAACATGTGTGCGACCGCGGGCAGTTGGCGGCGCAGCGAGCAGTGGATGAAGCCGACCTCCCGCAGGGTCAGGCCCCGGGTGGACATCTCGTACGTGCCCGACTCGCGGGCGGCCTCCCATATGGAGCGCTCCGTGATGTGCAACAGCTCAGCCATGCACGGACGTTACCCGCCGCAGGGCTCCTCAAGACGGCACTCGGAAGTGCGGGGGGCGGCCCACCTGGAGATGGGACAGCGGACTCGGCGGCACTCGCAGCACCCGCGGCACCCGACCCGCGCTGCACCCGCCCCCGCGGCACCCGGCCCCCGGGATCTCCACCCGGACCCGGGCCCTCACAGCCGCCTTGTCGCCAGCGTCAGCCGGTCACGTGCGTCGAACAGCGCGTCCTTGATCATCTGTTCGTGCGCGAGAGTCAGCCTGGGGCGACCGGCACCGAGCAGCTGATCGCGTCCCGCGCCGGCGTCCGGTAGGGAATGGCGACGCCGAAGCAGCGCAGGCCGAGGGTGTTCTCCTCGCGGTCGACGGCGTAGCCCTGCTCCCGCACCAGCGCCAGCTCCTCGATCAGGGCCTCACGGTCGGTGAGGGTGTTCTCCGTGAGCGAGGGCAGCGTCTCCGGAAGCATCTTGCGCACCTGCTCGTCCTCGTACGTGGCGAGCAGCGCCTTGCCCAGTGACGTGGAGTGAGCGGGCAGGCGCCGTCCGACGCGGGTGAAGGGGCGCAGATAGTGCTGGGACTGGCGGGTGGCGAGATAGACGACGTTCGTGCCGTCGAGCCGCGCCATGTGGATGGTCTCGGTGGTGTCGTCGGAGAGCCGGTCGAGGGTGGGCCGGGCCGCGGCCACCGCCTCGTCGCCGTCGATGTAGGAGGTGCCGACCAGCAGGGCGCGTACGCCGATGCCATAGCGTGTGCCGGTGGCGTCGGTCTCCACCCAGCCCAGGTCCACGAGTGTGCGGAGCAGCATGTAGAGGCTCGACTTGGGATAGCCGACGGCTTCCTGCACGTCGGCCAGGGAGTGCATCCCGGGCCGCCCCGCGAAGAACTCCAGCAGCTCCACCGTGCGCACGGCCGACTTGACCTGCGATGCACCGGTCTCGCCAGCAGACATCGTCCTTGACCCCTCTGTTGCGGCGCTCCTAGGCTCCCCGACAGGTTCACTGACAGAGATGTTGTTCAGCATATCGAACGACCTCTCTGCGGAGACAAGCGCGTGGCAGGAGGAGTTCACGGTGGCAGCAGCACCAGTGTGGAGCGTCGACCCCCGGACCGGAAAGCAGCGGGAACAGGTCGGTACGGAAGCGACGCCCGGCGACGTGGACACGGCCGTACGCGCCGCCCACGCCGCCAGGGAGCCGCTCGCCGACCGCGCCCTGCGCGCCGCCCTGCTCCGCGCGGCCGCAGGACGGCTCGAAGCGGCGAGCGAGGAGATCATCACCACGGCCGATGCGGAGACGGCGCTCGGGCGGCCCCGGCTGACCGGCGAACTCGCCCGCACGCAGGCGCAGTTGCGTGCCTTCGCCGACGAGATCGAGGACGGCGCCTACCTGGGCGTCACCATCGACCACAAGAACCCCGACGCGACGCCGCCCTGCCCCGACCTGCGGCGCTACAAGATTCCGCTCGGGGTCGTCGCCGTCTACGCCGCTTCCAACTTCCCGCTCGCCTTCTCCGTGCCCGGCGGCGACACCGCCAGCGCGCTCGCCGCGGGCTGTCCCGTGGTGGTCAAGGCGCACCCCGACCATCCGGCGACGTCCGAGCTGACGGGCGCCGCGCTGCGCGGGGCCGCGGCCGAAGTGGGGCTTCCCCAGGACGTGTTGAGCGTCGTGCACGGCTTCGAGGCGGGCGTGGAACTCGTGAAGCACCCGCTGGTGGCCGCCGCCGGTTTCACCGGGTCGGTACGCGGCGGGCGCGCGCTCTTCGACGCCGCCGCCGCGCGTCCCTCGCCCATCCCCTTCCACGGCGAACTCGGTTCTCTCAACCCGGTCGTCGTCACCGGCGCCGCGGCGGCCGAGCGTGCCGAGGAGATCGGCGAGGGGCTGGCCGGCTCGATGACGATGGGCACCGGACAGTTCTGCACCAAGCCGGGCTTCGTGCTGGCGCCGGAGGGAGAGGCCGGAGACCGGCTGCTGGAGGCGCTGCGGGGCGCGCTGGGCAAGGCCGCTGAGGGTCCGCTGCTGGACGGCGGCATGCGTGAGGCGTTCCTCGCCGGCATCGGCGCGCGAGGCGATTTGGACGGCGTGGAGGCGCCCGTCGCCGCGGGTCCGGGCGAGGACGAGCGCTCGGTGAGCGCGGGCTTCCTGACCGTACCGGCGGAACGTCTCCAACAGCCGCAGTACGAGCTGCTGTTGGAGGAGTGCTTCGGGCCGGTGACGGTCGTGGCGCGCTACCGGGACGAGGAAGAGGTCGCGGCGACGCTCTCCAGGCTGCCCGGCAACCTCACCGCGACGGTGCACCTCGGCGAGGCCGAGGCGTCCGGAGACGGCGGCCGTGGCGCCGAGTTGCTGGCGGCGCTCACACCGCTCGCGGGCCGGGTCCTGGTCAACGGCTGGCCCACGGGAGTAGCTGTGGCTCCCGCACAGCACCACGGCGGTCCGTACCCGGCGACGACCTCCACGTCGACGTCGGTCGGCGCCACGGCGATCGAGCGCTGGCTGCGGCCGGTCGCCTACCAGGACGCGCCGGAGGCGCTGCTGCCGCCCGAGCTGCACGACGCGAACCCGCTGGGGCTGCCGCGCCGTGTGGACGGGCGAAGGGAGATGTGAACCACGGGCTGCCGGCGCGAGGTTCGCCTCCGGCGCGGCCCAACGCCCCGAAGCCGCGCCGATGTCGGGCACGTGCCGCGCAGAACGCCGCACGGCGGTAAGCCGGTTGCGCAAGTCGGAGAGGGAGAACGGAAGAAAAGGGGGGCCGTCGTGCGGCCTCCCCCCTCTTCCAGCGGGCTCAGCGCGTGACGTCCTTCGTCACTTAACCGGCGTGACGTGCCGTGTCATTTCACCGGGGTGAAGTCGCGTGCCCCGATGAACTCGGGACGGCGTACCGGGGCCGCGAACGGCTCCACGGCCTTGTTCTCAACGCTGTTGAAGACGATGAACACGTTGCTCCGCGGGTACGGAGTGATGTTGTCACCGCTTCCGTGCATGCAGTTGCAGTCGAACCAGGTCGCCGAGCCGGGCTCGCCCGTGAAGAGCGTGATGCCGTGTGCGTCGGCGAACTTGGCGAGGGCCTCGTCGGAAGGAGTGCCCGCGTCCTGCATCTGTAGCGACTTCTTGTAGTTGTCCTTCGGCGTCTCGCCCGCGCAGCCGAGAAAGGTCCTGTGGGACCCCGGCATGATCATGAGGCCGCCGTTGGTCTCGTAGTTCCGTGTCAGTGCGATGGAGACCGAGACGGTCCGCATCTTCGGGAGCCCGTCCTCCGCGTGCCAGGTCTCGAAGTCGGAGTGCCAGTAGAAGCCAGTGGCACCGAAGCCGGGCTTGACGTTGATCCTGGACTGGTGGACGTAGACGTCCGAGCCCAGGATCTGCCGCGCCCGCCCCACAACTCGCGGGTCCCGCACCAGTCCTGCGAAGACCTCGCTGATCTTGTGCACCTCGAACACGGTCCGGATCTCATCCGACTTGGGCTCGACGATCGAGCGCTCGTCGGCACGGATCTCCGGGTCCGTGGTGAGCCGTTCCAGTTCCCTGCGGTACGTATCGACCTCATCGGGGGTGATGAGCTGGTCGATCGCAAGGAACCCGTCCCGCTCGTAATCCGCCAGGTCCGCGGCCGCGATGGGCCCCGGAGTACCCGCCTCGGACCACACGACGGGGTCCATGCGTGGGGTGGCCACCTCAGTGGCTCCGCGAGTCGGGTACAGGTCGGCGGTGCGCTCGGGTGCGGTGGTCATGGTGTTGCCTTCCTCTCCTCTCGTACGGCCCTGTCAGATGGGCGAGCGGCCGTGAGCCGCGGGCGGGCGGAACCGCCGGACCGGCCTGCGCAGGCCGAGCCTTGTCGGCTCAGTCGTCAGGCTCGGTGAGAAGCGGGTAGACGCCGTTCTCGTCGTGATCTTCCCGGCCCGTTACGGGCGGATTGAAGACACAGATGCACCGGAAGTCGGTAATCGGGCGCATTGTGTGCTTCTCGTGCCCGTCGAGCAGATACATGGTGCCGGGGGTGATCAGATGCTTCTCACCAGTCTCATCGTTGGTGAGTTCGGACTCGCCCTCTACGCAGAGTACGGCTTCGATGTGGTTGGCGTACCACATGGAAGTCTCCGTCCCGGCGTACAGCACGGTCTCGTGCAGGGAGAAGCCGGCGCGCTCCTTCGCCAGCACGATCCGCTTGCTTTCCCAGGTGCCGGATGCGGACTTGATGTGTCGCTCGGTGTTCTCGATGTCCTTGAAAGAACGAACAATCACGTTCTGACGTACCTTTCTCTCTTCATTACGGGGGCGGCCCGCCCCGGTCGCAACCGGAGCGGGCCGTGAGCGGGGGCGGGCTAGGCGGTCTCACGCACCGCCCGTGCCAGCACACGCAGGCCCTCGTCCAGTTCCTCGGGAGTGATCGTAAGCGCCGGAAGGAGCTTCACGACCTCGCTTTCCGGACCCGAGGTCTCGATGAGCAGACCGAGTTCGAAGGCGCGCTTGGCGACGGCGTTCGCACGGTCCTTGTCGTGGAACTCCAGGCCCCAGACGAGGCCGCGGCCGCGGAAGTCCGCGACGTCGTCGGCGTGTTCCTCGGAGATGGCACGCAGCACCGCCTCGACCTGCTCGCCGCGCGAGAGGGTCTGCTTCTCCATCTGGCTGTCGGTCCAGTACGTCTCGAACGCGGCGGTGGCCGTCACGAAGGCCGGATTGTTGCCGCGGAACGTGCCGTTGTGCTCGCCCGGCTCCCACACGTCGAGCTCGGGCTTGAACAGCGTGAGGGCGAGCGGCAGTCCGTAGCCGCCGATCGACTTCGAAAGCGTGATGATGTCCGGCTTGATGCCCGCCTCCTCGAACGAGAAGAAGGCACCGGTGCGGCCACAGCCCATCTGGATGTCGTCGACGATGAGCAGCATGTCGTGCCGCTCGCACAGGTCGGACAGGGCGCGCAGCCACTCGGCGCGTGCGACGTTGATGCCGCCCTCGCCCTGGACGGTCTCGACGATGACGGCCGCGGGCTTGTTGAGGCCGGAGCCCTGGTCCTCCAGCAGCCGCTCGAACCAGATGAAGTCGTCGGTGGCGCCGCCCAGATAGTCGTCGAAGGGCATCGGCGTCCCGTGCACCAGCGGGATGCCCGCGCCGGCGCGCTTGAAGGCGTTGCCGGTGACGGCGAGCGAGCCCAGCGACATGCCGTGGAAGGCGTTGGTGAACGAGACGATGGCCTCACGGCCCTTGACCTTGCGCGCCAGCTTCAGCGCGGCCTCCACGGCGTTGGTGCCGGTCGGGCCCGGGAACATCACCTTGTGGTCCATGCCGCGGGGCTGGAGGATCTTCTCCTGGAAGGTCTCCAGGAAGGCCCGCTTGGCCGTGGTGCTCATGTCCAGGCCGTGTACGACCCCGTCACGCTCCAGGTAGTCCAGCAGCGCGCGTTTCAGCACCGGGTTGTTGTGGCCGTAGTTGAGGGTCCCGGCTCCGGCGAAGAAGTCGAGATACGTGTGACCGTCCTCGTCGTACATGTGTGAGCCCTGGGCCCGGTCGAAGATCGTGGGCCAGCCGCGGCAGTAGCTGCGGACTTCGGACTCGACGGTCTCGAAGACACTGAGGTCGGGCTGGGTGATGGTCACGGCATGCTCCTGGGAGTGAGTCGCGTGCTTGAGGAAGCTTGTGGGGGTGGGAGGTTCGGGAGGTCGGTCAGTGGTTGCGGATCGGGGGGTCGCGGATCGGTCGCGGAAGTGCGGAAACCGGGTACGGTCCGGGGGAACCGCGGTGCGGAGACGGCACCTTGAGCACGCGGGTTCAGCGCGCGGACAGTGGCGCCGTGCCGCTCATCGACACCAACGGGCCGATCCGGTACAGCACTTCCGGCTCGTGACCGCTCTCGGGGAACACCCCGGCCTCGAAGAGCACCTCCTTCTCCGTCGCCGCGCCGTGACGCTCCGCGAAGGAGGTGAAGAGGCGGTTGGAGGGGGTGTTGTCCGGGGTGACCGTGGTCTCGACCCTGTCGGTCCCCAGTTCCCGAGCCGTACGGGCGCAGAGCCCGTCGAGCATCGCCGCTGCCAGTCCCCGGCCGCGTGCCGCCTCGTCGACGGCGACCTGCCAGACGACCAGCGTCCGAGGGCGCGCGGGGCGTACGTAGCCGGTGATGAAGCCGACCGGCTCACCGCCCGCGTCACGCGCCACCACGGAGGTGGCGGCGAAGTCGCGGCACCACAGCAGGTAGCTGTAGGAAGAGTTGAGATCGAGCGTCCGGGAGTCGCGGGCGATGCGCCAGAGCGCCGCCCCGTCCTCCAGCCGTGGAGCGTCGAGCGTCAGCCCTTCCGGCATTTCCTGGAAAT
The DNA here is from genome assembly GCF_022524345.1 of Streptomyces marispadix. Classification (NCBI taxonomy): domain Bacteria; kingdom Bacillati; phylum Actinomycetota; class Actinomycetes; order Kitasatosporales; family Streptomycetaceae; genus Streptomyces; species Streptomyces marispadix. Next base: position 910,879 of record NZ_JAKWJU010000002.1, on the reverse strand, counting down.
CGCTGTGGGCACGTGCATGGTCTGCTTGTGCGGCGGTCATGGGTATTAAATTTACCCAGCAGATTCTGAAAACGCACGGCGGGACGGGGTTACGCGACAGGGGGGTCCTGTGCTATCGCGCGCAGGCGCGCACGTGCGGTCAGGAGGTGCGTTTCGCCCATGTATATCAGTACTTTCCTGGGCACAACAGGCGTCCTGTGGAGTCCGTCACACTGCCGTAACGACCATGAACCAGGGGCGAATTACGCCATGATAACCACTGGAAATCTTAGCGTTTAAAGAAGCGGAAAGCGGGCAGAAGAATACGGGAAGCTACACTCTTCATAGCCGCGGAAATGTATTCTCCAGCAATCGCTTCGATGTCGCATCTTTTCTCTCGCCTATGCGATGAGATCGCCACCGTGTGTACCCGTGGGAAGCGTAAAGCCCTGCCCGAGCGGGTGCGGCGACGGGTGCGGGGGCCAATAGAGTGCCAGGCATGAGCGACCGCGGCGATCTCCGGATCCTCCACATCAAGGGGCCCGTGCTTGCCGGGCCCGAGGACATACGGGACGAACTGTGGGCGGTGGACGGCCGCATCACCTTCGAGCGACCGACTGGCTCCGCCTCGCGGGCGGCCCGTGACACCGCCACCGTCCAGGGCTGGGTGCTTCCAGGTCTCGTCGACGCGCACTGTCACGTCGGCCTCGACCAGCAGGGCCCCGTGGACGAGTCGACGAGCGAGAAGCAGGCCCTCACCGAACGTGAGGCCGGGGCGCTGCTGTTGCGCGACGCCGGTTCCCCGTCCGACACCCGCTGGATCGACGACCGCGAGGACCTGCCGCGCATCATCCGCGCCGGCCGGCACATCGCCCGTACCAAGCGCTACATCCGCAACTACGCGCACGAGATCGAGCCCGGCGACCTTGCCGCCTATGTGCGGCGCGAGGCGAGGCGCGGCGACGGCTGGGTGAAGCTCGTCGGCGACTGGATCGACCGCGGGGAGGGCGACCTCGCCGCGTGCTGGCCGCGCTGGGCACTGGACGAGGCCATCGCCGCGGCACACGAGGAAGGCGCGAGGGTCACGGCCCACTGCTTCGCGGAGGACTCGCTGCGGGACCTCGTCGAGGCGGGCATCGACTGCATCGAGCATGCGACGGGCCTCACCGAGGAGACCGTCCCGCTCTTCGCCGAGCGCGGCGTCGCCATCGTCCCGACCCTCGTCAACACGGCCACGTTCCCGCAGCTCGCGGAGGGCGGCGTGAGATATCCGCGCTGGTCGGAGCACATGCTCCGGCTCCACGAACGCCGCTACGAGACGGTGCGCGCCGCCTACGACGCGGGCATCCCCGTCTACACCGGGACCGACGCCGGGGGTTCGCTCGCGCACGGGCTGGTGGCCGCCGAGGTCGCCGAGCTGGTCACCGCCGGAATCCCGGCCGCCGAGGCGGTGTCGGCCGCGACGTGGGGCGCACGGCGGTGGCTCGGGCGGCCCGGCCTGGAGGAGGGCGCCCCGGCGGATCTGCTGGTGTTCGGGGAGGACCCGCGACGCGATGTACGGGTGCTGGGGGACCCGCGGCACGTCGTGCTGCGGGGGCGGATCGTCAAGTAGGGCGACAGGCCGGGGTCGCTGTCGTGGCCGGGACGGTCCGGGGTTGTGAACGGTGGCCGGTCGGAGCCGCCGCCGGTCCGTCCCGCCGTCAGGGGCGGGCCGGGCCCGGTTCGAGTCCCGGCGTGTGCATGTCCGTCCACGGGCAGTCGTATCGGCCGTACCGGGAGAGCGAGGAGCCGCCGTGCAGGAGATCGTCTCGTGGGACGCGCGGGAGTTGTCGTGTGCCGTCGCCGACCGCCGCGTGACGTGCGTAGAGGTGATGGAGGCGTATCTGGACCACATCGCCGCCATGAACCCTCACGTCAACGCGATCGTCGGCATGCAGGACCCGGAGGTCTCCCTGCGGCAGGCGCGCGAGCGCGACGAACAGCTCGGCGAGCGGCTACGGCGCGGCGAACGGCCGGGCCCGCTGCACGGTTTCCCGCACGCCGTGAAGGACCTGACCGAGGCCGAGGGGCTGCCGTGGACGGAGGGCTCGCCGCTTTACCGGGACCGCGTGGGGCGGCAGGACGCGCTGCTGGTCGAGCGCGTCAAGGCGGCGGGCGCCGTGGTGATCGGCAAGACGAACACCCCCGAGTTCGGGCTGGGTTCGCAGACGTACAACGACGTATGGGGCACGACTGGGAACGCCTACGACCCGTCCCGCACGGCGGGCGGCAGCAGCGGAGGCGCGGCGGCGGCGCTCGCGCTGCGGATGCTGCCGGTGGCCGACGGCAGCGACTACATGGGGTCGCTGCGCAACCCGGCGGCCTTCAACAACGTCCTCGGGATGCGCCCGAGTTGGGGCGTCGTGCCCTCGCCCGGCTTCACCGCGCAGCTCGGCACGGCGGGGCCCATGGCACGTACGACGGCGGACCTGGCGAGGCTGCTGTCGGTGATGGCGGGGCCCGATCCGAGCGCGCCGCTGGCCGCGTCTTCGTCTGCGGCGCAGCCGTGGGGGCCCACGTCGGGGCCCGGCTCGTGGCCGGAGTACCTCGACCGTCCCGAAGGTGCCTTCCGGGGCACGCGGATCGCGTGGACCGGCGACTGGGGCGGCCGTCTGGCGACCGAGCCGGGGGTGCTGGAGGTGTGCCGCTCGTCCTTCGCCGCGTTCGAGAGGCTGGGGTGCGAAGTCGTCGAGGCGCGGCCGGACTTCCCTCCCGAGGAGATCTGGCGGACGTTTCTGACATGGCGCTGGTGGGCGAACCTGGAGCGGCACGATCTCTACGCCGACCCCGGTACGCGCAGCCTGATGAAGCCGGAGGCCGTCTGGGAGATCGAGCGCGGACTGCCGCTCGGCGCCCTCGACGTCGCGACGGCGGCGGAAGCCCGCGACCGCTGGTTCGAGGCACTGCGGAGCTTCCTCGGCGAGCACGACTACGTCCTCGCCCCGGCCGCCCAGGTGTTCCCCTTCGACAAGGAGACGCACTGGCCGGAGCGGGTCGGCGGCCGCGAGATGGACACGTATCACCGCTGGATGGAGACGGTCGTGCCCTGGACGCTGGCGGGTGTGCCGGTGATCGGGATGCCCGCGGGGTTCGGCCCTGAAGGTCTGCCCATGGGCGTGCAGTTGGTCGGCAGGCACGGAGACGACCTCGGACTGCTGCGGCTGGCCCACGCGTACGAGCGTGAGACGCGCTGGGTGGAGCGGGCGCGGCCGGCGCTGCTGGACTGAGTCGTGAGCGGGGGGCGCGAAGTCGGCCTGGCGGCAGGGGAGTCGGTGCGGAGCAAGCGGGACGGGCGAGCCAACGGGCTACGGGCGGCCGGAAGCCGAGCCGCCTGAGCAGCCGCGTCCTGGCTGCTCTGTCTACTCGGCCTGCTCGTCGGGGTTCCACTCCAGCAGGCGGACCTTGGCGACCGTACGGACATGACGGCGCATGGCCGCCGCTGCGGCCTTCGGGTCGCCGCGTTCGATGGCGGCCAGGATGCGGGCGTGCTGGTCCAGGGAGCGAGGGGGGCGGCCGGGCTGGCGCAGCGACTCGTTGCGGCTCTCCGCGACGGACTCGGCGATCGACCCCATGAACTCGGCGAGCAGCGTGCTGTGTCCGGCGGCCGTGACGGCGGCGTGGAAGCGGCGGTCGCCGTCGACTCCGTGGCCGCCCGAGTGGATGTCCGCCTCCATGTCCCGCAGGGCGGAGCGCATCGCTTCCAGATCCTCGTCGCTGCGGCGTTCCGCGGCCAGTTCGGCGAGCTTGGTCTCCAGCGCCTCGCGAGCCTCCAGCACGTCGGGGAGGCGGCGACGGCGGTCGACGAGTCTGTCCACCGGCTCGGCGTCGAGGGTGTCGCGTACCAGATAGGTGCCGCCGCCGTGCCGTGTCTCGACGAGTCCCTGTACCTCCAGCACGACCACGGCCTGCTTGACGGAGGAGCGGCTGACGCCGAGACGCTGGGCCAGTTCGCGCTCGGGCGGCAGCCGGTCGCCCGAGCGCAGTTCATGATCGACGGCGTATGCGCGCAGGCGTTCCAGGACCTGCTCGTACAGGCGCGGGCGGGCCATCGGCCGCAGTGCGTCGTCGGTCATCGCTGCCCCCTAGGCCCCCATGGTGTACGGCCCTGGAGACTAACACCGCGGATCAATGGACCAATGGCTCGGCGGTTCGGTGGAAAAGTGGCCGGGCCAATTTGCTCCCGCCCCATTGACAGCTCCGGGGCGTGGGCGCACATTGGTTCAGCCACTTGACCATTGTGCCGCGATGTCCCTACACCCGTGGTCACCCGGCGGTTCCTCGACGGGTGCCTCCATGGGGACCGCGTCACCGGGTACTACGTCACCGTGCACGACGCGTCCGGCCAGTGCGGTCGCCGTTGCCGGGCGCCGGACGTCTGCGCCGACGGGCGGTCCGGGCGCGGTCCGGACACCGTGACGGCGGACGATCGTGCACGACCGTTCCCGGCCGAGCGAGCAGACCCAGCGAGCAAGACTGCGAGGAGAGCCCCGTGTCCACCCTCATCCCGGCGTTGAGCAACCCGACCGCGAAGCCCGCACTGCGATTCGGCGACCAGTCGCTCACCTACGCCGAGCTCGCGGACGTCGCGGGCGCGCTCGCGGCGGAACTCACCCCCGGCCGCAGGGTCGCCGTATGGGCCACGCCCACCATGGAGACCTGTGTGGCGCTGGTCGCCGCGCTGCTCGCGGGAGCACCCCTCGTACCGGTCAATCCGAAGACCGGGGAGCGCGAACTCGCCCATATCGTCGGCGACAGCGAGCCCGGCCTCGTACTCGCCGAGCCCGACGCCCAGCTTCCCGACGCGCTCGCCGCGCTGCCCCGTACCGGCATCGACACCGCGCCGCCGTCCACCATGCTGCCGCTGCCCGCCGAGGGGGACGAGGAAGCCCCCGCGTTGATCGTCTACACCTCGGGCACCACAGGGCCGCCCAAGGGCACCGTGCTGCCGCGGCGCGCCCTGGCCACCACGCTGGACGCGCTGCGGGACGCCTGGCAGTGGACGGAGGACGACGTCCTCGTGCACGGGCTGCCGCTCTTCCATGTGCACGGGCTCATCCTGGGAATTCTCGGTCCGCTGCGCCGCGGCGGCACCGTACGGCACCTCGGGCGCTTCTCCACCGACGGCGTACGCAGGGCGCTCGAAGGCGACGGCACGATGCTCTTCGGCGTACCGACGATGTACCACCGCATCGCCGAAGAGGTCGGCACCGACGGGCGGTTGGCCAAGGCGCTGGCCGGTGCGCGGCTGCTGGTGTCGGGCTCGGCGGCGCTGCCCGTGCACGACCACGAGCGGATCGCGGCCGCGACGGGGCAGCGCATCGTCGAGCGGTACGGCATGACGGAGACGCTGATGAACACCAGCGTGCGCGCCGACGGTGAGCGCCGCCCCGGCACCGTCGGACTGCCGCTGGACGGAGTCGAGTTGCGGATCGTCGACGAGGACGGGCGGCCCGTCAAAGCCTGGGACGGCGAGACGGTGGGGGAGATCCAGGTCCGCGGACGGAATCTGTTCACCGAGTACCTCAACCGGCCCGACGCCACCGCGGAAGCCTTCGACGGCGGCTGGTTCCGTACGGGCGACATCGCCACCCGCGACCCCGACGGCTATGTGCGGATCGTCGGCCGCAAGGCCACGGACATCATCAAGAGCGGCGGATACAAGATCGGGGCGGGCGAGATCGAGAACGTGCTGCTGGAGCACCCCGATGTGGCCGAGGCCGCCGTGACCGGCGAGAGCGACGACGACCTCGGCGAACGCATCGTCGCCTGGATCGTGCCGGGAGCGCGTACCCCCGGGGAGCAGGAGCTGGCCGACCATGTGGCACGTCAGCTCTCGCCGCACAAGAGGCCCCGCGTGGTGCGCTTCCGTGAGTCGCTGCCGCGCAACGACATGGGCAAGCTGATGAAACGGGAGCTGCGATGAACGACCGTGCAGGCACGGCCCGTTCGGCCCGCACGGCCGCTTCGGCGCAAGCCCGCGGCGCGTCCGGGGGCCGTGCGCGTGCCGCCTTGCGCGCGGTCGCGAGCGGCTTCACCGAGTTCGAGCCGCCCTCACACCAGGAGCCCTCGGTGTCCCGGGGCGAAGGCGAGCCGGACGGGCCTCTCGGCTGGCGCGGCTATGACGAGGCGCGTGAGCGTGCCCGTGAGCGCACCGGTGAGAGCGAGTCGGTCGTGTGCGGCACGGCACGCGTCGGCGGCGAGGCGGGCGCCCGGGGAGCCGAGGCCGACGCAGCCGAAGCCCACGCAGCCGAAGCCCACGCAGCCGAAGCCGCCGGGTTCCCGGTCACTGGACCCCAGGCCGACGGGGCCCCGGCCGACGGGGTCGAAGTCGTGCTGATCTCCTTCGAGTTCGGGTATCTCGGAGGATCGCTCGGCGCTCGCACGGGCGACCGCATCGCCGCCGCCTACGAGTACGCCCGCAGGCACCGCAGGCCGGTGGTGTCGCTGATCGCCACGGGTGGCAGCCGGATGCAGGAGGGCATGGTCGCCCTGGGCCAACTACAGCGCGTGGCAAGGGAGTCGGCGCTGACCCGCCGTGCCGGTGTGCCGCAGATCGCCGTGCTGCGCGACCCGGCCACGGGCGGCGGCTGGGCCACGCTCGGCGCGGGTGCCGACGTGGTGCTGGCGCTGCCGGGCGCCCAGGTCGCCTTCGCGGGCTCCCGGGTGCGGCCCGCGGACGCCGACCCGGCCGCGTACACGGCTGAGGGGCAGTACGCCGCCGGGCACGTCGACCAGATCGTGGAGCAGCCGGAGCTGGGCACGGTGCTGGCGCGCTGGCTCACCCTGCTGACGGGAGGCTCCGCCGGGTCTCCGGGCGGTCACGGTGGGGGCGCGAGGGTGAGCCCGGCTCCCGTGCCGGCGGCCCTGCCGAGCGGAGAGCCGTCCGATTCCGCTCAGGGCTCCGGGCGGAGCCAGCCCCTGCGGGCGTCGCAGCACGCCCAGCATGTCCGGCCCGCCGAGTACGCCCAGCACGCCGAGCACGTCCTGCATGCCGAGCACGCCGAGTACCGCTCCGGTGCGGAGGAGGAGCGGGGCGGCGCCCGTCAGCGGGGCGGCTCCCCTCGCTCCGTGCCGTCGAGCGGGCAGGAGGCGGTGCGACGCGCCCGCAGTGCCGAACGGCCGCGTGCCGCCGCGTACTTGGACGACTACTTCGACTGGCGCCAGGAGGTGCGCGGCGACCGCTGCGGAGGCGTCGACCCGGGGATGCTCTGCGGCTTCGGCCGCCGTGACGGCCGTACGTTCGCCTACGCGGCGCAGACCGGCACCGCGACACGGCCCGCCGGTTTCCGCACGGCCGCCCGGCTGATCCGTACCGCCGACCGGCTCGGCGTCCCCGTACTCACCCTCATCGACACCCCCGGCGCCGCCAACGACGCGGACGCCGAGAGCGCGGGGGCCGGGCCTTCGATCGCCGAGGTGTTCGCCGCCGTCGCGGAGGCCGAAGTGCCCGTGACGTCGCTGCTGATCGGCGAGGGCGGCTCCGGCGGTGCGCTCGCCCTGGCCGCCCCCGGCAGGCTGTGGGTCACGCCGGACAGCTACTTCTCCGTGATCGCGCCGGAACTCGCCGCCGCGATACTGAAACGCCCCCCGGAGCAGGCCGCTGCGACCGCCGACGAACTGATGCTGCGCCCGCAGGACGTGGTACGGCTGGGAATCGCGCGGGCCGTGGTGGATGTGCGGGACGGGTCGTCGCGGCCCGGGAAGGGCCGGAGCGACGGACGCAGCGACGCCGCCTGACTCCGCTGGTCCTCGCGTCGAACCGGTCGTCGGTGTACGGCACTTGGACGTGGGCGCGGGGCCGGGTCAGGGGCCGATGGTTTGGGTTGCTGTTATCTGTCACTTGTCAGCCGTCATCTGTCAGCCGTTATCTGTCACCTGTCACCTGCTATCTGTCAGCCGTCATCTGACAAGCGTCGACGATCATCCGTCACCCGTCATCCGTCATCCGTCATCCGTCATCCGTCGTCTGGCACCGTTCCGCGTTCCGCGTGCCCCGCATTCCGCCGTTCCCCGCGAGGAGTCGGCCCAGCGCGGAAGCCAGCCGGTCCGTGGTCTCCTCGTCCCGTACCGCGATGCGCAGCCACTCCGGGCCCAGCCCGGGGAAGGTGTCACCGCGCCGTACCGCGAACCCCAGCGACCGCAGCCCCTCACGAAGCGCGGCGGCCTCGGGGTGACGCACCAGCACGAACGGCGCCTGCGGAGAGCCGTGTAGGGACAGGCCCTGCGGGGCGAACTCGCCCAGCCGCGCCAGCAGATGGGCCCGGTCGAGGGCGATCCGTCGTGCCGCGTCGTCCGCCTCGGCCAGCGCCGACGGCTCGCAGCACGCCTCGGCCGCCGTCAGCGCGGGCGCCGAGACGGGCCACAGCGGCTGGTGCCTTGCGAGAGCGGCGACGGTGCCGGGGTCGGAGAGCACGTAGCCGATGCGCAGCCCCGCCAGGCCCCAGGTCTTGGTGAGGCTGCGCAGCACCACGAGGCGGCCCGGCAGCGGACGGCCATCGGAGGCGTCGCCGGAGGTCAACAGCGGTGCCAGCGACTCCCGTTCACCCGGTACGGCGTCGATGAACGCCTCGTCGACTACGAGCGTGCGCCCGTCGCGTGCGAGGCGGGCGAGCGTCCGGGAGGGGTGCAGCACGGAGGTGGGGTTGGTCGGATTGCCCACGACGACGAGGTCCGCGTCGGCGGGTACGGCCGCCGGGTCGAGCCGGAAGCCCTCCGCGGCGGTGAGCAGCACACGTTCGACGTCGTGGCCCGCGTCCCGCAGCGCCGCCTCGGGCTCGGTGAACTGCGGATGCACGACGGCGGGTCGGCGCGTTCGCAGCGCCCTCGCCAGCAGCACGAACGCCTCGGCGGCGCCCGCCGTGAGCAGCACCTGCTCCTCGTGGAGGCCGTGGCGGGCGGCGACGGCTCGGCGGGCGGGGCGGCCGTCCGGATAGGCGGCGAGCGTGTCGAGCGACCCGGCGATGCGCGCCTTGAGCCACGTCGGGGGAGCGCCCGTACGGACGTTGACCGCGAGGTCGGTCAACTCACGCCCGGCGCCGCGCACTTCGGCGTCGCCGTGATGGCGGAGCGCACGGTCCGCACCGGTGTCGCCGTCGCCGTGTGCGCCCGACGGCCGGGCCCCGGACGCGGGTTCGGACACGGACTCAGTGACCGTGCCCATGACCGTGCCCGTGCCCATGACCGTGCCCATGACCGTGCCCGTGTCCATGACCGTGTCCGTCGCCGTGCCCGTGCGAGTGGCCGTCGTCGTCGGGGTGGAAGTGCGGCTGCTGCGGCTGTCCGACCTTGTCCTCGAAGCCGGGCAGTGTGACGCGGTAGACGCAGGAGTCGCAGTTCATCCGCACATCGCCCTCGACCGCCTCCCGGTAGCGCTCCACCACCAGCTCGGCCAACTCGTCGGTGGGGCCGATGACATCGGCATTGACGACCTCGACGTCCGGGTTGGCGGCCGACCATCCCTCGGCCTGCATCCGTACACGCTCCGGCAGCACGCCGGTGAAGAGGAAGTACGGCAGGACCACGACCTTCCGTGCGCCCAGCTTCCGGCACCTGTCCAGGCCGGAGGCGACGTCCGGTGCCGCGAGGGAGACGAACGCGACCTCGACGCCCGCGTATCCGCGTCCCTCCCACAGCAGCCGAGCGGCCTTGTGCACCTCTGAGTTGGCGTCGGGGTCGGTGGAGCCGCGCCCGACGAGCAGCACCGTCGTGTCCGCACGGTCGCCCGGGGTGCGCGGCGCCGCCCCGCCGGTGGCGGCCTCGCCGTCGAGCGCTTCCTCGACGCGCCGTTCCAGTACGGAAAGCAGCGAGGGGTGCGGGCCGAGCGGGCGGCCGTAGGTGTACGACAGCCCCGGGTGGCGTTCCCGCTCGCGGGCGAGGGCGGCGGGGATGTCGCCCTTGGCGTGCCCGGCGGAGACCAGCATCAGCGGCACGGCCGCGAAGCGCTTCACTCCGCGGTCGACCAGCTCGGCCACCGAGTCGGCGAGCGGCGGCGGCGACAGTTCGATGAAGCCGCCGCCCACGGGCATCTCCGGGTTGCGTTTGCCGAGGTCGCCCACGAAAGAGCGGAAGGCGGCTGCGCCTTCGTCGTCACGGGTGCCGTGGCCGACGAGGAGCAGGGCGGGAGGGGTCTTCACAGCTTCTCCTTGCTGAACTGGTCGTACGGGGCGGGGTCTTCGCCGGCCCGCCCCTCTACGCCGGGCGTACTCCCGGCGTAGAGAAGGGCGTTGAGCGCTGCGGCGGCGACCGCCGAGCCGCCCTTCTCCGAGATGTTGCTGACGGCCGGGAGGCCGCTCGCGCGCAGCGCGGCCTTGCTCTCCGCCGCGCCCACGAAGCCGACGGGCATGCCGATGACGAGCGCGGGTGACACGCCCAGGCCGATGAGTTCGAAGAGCGCGGTGGGCGCGCATCCGACCACCCACACCGCACCGGGGCCTACCTCCTCGTAGGCGAGACGCACCGCATGTGCCGAACGTGTCAGCTCCGCCGAGGACTTGGCGTCCCCGAGCCGGCACACGGCCTCGCGGCGCGTGATGCCGGAGGCGACCATCTCGACGTCCGCCACCACGGGCGCGGGCGCTGCGGGACGGTGCAACGCGGCGTGTGCGGCGCGCAGTTGCTCCTCGTCGGTGACGAGGTCGTCGGCGTAGCCGAGGTCGGCGCTGGAGTGCACGACCCGCTCCACCACGGCACGGGTGAGGGGAGGCAGCGCCGAGGTGTCGAGGCGGGAGCGCAGGATGCGGTACGACTCCTGCTCGATGGGGTGGACGGCACGGCGTGCGTCCGGGACCGGGGTCACGGGGGAACGGCCGTTCATCGAAGACCTCCTCTGGGGCTGCCGGGGTCAGGGTCCCCGCCGGGGGCCGCCGGGCCGGGGCAGCCGCCTGGAGCGGGGCCCGGGTTCCGGCCCGGGACCGCCACTTCGTCTATCGCGTCGACGGGGCACACCTCCACGCACTCGCCGCACCCGTCGCACAGATCGGCACGTATCAGCAGCGTCCCGCCCGACGGCCGTATCGCACGCTGCGGGCAGGTCAGCAGACATGCGCCGCAGCCGGCACAGCGGCCGGAGACGTGGAACGGGGCGACAGCGTCCGGGATTTGGGACGGGGCGGCGCACGAGGGGACGGCGGTCGCGGTGCCGCCCCCGGCCGCAGTGGCGGAGCCCGCCCCCGGCCGGTCGCCGACGCTCATGACTGCCACCTGTAGCCCCGCGGCGTGACCATCCGCCCGGCCACCGTCCTGGTCGCCGTATTGCCGACGGTCACCACCGTCATCATGTCCACCACCGAGGGATCGAGGGCGCCCAGCGTCGTGAGCGTGGCCTGCTCGTCGCGTCGGCTCGCGTTCCGTACGACACCGACGGGAGTGCCGGGCGAGCGGTGCTCGGAGAGGATGCCCAGCGCCTTGGGAAGCTGCCAATGGCGGCCCCGCGAACGGGGGTTGTAGAACGTGACCACGGTGTCGGACTCCGCCGCGGCCCTCACCCGCCGCTCGATCACCTCCCACGGCGTGTGCAGATCGGAGAGGCTGATCGAGACATGGTCGTGGCCGAGCGGGGCGCCGAGCACGGCCGCCGCCGCCAGCGCCGCCGTGACACCGGGGACCCCCACCACGTCGATGTCCCCGCCCGCTTCGGCGAGCGCGGGCGAGGCCATGGCATAGACGCCCGCGTCGCCGCTGCCCACGAGGGCCACCGCCCGTCCCGCACGTGCCTCTGCCACGGCCGTACGGGCGCGCTCCTCCTCGCTGCCCAGGCCGGATTCGAGGACCCGGGTGCCGGGGCGCAGCAGGTCCCGGATCTGCTCCACGTACTGGTCGAGGCCCACCAGCACCGAGGCACGGCGCAGTTCGTCACGGGCGCGCGGCGTCAGCAGGTCGCGGGCGCCCGGTCCGAGACCGACCAGCGCGAGCCTGCCGCGTGGGCGGCGGCGTGCCACGGCGGCCGTCGCCATCGCCGGAGTGCCGTCCAGCGGCACGGACTTGGACTTGGGGACGATCAGCCGCCCGTCCGGACCCGCCGCGGTGAGGGCCGCGGCCTCCGCGACGGACGGTGTGCCGACAGCGGCACGCGGCGCTTCGGACGGGTTCGGCACCTCGACGTCGGCGAGGACGTCGGCGCTGTAGGTGCGCAGCGGCAGGTCCAGCCGGTCGGCGGCGGTGAGCAGACCGGGCTCGCCCGCCTTGGCGTCGACCGTCGCCAGCTCCGTCACGGAACGCACCGAGAGCCCCGCCTCGTCGAGCGTCCGCTCGATGAGTTCGACGACCTCGTCGCCGCTGACCCCCCGGCTGGCTCCGACCCCGACCGTCAGCGACGGCGGGCGGAGCACGGCCTCGTCCGGTCCGAGCGGAAGGATCTCGTCCGTCACCCAAAGTGTGGGCGTGGGACCGGAGTTGAGGGACGCGTTCGCGGTACGGGACTCGTCGCGCTCGCCGTCCGGCGCGCTCCCCCGGCCGTCCCCGTCCCCGTCCCCGTCCCCGTCCGCCGTCTCCCGTGGGGACGGCAACGGCACCACGTGGCCGGGGAAGGCGGGCAGCGGCCACTGTGCGGTGGCCCGCAGCGCCACCCTCGTGCCGTCGAGGATGGCGCGGGTGACGGACGGCACGGCGCCCTCGACGGGCCAGCCGAGCGAGTCCAGACCGGGCACTCCCGCCGCGTCGGTCGCGGTGGTGATCACGGGTTCGCAGCCGGGCAGGGCCTCCGCCACCGCTCTCGCCAGGTCGTTGGCGCCGCCCTCATGGCCGCCGAGCAGCGCCACCGCGTGCTGCTGCGCCTCGTCCACGCACACCACCCCCGGATCGGTGCTCTTGCCGGAGAGCAGCGGCGCGAGCAGCCGTACGACGGCACCCGCGGCGAGGAAGCACACCACCGCGTCGCACTCACGGAAGGCACGTGCGACGGCCTCGCGCACCGTCATGTCCTCGTGGACGCGGGTCTCGTAGACGCGGGTACGGTCCGGCCACGCCGCGTTCAGCCGGTCGCGTGCGGACGCGCCGGCCGCGGTGGCGGAGATCAGGCCGATCACGGTGCGGCTCCTTCTGAAGTGTCGTTGTTTTCGGGGGTGTTGGCCGGGGTGCTGCCAGGGTTGCCGCCGGGAGCGCTGCCGTGGGTGCTTTCCGCTGTGGCGGGCCCGGCGTGCGGCACGGTGCCCCACAGCACGAAGACCGGATTGGTCGCGGCGAGCCTCATGACGTCGCCGGGAAGCGGCGAGAGCCGTGAGGAGTTCAGCAGCACGCCGTCGGTGACGAGTCCGGCACCGGACAGCGCTGCCCGTACCTCCGGCACCCGGTCGAGTGCGGCCAGGGTGACGACCACGCTGCGGCGCGCACGGGCGGCGCAGGCCGCGACGATCCCGGCGAGATCACGCCCGCCGCCGCCGACGAAGACGGCGTCCGGGTCGGGAAGGCCGTCGAGCACCCCGGGGGCACCGCCGTGCACGGTCTGTAGGTCGACGCCGTGTGCGGCGGCGTTCGCGCGAACGCGTTCCACACCGTCGGCGGCCTGCTCCACGGCGACGGCCGCCGCACCGAGAAGGGCGCACTCGACGGCGACGGACCCGCTGCCCGCGCCGACGTCCCAGATCAGATCGCCGGGTCCGGGCGCCAGCCGCGCGAGGGCGAGCGCCCGTACCTCGTACTTGGTGACCATGGAGTCGCGGTGTGCGAACTCCTCCTCCGGCAGGGCCCATCGGGAACGTGGTGTACGGCCCCCGGCCAGTGCGCGCTGAGCGGACGGGACCGTGCGTGCGGGGTCGAGGCAGAGGACGACGCTGACCGGGTCCGGCCAGGCGCGTGCCGCGGCCTCGGCGGGGGAGAGGCGCTCCACGCGTTCGTCCTCCGTGCCCAGCGACGTCGCCACCACGAGGGTCCGTGGGATGCCCGTACCGGCGAGCGCGGCCCCCAACTCGGCCGGGCCGCAGGCCGGTCCGGTCAGTACGGCGGTCTTCGGGTGCGAGCGGCAGAGATTGACTGCGGTGCGCGGGTCGCGGCCGTGTGCGCTGACGACGGCCGCGTCGTCCCAGGACAGGCCCGCGCGGGCGAAGGCGAGCCCGACGGACGGTACGGACGGCAGCACACGCAGGGCGGAAGCGCCGAACCGTTCGGCGAGGGCCCGCACGATCCCGAAGAAGCCGGGGTCGCCGGAGGCGAGCACGACGACACGGGCGGGCGCGTCCTCGCCGGTCCCCGAGTGGGAACGCGCCCCGCCGAGGTGTGCCGCGATCGCGTCGAGAGCCGGGGCGAGCGGGCCCAGGACGATGCGTTCCGCACCGGGTGGCAGCGGGGCCGCATCCAGATGCCGCCGGGCGCCCACGACAAGCGTGGCCTCCGCCAGCGCACGTGCGCGTGACCGGTCCTCCCCGTGTGCGGCCGGTACCGCACCGGCAGACCCGGCGCCCGTACTCGTACCCGTTCCCATGACCGTGATCACGGCAACAGCCCCCCGCCGTCCGGCAGTCGGGACGAGGCGACCAGGGTGCGTCCGGTGAAGTCGACCATTCCCGCCTCCGCCGTCACCGCGTCGTCGGTGAAGCGGGCCATCACCCGCGCGACGCGGCGGCACAGTTCGCTGCCGGCGCTCTCCAGCAGACCGGCGGACTCCCAGAGTTCGTAGGCGTGGCGTGCGGTGTTCGCATGGGCGACCCGCTCCACGAGGGAAGCCGTGCCTCCGCCGGTACGGGTGATCTCCGCGAGCAGGGCCGTATCGACCTTCGAGCGGGTGTAGTGCGTCATCAGCACCCCCGACGCCAGCTTCGTCAACTTCCCCGCCATGCCGATGAAGACCACATGCGGCACGCCGCCCTCGACCGCCCGCCGCAGTGCCGCGCCCGTGAAGTCGCCGACCTCCACGAAGCTCACGGACGCCAGTTGCGGCAGCAGTTCCATCGCGCCCTTCTCCGTGCGGCCTCCGGTGCACAGCACGACCGCGGGCACGCCCTGCGCCGCCGCCACCGAGACGGCCTGCTCGACGCTCGCGCGCCACGAGGCGGTGGAGAAGGGCCTGACGATCCCCGTCGTGCCCAGGATCGAAATGCCGCCCAGAATCCCCAACTTGGCGTTGGTGGTCTTACGGGCACGCACCTCGCCGTCCGGCACGCTGACCGTCACATCCACGCCGTGCGTGCCCAGGTCGATGACCTCGCCGACCGCCTGGCCGATCATGCGACGCGGCACCGGGTTGATGGCCGGGCCGCCGACTTCCAGCCCCAGCCCTGGTCTTGTGACGACGCCGACGCCGACTCCGCCGTGCAGTGCCAGACCCGGCGCGCCCTCGCGCCAGCTCACCGTGGCCGTCAGATGCGAACCGTGTGTCACGTCGGGGTCGTCGCCCGCGTCCTTGACCACCACCGCCTCCGTACGTCCCCGCCTCAGCTCGGCGGAACGCTCCACCGCGAACGTCACCCGCCGCCCCGAAGGCAGCGCCACCTCCACCCATGGCTGGGGGCGTCCCGTAGCCAGATGGAGCGCGGCGGCGCGTGCGGCGGCGGAGGCGCAAGTGCCCGTGGTCCAGCCGGTACGCAGCGCCTTGGGGCGGGCCTTGGCCGTACGGGGAAGACCGGGCTCACGCAGCTCCGGACCCTCCGAACCGGTGCCCTCCGAACCGGACCCCGAGGGGCCGGGCCCCGACGGACCCGAGCCCTCCCGACCGGCCCCAGGCGCACCGGACTTGGGCCCCCCGGCATTCGACGCGCCCGAGCCGGGCACGCCTCGGACGCCCGGCCGCTCCCGCGCGGGCGCTCCGGGCGTCTCGGGCGTCTCCGGCTGCTCGCCGCCGGCGGAGCCGTGACCGGTGGTCATCGCTCAGCCGCCCGCAGCCGTCCGGGCCGTACGGGCCGCCGCACGCAGCGCGCGCCGCGCCTCCGGGTCCGCACGCCGGAAACCGTGGAAGTGCCCCGGGTGGTACAGATGCGAGCGCGTGCCCGAGGCGGACAGCGCCGGACCCACCAGGAAGAGCGTGTGCTTCCAGAGCTTGTGCTCCTTGACGGTCTCCTCCAGCGTGCCGACCGTGCAGCGCAGCAGCAGCTCCTCCGGCCAGGTCGCCTGGTAGGCGACCACGACGGGCGTGTCCTCCGGGTAGCCGCCGTCGAGGAGTTCGTCGCGCAACTGCCCCGAACGCGCCGCCGAGAGGAACAGCGCCATCGTCGTGCCGTGCCGTGCGAACTCCCGTACCTCCTCGCCCGGCGGCATCGGCGTCTTGCCGCCGCCCAGCCGTGTGAGGATCACCGACTGCGCGACCTCCGGCACCGTCAGCTCCCGGCCCGCGAGCGCGGCCACCGCCGAGAACGACGCCACGCCCGGCACGATCTCCACCGGGATGCCCAAGTCGGCGCATCTGTCGGCCTGTTCCTGAGTGCCGCCCCACAGCGCCGGGTCGCCGGAGTGGATTCTGGCCACCTTCAGGCCCTGCCGCCGGGCACGCTCGTAGACGGCGACGACGTCCTCCAGCGACATCGAAGCCGAGTCGAGGATCTCCGCGCCGGGGCGGGCGTGTTCGAGCACCGCCTCCTGTACGAGGCTCGCCGCCCAGATGACGACGTCCGCCTCCGCGATGGCGCGTGCCGCGCGGAAGGTGAGCAGATCCGCGGCGCCCGGACCGGCGCCGACGATCGTCACCTTGGCGCGGTCGGCGTCCGCCCCGCCGCCGCCCGTCTCGGGCATGCCGTCCGAACCGGTTCTCGTACCGCCTGAGTCGACGCTCACAGCTTGCCTCCTCGTGCATCCCGCCGGGCTGGGGCGATCAGCGTCGACAGATACGGCAGCCGCTCGCCCTCCTCCGGTTCGCCGCCCTGCGGGGCGGCCTCGTCGGCGTGCCGGATCGATTCGCCGGGCAGCCCCAGCGAGGAGCCCCACACCGCGCCGTCGATGCGGCCCGTCTCCCGCAGCACCTCCGCGACCTCGGCGGCCAGCCGCCCGAACTTGTACGCCACGACGGTCCCCGGGCCCTCAAGTGCCCGCCGCAGCACGGCGATTCCCGCCGTCACCGGCACCAGCGTCAGCGGTTCCGTGCCCTCCGTGAGGATCGCTCCGCTGCGGGCCGCGAGGTCCTGCATGGCGGTGACGCCGGGAACCGTCTCCACCGCCACCCCCGGCACCGACTGGCGCACGGTCTGCGCGAGATAGCCGAACGTGGAGTAGACGTTGGGGTCTCCGATGGTCGCGAAGGCCACCGAGCCGTGTGCGCCCAGCAGCCGGGCCACGCGTGCGCCTGCCGCGTCCCAGGCGGCCTCCCGCCGTGCCCGGTCGCTGTGCTCGTTCAGCGCGAAGACGACCCGTACGACCTTCGACGCGTCGACGTAGTGCAGCACCGTCGCCTCCGCTCGGCCGGTGCCGCCGTCCTCCATCACCGGTACGACCACGACACCGGCGTCGCGCAGGGCGTTCACGCCCTTCACGGTCACCAGCTCCGGATCGCCGGGGCCGACGCCCACTCCGGTCAGTCTTGGCACGGGACACACCTCTCCACGAACCGGCGGGCCATCACGGGAGCGGAGGCCCAGTGCACATGCAGATACGAGGCGTGGACGTTGCCGAAGGGGCCGCCCACGAAGCCCTCCCTGCGCCGCTCGGGCCGTACGACGCCCCACGCGGGCTCGCCGCCGGTGGCCGGCGTGACGGCGGTGCGGTGGAACTCATGCCCCCGCACCCGCAGTCCGGCGGGCGCCAGGACGCTGTCGTCGACGGCCACGGCCTCGCGGTAGCCGAGCGTGAGCCGCTCCGTCATCCGTGCCGAGCCGTCGAGTACGGCGCACATCTCCTCGCCGTCCAGTTCGCGCGAGAGATACAGCAGCCCCGCGCACTCGGCCGCCACCGGGCCGCCGTCGAGGACCAGCCGCCGTACGTCGGCCCGCAGCGCCTTGTTCGCCGACAACTGCGGCCCGTACACCTCGGGGAAGCCGCCGCCGATGACGAGACCTCGTGTGCCCTCGGGCAGCGCCTCGTCGTGCAGCGGATCGAAGGTGACGGTCTCGGCGCCCGCGGCGTGCAGCAGTTCGGCGTGCTCGGCGTAGGAGAAGGTGAAGGCGGGACCGCCCGCGACCGCTATGCGCGGACGTGCCCCGGGTGCGGCCGCAGGGACGGACCGACCGTCCGCCGCACGCACTTCGGCCGCCGGTTCCCAGGGAGTCACCGGCAGCGGGGGAGCGCTGCGCGCCAGCGCCAGCAGCGCCTCCAGGTCGCAGCCCGCACGCACACGGGCGGCCAGCGCGGCCACCGATTCCACGGCCTCCGCGCGGCGTTCGGCCGCCGGCACCAGACCGAGATGGCGGGACGGGGCGTCGCAGTCCGCGTCGCGGCGCAGCGCGCCGAGCACCGGCACACCGCAGCCGTCCAGCGCCTCCCGCAGCAGGGCCTCGTGACGGTCGGAGGCGACCTTGTTGAGCACCACCCCCGCCACCCGCACCTCCGGGTCCCACGACGCGAAGCCGTGCACCAGCGCCGCGACCGAACGCGACTGCGACGAGGCGTCCACTACCAGCACCACCGGCGCCCTCAGCAGCTTCGCCACCTGCGCCGTCGAGGCCAGCTCACCGGCGCCGCCGGCGCCGTCGTACAGGCCCATCACGCCCTCTACGACGGCCAGTTGGGTACCGGCGGCGGCATGCGCGAACAGCGGGGCGACCAGCTCGGGACCGCACAGATACGCGTCGAGGTTGCGTCCCGGACGGCCCGTGGCCAGGGCGTGATAGCCCGGATCGATGTAGTCGGGACCGGTCTTGTGCGGTGAGACGGTCAGGCCCGCCTCGGTGAAGGCGGCCATCAGCCCCGTCGCCACCGTCGTCTTGCCGCTGCCGGAGGACGGAGCCGCGACGACGAGACGCGGAGGGTTCACGCAGCGCTCGCTCATGCACTCACCACTCGATGCCCCGCTGGCCCTTCTGGCCCGTGTCCATGGGGTGCTTCACCTTGGACATCTCGGTGACCAGATCGGCCGCGTCGATCAGTTCACGCGGAGCGTGGCGTCCGGTGACGACCACGTGCTGGGTGCCGGGACGGTCCCTCAGCACCGACACGACCTCGCCGACGTCGACCCAGCCCCAGTGCATCGGGTAAGCGAACTCGTCGAGCACGTAAAGGCGGTACGTCTCGGCGGCCAGGTCCCGCTTGACCTGCTCCCAGCCCTCGCGGGCGGCCTCCTCGCTGCTCATCTCGCCGTCGCGCTGGATCCAGGACCAGCCCTCGCCCATCTTGTGCCAGTCGACGGCGCCGCCCTCGCCGCTCGCGCCCAGCACCCGAAGCGCACGCTCCTCGCCGACCTTCCACTTGGCCGACTTCACGAACTGGAACACCCCGATCGGCCACCCCTGGTTCCAGGCCCGCAGCGCGAGCCCGAAAGCGGCCGTCGACTTGCCCTTGCCGGGGCCCGTGTGCACCGCGAGAAGCGGCCGGTTGCGGCGCTGACGTGTGGTGAGCCCGTCGTCCGGTACGGAGCTGGGCTGTCCCTTCGGCACTACGCGGCCCTCCGATTCTGCTGCCGGATCCGCGGGGAGTTCCGCGCCGCGGACGCTCCTCCCGCTGCGGGCGTCCCCGCCGGAGTCGACGCGGGCGTCCCCGCCGGGGCCGTGGCGTCCGCCGTCGCGCCCGTGGCACGGGTGCCGGTGGCGTGCCGTACGAGATCCGTGACCGCCTCGGCCCGCAGCTCCTCCAACGTGACCGCCTCACCGCCGAGATCGGCGGCGAGGGCGTCCGCGAGCCCCAGCCGCACCGGCCCGGATTCGCAGTCGAGCACTACCGACGCCGTCCCGTCGGCCGCCAGCAGGCGCGCCGCACGCCGGGCGCGGGCCACCGGCTCGGCGCCGCCGGTGGCCCGCCCGTCTGTGACGGTGACCACCAGCGGACGGCGCGCGGGGTCGCGCATCCGCTCCACGCGCAGCACTTCTCGCGCCTTGAGCAGCCCGGCCGCCAGCGGCGTACGCCCCCCGGTGGGCAGCGACTCCAGCCGGGCTGCGGCTGCGTCCACGGAAGAGGTGGGCGGCAGCGCGACCTCCGCCCCGACCCGGCGGAAGGTGACCATGCCGACCTTGTCGCGCCGCTGATATGCGTCCAGCAGCAGCGACAGCACGGCGCCCTTGACGGCGCTCATCCGCTGCCGTGCCGCCATGGAACCCGAGGCGTCCACCACGAAGAGCACCAGGTTGCCCTCGCGCCCCTCGCGTACGACCTCACGCAGATCGTCACGGCGCAGCACCAGGCCGCGCCCCTCGCGTCCGCGGGCGCGCTGATGCGGTGCCGCCGCCTGCACGGTGGCCGCGAGATGCAGCCGCCCGAGCACACCCTGCGGCCTGCGGGCCCCGGTGGTGCGTCCGTGCGCGGTACGGGCCCGTGAGCGGTTGCCGGAGGCGCCCTCGCCGAGTCCCGGTACGCGCAGGGTGCGGGCGCGGAACGGCTCGGAGGCGGAGGCGGCGGGCTTCTCCTGGGCCTGGCCCGTGGACGGTCCCTCGCCGCTGCCGTCTTCCTCGTCCTGCCCGCCCTCCGGCGCGGAGGCGGAGGGCGGCACCGGTGCCTGCCGGTCCTGCCGTTCGTCCTGGGCCCGCTCCCGCTGGCCGGGCAGTGACGTCTCGCCCTGCGGGGGGTCCTCGGGCGGGCCGTCCTGCGGTGGACGCCCGCCGCCGGGGCCGTCGGGGTCCGGGTCGTCGTCGCCGTCCTCTCCGTCGGGGTCGGCTTCGCCGTCCGCGTCGTCGTCGGCGCCCGCATGCCCGCGAAGCGTCTCGTCGAGCTTCTCCTCGTCCAGCCCGGGAGCGTCGAACGGATTGCGCCTGCGGCGGTGCGGGAGCGCCAGCAGCGCCGCCTGCCGCACGTCCTCGGCCGTGACGTCGGTACGTCCCGCCCAGGCCGCCAGCGCCGTGGCGGTACGCGCCATCACCAGGTCCGCGCGCATCCCGTCCACTTCGAACGCCGCGCACGTCGCGGCGATCTGCCGTAGCGCCGCGTCACCGAGGCGTACCCGAGGCAGCAACTCCCTTGCCGCCGCGATCCGTTGACGCAGCGCGTCCTCCTCCGCCGCCCAAGTCGCGGCGAATCCCTCCGGGTCGGCGTCGTAGGCGAGCCGTCGGCGCACCACGTCCACACGCTCGTCCGTCTCGCGGGACGCCGTCACCTCCACGGTCAGCCCGAAGCGGTCCAGCAACTGCGGCCGCAGCTCGCCCTCTTCGGGGTTCATCGTGCCTACGAGCAGGAACCGTGCGGCATGCCGTACGGACACGCCCTCACGTTCCACGTACGACGAACCCATGGCGGCGGCGTCCAGCAGCAGATCCACGAGGTGGTCGTGGAGCAGGTTGACCTCGTCGACATAGAGCACACCGCGGTGCGCGTCGGCCAGCAGGCCCGGCTCGAACGCCTTCACGCCCTCCGACAGGGCCCGTTCGATGTCGAGCGCGCCGACGAGACGGTCCTCGGACGCGCCCACCGGCAGCTCCACCAGCCGGGCCGCGCGGCTGTCTCCGGGCGCTCCGTCGCCGTGCGGGCCGTCGGGGCACGCCGGGTCGGGCGCCGCCGGATCGCAGGAGAAGCGGCAGCCCGGCACGACCTCGAGGCGCGGCAGCAGCGCCGAGAGCGCCCTTACGGCCGTGCTCTTGGCGGTGCCCTTCTCACCGCGGATGAGGACGCCGCCGATGGCCGGGTTCACCGAGTTCAGCAGCAGCCCGAGCTGCATGTCCCGCATTCCGACGAGTGCGGTGAACGGATAGGGGGTGCTCATGCCCTCTTGCCTCCCTGGTACGGCCGCCGGCACGAACTGCCTTGCACGCGGCCGGAGTCGAGGTGTGCGCTTCGCGGATGTGCTGTACGCGGGTGTGCGGTACGCGGGGGTTCGATGCGCGGGTCGGCGCCACGCGGTTGTGCGGCACGCGCGGTCGCCGCCGTCATCCGTCGTCCTCCGGGTCGTCCTCGGGGCCGCCCTCCAAGTCGCCCTCCAGCTCCAGATACGTCTCGCGCAGCCGCTCCAGGGTCCCCGGATCGGGCTCCTGCCAAAGGCCACGGTCGGCGGCCTCCAGCATCCGCTCGGCGATGCCGCGCAGCGCCCATGGATTGGAGCGCTTCATGAACTCCTGGTTCTCGGGGGCGAATACGTACTCGGCGGCGAGCTTCTCGTACATCCAGTCGTCGACGACGCCGGCCGTCGCGTCGTAGCCGAAGAGGTAGTCCACGGTCGCCGCCATCTCGAAGGCGCCCTTGTAGCCGTGTCGGCGCATCGCCGCCATCCAGCGCGGGTTGACGACGCGGGCGCGGAAGACGCGGTGCGTCTCCTCCCCGAGGGTGCGGGTCTTGACGCGGTCCGGCACCGCCGAGTCCCCGATGTACGCCTCGGGGGACTCGCCCGTCAGATGGCGGACGGTGGCGACCATCCCGCCGTGGTACTGGAAGTAGTCGTCGGCGTCGGCGATGTCGTGCTCGCGGGTGTCGACGTTCTTCGCCGCGACCTGGATGCGCCGGAACGCGGCCTCCATGTCGCCGCGTGCGGGACGCCCGTCCAGTCCGCGTCCATAGGCGTAGCCGCCCCACACCGCGTAGACCTCCGCGAGGTCCGCGTCGGAGCGCCAGTTGCGGGCGTCGATCAGCGGCAGCAGGCCCGCGCCGTACGCGCCGGGCTTGGAGCCGAAGATGCGGGACGTGGCCCGGCGGCGGTCGCCGTGCGCCTCGGTGTCCTCGTCGGCGTGCGCCCGCACGAAGTTGCGGTCGGCGGGCTCCTCCAGCTCCGCCACCGCCCTTACGGCGTCGTCGACCATGGCCACCACATGCGGGAACGCGTCACGGAAGAAGCCGGAGATGCGCACCGACACATCGATGCGCGGCCTGCCCAGCTCCTCCAGCGGCACCACCTCGAAGCCCGTGACTCGCCGCGACGCGTCGTCCCACACGGGGCGGCAGCCCAGCAGAGCAAGGATCTCCGCGATGTCGTCGCCCTGCGTACGCATGCAGGACGTACCCCACACGGTCAGCCCGACCGAACGCGGATACTCGCCCGTGTCGTCGAGATGGCGCTGGACGAGCGAGTCGGCCAGCGCACTGCCCACATCCCAACTGAGCCTGGACGGAATGGCCTTGGGGTCGACGGAGTAGAAGTTCCGCCCGGTCGGCAGCGTGTTGACCAGCCCGCGCGTCGGCGAGCCGGAAGGGCCCGCGGGGATGTAGCCGCCGTCGAGGGCGTGCAGTACGTTGCCGATCTCGTCGGTGGTGCGCGCCAGACGGGGCACGACCTCCTTCGCGGCGAACTCCAGCACCCGTACGGCATCGGCCGGTCCGACTCCGAGCACGCCCGCGACCACGGGTGCCGCCTGCTCTTCGGACCAGTCGCGCGCCTCCATCTCCTCGACGAGCGTGCGCGCCAGGCGCTCCAGCAGATCCACCGCGTCCGACGCGGTACGCGACGGGCCCTCCGCCAGCTTGGCCAACTCCTCGGGCACATCGGCGCGTGCGCCCGGCTCCGCCAGCAACTCGCCCTCGACGAGCCCGAAATGGGCCGCGAGCGCAGCCCGCAGACCGGGCAGCGCCCCCGAGACTCCGCCCCACACCTGCGCCGAACGCAGCACCGCCAGCGCGAGGTTGACGCGCGGCTCGCCCTCGGGGCCGCCGCCGAGGATGTGCAGCCCGTCGCGGATCTGCACGTCCTTGATCTCGCACAGCCAGCCGTCGACGTGCATCACGAAGTCGTCGAACTCGTCCTCGCCGGGCTGCTCTTCGACGTGGAGATCGTGGTGCAGCTCCGCCGCGCGCACCAGCGTCCAGATCTGACTGCGCACGGCCGGCGCCTTGGCGGGGTCCAGGTCGCTGACGAGCGCGTACTCATCGAGAAGCTGCTCCAGCTTGGCGAGATCGCCGTAGGAGTCGGCCCTCGCCATCGGCGGTACGAGATGGTCGACGACGGTGGCGTGGCCCCGGCGCTTGGCCTGGGTGCCCTCGCCCGGGTCGTTGACGATGAACGGGTACACCAGCGGCAGATCGCCCAGCACCGGGTCGGGAGCGCACGCCGCGGAGAGGCCCAGGCCCTTGCCGGGCAGCCACTCCATCGTCCCGTGCTTGCCCATGTGCACGATGGCGTCGGCGCCGAAGCCGCCCTCCGACTCGGCCGACTCGATCCAGCGGTACGCCGCCAGATAGTGGTGCGACGGCGGCATGTCGGGGTCGTGGTAGATGGCGATCGGGTTCTCGCCGAAACCGCGTGGGGGCTGGATCAGCACCACGACGTTCCCGAACCGCAGGGAGGCGAGGACGATTTCGTCCCCGTCGACGTACAGGCTGCCCGGCGGCTCGCCCCACGCCTCCGTCATCTCCGCACGCAGACCCGGGTCGAGACGCGCGAACCACTCCCGGTAGTCCTTCAGCGGCACCCGCGCGGGCGCTGCGGCGAGCTGCTCCTCCGTGAGCCACTCCACGTCGTGGCCGCCCGCGGCGATCAGCCGGTGTATCAACTCGTCGCCGTCGTCCGGGTGTCCCTCCACCCGGTACCCCGCGTCGCGCAGCGCGTCCAGCAGCTTCACGGCGGAGGCCGGGGTGTCCAGGCCGACGGCGTTGCCGACCCGTGAGTGCTTCGTGGGGTAGGCGGTGAAGACCAGCGCGAGCTTCTTCTCGGAGTTCGGCTTGTGCCGAAGTGCCGCGTGGCGTACGGCGATTCCCGCGACACGGCGGGCACGCTCCGGGTCCGCCGCGTAGACGGGGACGCCGTCCGGGCCCTCCTCCTTGAAGGAGAACGGCACCGTGATCAGCCGTCCGTCGAACTCGGGGATCGCGACCTGCATCGCCGCGTCCATCGGGGACAGCGCGGCGTCCGACTCCGACCACGCCTCACGTGTGGTGGTCAGGCACATCCCTTGCAGCAGCGGCACGTCCAGCTCGGCGAGCGCACCGATGTCCCACGTCTCGTCGTCGCCCCCGGCGGAGGCGTCGCCGGCGCGCGTGCCGCCCGCGGCGAGCACCGTCGTCACCAACGCGTCGGCACGGCCCAGCAGTTCGTACAACTCCGGATCGGCGCTGCGTGGCCTCGTGCGCGCTCCGTCCCGGCTCCGCCGCGGGCGGGTGCCGGTCGCGGTGCCCGTTTCCTCGTCCTGGGGGCGTTCCTCATCGCTCCCGGCCCCCGCCCTCCGCCGCGTATCGACTGCGCCGCGCAGCGAACCGCAGTAGACGGGAAGGGCGTTGGCGCCCGCGTCCTCGATCGCGTCGCACAGCACGTCCACGAAGGCGGTGTTGCCCGCCAGTTCGTGCGCCCGGTAGAAGAGCACGCCCACCGTCGGCCGCCCCGGCCGCTGCTCGCGGGCGCCGTGCACCCCGAACTCCGGCATGGCGGCGGGCGGTTCGAAGCCTTCCCCGCTCATCAGCACCGTGTCGGACAGGAAACCTGCGAGCTGCCGGAGATTCTCCGGCCCGCCCTCCACGAGATATCTCAGCGCCTCGGCGACCACGCCCGAGGGCACACTCGACTCCGCCATCAGCTCGGCGTCCGGCACGGCCTCCCCGCCCAGCAGCACCGTCGGCACCGACGACGCCTTCAGCGCCGCCAGCCCGTCCTCCCAGGCACGCTTGCCGCCGAGCAGCCGTACGACCGCGATGTCCGCGCCCTCCAGCAGCCCCGGCAGGTCCTCCGCCGCATCCACCCTCGTGGGATTGGCGATCCGGTACGCGGCGCCAGAGGCGCGGGCCGCGAGCAGATCCGTATCGGACGTGGACAGCAGCAGAACAGTGCTCATGAGGACGCTCCCGCGTGTCGTGCCTCCGGCGCGCCCGGCCCGACGAACGGCAGGCCCGCAGGCGGGCCCGACTCGATCAGCCGCAACAGCGCGTCGGTGTCGGCGTGTTCTTCGATGAGATCGCCCAGGCGATCCAGTTGCTCCTCGCGCAGCGCCGCGAAACCGGTGTCCGAGGCCGGTACGAATCCCGTGCGCCCCGCCTCGTCGGCCACCGCGCGCAGAAACGCCCTGCGGAAGCCGTCGCTCTCCAGCGCTCCGTGCCAGTGCGTGCCCCGTACGGAACCGATGCGGCAGCCGTCCAGGGGATTGCCGCCGGCGTCGGCGAACAGCGCCTCGCCGCCCGTGACTTCGGCGACGCCGTGATGGATCTCGTAGCCCTCGGCATGCTCGCCGAGCGCACGGCCCGAGGGCCGGGCGAGCGTCTTCTCCTGCGCGAAGCGCACCCTCAGCGGCAGCAGACCGAGACCCTCGACGGTCCCGGCCCGCGACTCGACGTCGTCCTCGATCCGCTCGCCCAGCATCTGGAATCCCCCGCAGATGCCCAGCACGGGACGACCCTCGGCCGCGCGCCGCACCACCGCCTCCGCGAGGCCGCGCTCCCGCAGCCAGGCCAGCGCCTTCACGGTGCCGCGCGTGCCGGGCAGCACCACCAGATCCGCGTCGGCAAGCTCCTCGGGACGGGCGGTGAAGCGGACCACGACACCCGGCTCGGCGGCCAGCGCGTCCACGTCGGTGAAGTTCGACATCAGCGGCAGCGCCACAACGGCTATGCGCAGCACGTCACTTCCGAGCGGAGCCGCTTCCCGGGGCTCGCCGACCGCGCCGCCCAGTGACACCGCCAGCCCGTCCTCCGCGTCGATGCCGAGACCGCGCCGGAAGGGCAGAACTCCCAGCACCGGCCGCCCCGTCAGGCCGTGCAGCATCTCCAGACCCGGCTCCAGCAGCGCCACGTCACCGCGGAACTTGTTGACCACATAGCCCGCCAGCAGAGCCTGATCGCGCTCCGCCAGCAGCGCCGTCGTACCGAAGAAGGACGCGAAGACCCCGCCCCGGTCGATGTCGCCCACCACCACCACGGGCAGTCCTGCGGCCCTGGCCAGGCCCATGTTGACGATGTCGGTACGCCGCAGATTGATCTCCGCGGGGCTGCCGGCGCCCTCGCAGATCACCGCGTCATGGCTGCGCCGCAGCTCCGCGAGGCAGTCGGCGACCGTGTCCAGCAGACGCTCCTGCCTGCCGGAGTGGTAGCCCTGCGCGGTCATCTCCCCGACGGGCCTGCCCAGCAGCACCACTTGGCTGCTGCGGTCCCCGCCGGGCTTGAGCAGCACCGGGTTCATCAGCGCCGTCGGCTCGGTGCGGGCGGCGGCGGCCTGCATGGCCTGCGCCCTGCCGATCTCCGCGCCCTCCCTCGTCACATACGAGTTGAGCGACATGTTCTGCGCCTTGAACGGCGCGACCTTCATGCCCTTGCGTGACAGCCAGCGGCAGATGCCCGCCGTCACCACGCTCTTGCCCGCGTCGGACGTGGTGCCCGCGACGAGCAGCCCGCCGCCGAGTCCTCCTCCGCTGAGCCGACCGTTGCCGGGCCGACCGTTGCCGGGCCGGCCGCCCGGCTCCCCGCCTCCGCGCTCTACGGCCTCACTCACGCCCGTCCCCCTTCCCCCGCCGCTCGCTCCGCCCGAGGCCGGAATCGCCGCAGCCGCAGCGCCCCGGCCGCCGAGGTGATCACCAGCGCCAGTACGCCCACACGCCGCGAAAGCCGCACCGCCTCGGCGATGTCCCGCGTATGCACCGCGCGCCCGCCCGGGTTGAGCACCGGCCTGCGCTCGACGCGTCCCCCGTAGCTGAGGGTGCCGCCCAGCCGCACTCCCAGCGCGCCCGCGAACGCGGCCTCCACGGGACCCGCGTTGGGGCTGGGATGGTCACCGGCGTCCCCGCGCCACGCCCGCAGCGCCCCCCGAGGAGAGGGCCCCGCCAGCGCGGCGAGCACCGCCGTCAGACGCGCACCGGGCCACCCCGCTACGTCGTCCAGCCGGGCGGCTGCCCATCCGAAGCGCAGAAAACGCGGCGAGCGATGACCAAACATCGCGTCGAGCGTGTTGACCGCGCGGAAGGCGGCCATCCCGGGAGCACCCGCGAGGGCGCCCCACACCAGCGCGCCGACGACGGCGTCCGAGGTGTTCTCCGCGACCGACTCGACGACGGCGCGTGCGACGGCGTCCGCGTCCAGCGACTGCGGGTCGCGTCCGCACAGATGCGGCAACAGCCGCCGTGCGCCCGCCAGATCGTCCGCCTCCAGCGCCGAGGCCACCGCCAGGGCCTCCTCCCGCAGGCCGGTGCCGCCCAGCACGGTCCAGGTCACCGCGGCGTCGAAGAGCGTGGCGCCGCCCGCACCTGCCACGGCGCGGACCGTGCGCCCGAGCGCCGTCACGGCGGCGACCGCGCCACCGGCGCACAGCACCGTATGAGCGGCGCCCGCCGCCCTGCCGTCCCGCCACATGACGCGCTCGGCGGCCCCGGCGGCCTTGCCGAAGACGGCCACCGGATGCCCGCGCCGGGGATCGCCGAAGAGCAGATCACCGAGGTGACCGAGGGCAGCGGCGCATACGTAGGCTCGATCGGCCCGCATCGTCAGCGAGCCGTCGTGGTGCCTCGAAGGAGTACGCGGGCGGAGGCGTGCCGCCGCCCGGCGGGGTGCGGAGCCAGGCGGAGGGGCACCCGGCGGACCGGAATCCGCCGCACAGGGGCCTGGCAGTCCGTCGATCGGTGTACGCCGTAAGGGACTTGGGGACCGCCGGTCACCCGCGCCCCGAAGTGAAGGCGCGCGGACACAGGTGTGGGAGAGGCTGGCAAGCCACGCATGACGGAGTCCTCACTCAGGGTCCTCGCCCTGGTTCGACGTGCCGGCGACGAGAGTCTCCTGGCTCCCGGATCGCTGCGACCCCCGGCCTTCCAGCCCTCGAACTAACGGGCCGTGACCTTCGGTTGGGGGTGCGCTCCCCGGTGACAGTGGCGGGACCGCGCCGGATTCGCACCGGCTTCCTCTCCTGCCGCCGTTGGGCAATCGGCAGTCCACCACGTACCGACAGGGCCGTCAACTCGCCGCTGACCTGCGACGGGAGAGTGTGAGCAGACACACGGCAGGCCGCGCCGGAACATGGCGAAGGGGCACGGAGCGCCCCTCCGTACCCCTTCAGAATCCCTCGCGGGAACACCGGCGGACGACCTCAAGCGCCCGCCGGCGCCACCCGGTTCAGGGAGCGGTGATGATGTAGATCCCGTAGGCCACGGCCGCCGCGCACAGCGCGAAGCACGTGTATGCGCCGGTCCGCGCGAGCACGGTCGTACCGCCGCCGGTCTGCGAGCCCTCCGCCCTGCCCGTGGAGGAGCCCACGATGCCGAGCGTGAACACGCCCACCAGGGCGACCGAGGCCACGAGGCTGACGCCGAATACCTGTCCCAGCGCTGCCCAGTCGATGTCCATAGCGTTTCCCTGTCGTTCCGGTGTCGGATTGCGTTTCGGCTATGCGTCGGCGTGCTGCGCCGCCGCGGGTACGCCCTCCGGGACCCCCTCGGGGGCGCCCTGCGTATTTCCGTCCCCGGCCTCGGCAGCCGAAGCCGCCTTGGCGTGCACCGCTGCCGCAGCGGGCGGCGGTGCGACCGTACGGAGCGCGGCGGTGACGACTCCGGCGGGCTCCGGCTCCGAAGACCCGGGCAGCGTCGCGTCGTTGACGTTGGTGTGGTCGACGGGCTGACGGCGCGAGAGCAGCCAGATGCCCGCGCCGACCGCCACCGCGAGCACTGCGACGGTGCTGACGCCCCAGTCGCCCTGCTGTGCCAGCAGAGCCGCGCCCGCGGCGACGATCCCCGCCGCCGGGAGCGTCAGCCCCCAGCCCGCCACCATGCGGGCCGCGGTCGACCAGCGCACGATTCCGCCCTTACGGCCCAGCCCGGAGCCCATGACCGCGCCGGAGCAGACGTGAGTCGTGGACAGCGAGAAGCCGATGTGGGAGGAGGCGAGGATGGTCACCGCGGCGGAGGTCTGCGCGGCGAATCCCTGCGGGGGCTTGATGTCGGTGATGCCGTTGCCCATGGTGCGGATGATCCGCCAGCCGCCCAGGTACGTGCCGAGGGCGATGGCCAGTCCGGCCGAGACGATCACCCAGGTCGGCGGGTCCGCCTGCGGGGCGATCACACCGCCGGTGATCAGGGCGAGAGTGATGACGCCCATGGTCTTCTGTGCGTCGTTCGTGCCGTGTGCCAGGGAGACCAGCGCGGCGGAGGTGATCTGCCCCGTCCGGTAGCCCTTGGCGGTCTGCTGCTCGTCGGCCTTGCCCGCCGCCCGGTAGGTCAGCCGCGTAGCGAAGAGCGCGGCGAGACCCGCGACCAGCGGTGCGGCGACGGCGGGGATGAGCACCTTCATCACGACGGTGCCGCCGTTGACGGCACCGATTCCGGCGGACGCCACGGTCGCACCGAGCAGGCCGCCCATCAGCGCGTGCGAGGAGCTGGAGGGGAGCCCGGCGAGCCAGGTCAGCAGGTTCCAGATGATCGCTCCGACCAGCCCTGCGAAGATCACTTCAGGCCGGATGCCGGAGCTTTCGTCGATGATTCCGGAGGAGATGGTCTTTGCGACCTCGATGGAGAGGAAAGCCCCGACGAGGTTGAGGACCGCCGACATCGCCACCGCTGTCTTGGGCTTGAGTGCCCCGGTGGAGATGGTGGTGGCCATGGCGTTGGCCGTGTCGTGGAAGCCGTTCGTAAAGTCGAACACCAAGGCCGTGACGATCACGATCCCGATGAGAAGCGTGATGTGTTCCATTCACCCAGGCACAATCCGCTCGAAGTTTGATGTCCAGATGAACGTAGGGACGGTGGGTGAACGGCAGATGAACTGCGGCGGGCCTGTGAGTGTCGCTCCCGGACGCCTGTTGTGAGCGGTGTCACACACCCGTCGCACCTGCATCTCCGCCCTCTCGGACGGTCCTGCGCCGCAGCTCGCGAAGGTGCACGGGGCATCTTCCGCCGATGCGAACGGAATCTCGCGGGCGAGCCGGAGGCCCGGCCTGAACGGGCGTGACGTCCGAAGCCGCGGGATGCCCGGAACCAGCCGCGGGCTGTAGGGAACTACACAAGCGGAACTACGGGAGCGGAAGTACAGGACCGCAACTACGGAACTGGTGGACAGGACAGGTGGAACGGTTGGATCAGCGGAAGCCGGAGCCGGAGCCGACGACGACCCCGGCGGCCGACCCGGACGAACTGCTGTGCGCATGGCGGGAGTTGGCCGCCACCGCCCGGCGAACGACCGCCGAGGGACTGGTCGTCGGCACCTCGGGCAACGTCTCCGCGAGGGTCGCGGACACCGTACTGGTGACACCGAGCGGCGTCCCCTACGAGCGCCTCGGCGACGGCGACCTGTGCGCGGTCGACCTCGAAGGCCGCCGCACCGCGGGCAGCCTGACGCCGACGAGCGAACTCCCCATGCATCTCGCGGTCTACCGGCACACCGGCGCCCGGGCGGTCGTCCACACGCACGCCGTGCACGCCACCGCGGTCTCCGCCCTCGTGGGCGAACTCCCCGCCATCCACTACATGACGGCCGCGCTCGGCGGCCCCGTGCGCGTCGCGCCCTACGCCACCTACGGCAGCGACGAACTCGCGGCACACATGCTCACCGCCCTCGAAGGCCGCAGCGCCTGCCTCCTCCAGAACCACGGCACGATCGCCTACGGGGACGATCTCCGCCAGGCGTACGAGCGCACCGCCCAGTTGGAGTGGATGTGCCGCGTCTGGCTCGCCGCCCACTCGGTGCCGGGGCGCACCCCCTCGCTGATCCCGGACGGCGAACTCGCCCGCGTACAGGAGAAGTTGAAGGGGTACGGGCAGCGGCCCACACCTGAGTGAGCCCACGGCGCCGAGGCCCGCGGGGGCGGCGGGCGAGCACATCGCGGCCGGGAGCCCGTATATCAGGGCGGACGCCCACGCGCCGGGCCGCGCGGCCGAGTTCACCCCGGCGGCACCTCACCACTGGCCGCACGGACCTTCCGTCCCCGACACTGGCCGAATGCGTCTGCGCACCGCGGCACTCGCCGCCACCTCCGTGACGTTCGCCGGTGCCGCCGCGGTCGCCGCCGGGCGGTACGCCGCCGACGCGGCGCTGCGGCCCGTACGCCGCAGCTCCTCCGGGCGAGCACGGCTGCCCGCCGGATTCGGCGGGCCCCCGCTGACCGTGCACACCGTCGGCGACGGAGAGGTCGCCCTCACCCGATCCCTGACCGCGCAGCTCCCCGGCGTCTACGGGCTCGTGGGGCGTGACTGCCACGCCGTTGTGGGGCCCGTGCTGGACGGCGAGCCCGCCAAGGCGTCCCCCGACACCGTCGTACGCCGTCTCGAACGGGTGCACCACGGCGAACTCAGGCCCGGCACCAGGCTGTGGCTCACACCGCAGACATGCCCCGACGACGCGGCGGAACTCGCGTACACCGCGGACGCCGCCACGGCCGGAGCGCCCGCCGAGACCGGCGACCCGGCGGGCCGCGACGACGGCATCCCCGCCCGTACCGCGGTTCAGGTGCCCGGCGAACTCGGCCCACTGCCCGCGTGGTTCGTCTCCGGAGCCCGCGACACCTGGGTCGTCGCACTGCACGGACTCGGCGCCACCCCCGCACAGGCGCTGCCCCTGCTGCCCTTCTACGCCAAGCTCGACCTGCCGGTGCTCGCGCTCGCCTACCGCGGCGACGCCGGTGCGCCGCCACCGCCCGACGGTGTACGCCACCTCGGCGGCTCCGAGTGGCGCGACGTGGAGGCCGCGATCCGCTACGCCGTGGAGAGCGGAGCCCGGCAGGTCGTGCTGCACGGCTGGTCCAGCGGGGCGTCCATGGCGCTCAGTGCGGCGGAGCGGCTGAGCGGCCGCAGCGCAGGCGCGGCCGGCAGCGGGGCCGCCCACGGCACCGGCAGCATCGGCGAGCAGCCCGGCGATCCGGCCGCCGTCGGCAGGATCGCCGGACTGGTGCTCGACTCGCCCGTGCTGGACTGGTGGGCCACCGTGCGAGCGCTCGCCGCCGCCCGGCACACCCCGCGGGCGCTGCTGCCGCTCGCCGTACGCGCCGCCCAGGGACGCGCACACCTGCCGGAACCGGAACGGATGCGGCAGACCGTGGACCCCGCGGCGGTCGACGTACCGGCGCTGCTGCTGCACGGACCGGACGACACCGTCGCCTCCTGGCAGCGCTCCAGGGAACTGGCGTCCGCGAACGTGGAGTTCGTCAGCCTGCACACCGTGCCCAGCGCACCGCACGCTGCGATGTGGAACGCCGACCCCGAGGCGTACGAGGAGAAGGTGCGTCACTTCCTGACCCCTCTGATGTGATCCACTCTGATCCGATGTCATCCCTCTGATGTGAACCCGTCAGAGGTGATCCCCGGGCCGATGTGAACCCCGCGCCCGGCCACCCGTGCACCCGCAAAGTCGCGAACCCGCTCGAAGAGGCGCGTGCGAAGGTCGTTGGAAGCGCTGCCATCGCATGTCACGGCCGCCCGCGCGCCCGCCCGCTTTGCCCCCTCAAATGCCCATCGCAGTGCGGAAATCGACCGCGCCCCAAGAAGCGGATTCGGTAATTCCGCACCCCCGTTTGGGATTTGTGCCGAAGACCGTGAAGACTGCTCCTGTGACGCCGTCCCGTACCCCGCGAGACAACCCGCTCCGCCTCGTCCCCACGCGGCCGATCGCCGCGGCCCGGCGCACCGTGACCGCCCGTCGCGTGCGCCCGTCTCCGCCGCCGCCCGAGGGGCTGCCGCCACGCGAGCAGCTCGCCCGGCAGGCCCGGGCCGCGCTCGCCGACGCCGTCGTACTCGCGCGCTGGGCAGAGCGCAACGAGGCCCTCCCCGGCAGCGGCCCCGAGCGCGAACGTGCCGCTGCCGCCCTGCGGATGCCCGTCGAGCACGTACGCACCCACTGGGACCGCGCCCGCCTCGCCGGTCTCATCGAGCTGCACGGCGGCACCGCCCGCCCCGGCTGGCGGCTGCGTGCCTGGGAGCGCGACGACAGCGCCGTGCTGCGGGGCTGGATGGCCCTCTTCGACGCCTGGTCGCTCGCCTATCCGGCGCCGACTCCCGCCGATCCGGCCCTCGTCGCCGAAGTCGTCGAAGCCGCACCGCAGTTGCTGTCCGTGATGCATCTGACCGCCGGTCCCGTCACCTTCCCCGTGCTGCACGATCTGCTCGCCCAGCGAGTGGCCGAGCTACGGGCCGAGCGTGACGCCGCCGACGAGGTCCCCGCGGCGGAGGGCGGTCCGGGGGCCGAGCACAACGACCACGCCGACCAGGTGCTGCTGCCGGGCCTGCTCGACTGGGCGCTCGACGGCTTCGCCGCCGTGGGCGCCCTCACCCGCTGCACGGACGAGGGGTCCCTCCCGCTGACCGCTCCCTCCGGTACGCCGCGTGCACCCGCCGAAGCCGAAGCCGTACAGGAGGCGGCGGCAGCGGCAGAGGGCGTGACCGGCGTACGCGAGGGCTCCGCCGTGCTCACCCCCCTGGGCAACTGGGCGGT
This sequence comes from Streptomyces marispadix, assembly GCF_022524345.1. Taxonomy (NCBI): domain Bacteria; kingdom Bacillati; phylum Actinomycetota; class Actinomycetes; order Kitasatosporales; family Streptomycetaceae; genus Streptomyces; species Streptomyces marispadix. The sequence goes on along the minus strand of NZ_JAKWJU010000002.1, from coordinate 876,637 downwards.
GTGGACGAAGCTGGAACAGATCTGTGTCGCCGCCCAGAGCCCCGCCGGGAACATCGAGCAGTCCGCCCAGGACATGCTGCGCGGCTGCGCACGGCTCACCCCCGGCCCCGCACGCGACGAGTACCGCGCCTGGATCGCCGCGCGCTCCAACGGCACAGCCATCACCGAACTCCTGGCAGCCGCCCGCGGCGAGGACGCCCTCATCCGCGGACTGGCCTTCGAGGCACTGCGCGTCGTCGGCGCCCCCGCCGAACCGGCCGTGCGCGAAGCCGCCGAGGAACCGCCCCTGCGGCCCTACGCCCTGCTCTGGCTCGCCGAACTCGACGGAGCCGACCCCGAGGACCTGGCAGGCGGCGCCCCCGGAGTGCTCAGCAGGCAGGAGGCGACATGGCTGTGGGTCGACACCGCGGCGGCGGTCGCCGACCACGGTGAACAGCGGCTCCTCGTCGACCACTTGGAGACCGCCGTGCAGGGCACCGTCCCCAAGCTGCTGGAGGAGGTACGCGCCGTGGGCCACCCGCGCACGGTGCAGGTGCTGGTCGCCCTCGCGGCCGCACACCCGGACCCCGCGCTGGCGAAGGCGGTGCGCCGCGCGGCGTTCCAGGTCCACACGGGCGGCATCTGACCCGCGCGGCGACCGTCGCCGGTACGCACGAGCGACGCCGAGCGCACCCGCGCTCGCGCCGCACCGCCGCAGGTCCGCCCGCGCCGGAACCCGGCGCTGCCCCGCGCGGCCTGCTCGACTCCCGTGCGTGCGCCGGGAATTCAGCCGCTCAGCTCGGGCACGTACGTACCGAAGCTCCACACGTTCCCCTCCAGGTCCCGCGCCATGTAGTCCCGCGAGCCGTAGTCCTGGTCGGTGGGCTCCATCAGGATCTCCGCCCCCGCCCGTCTCGCCCGTGCACAGTGCGCGTCCACGTCGGAGACCACCACGTAGACCCCCGCCGGGCCCGCCCCGCTCATCGCCTCGGAGAAGACGCCCCCTCTGCCCTTGGTGCCCACCATCACCGCGCCGTTGCCACAGGCGACCTCGGCGTGCAGCACGGTGCCGTCGTCCGCCTCGTAGAAGGCCGTGCGTCTGAAGCCGAACGCCTCCTCCAACTGCCCGATGGCGGCCTTCGCGTCCTCGTACAGCAGCGTCGGATACAGCGTGGGTGCGTCGGTCATGGCACTCGCCCTCCTCACGGCTCCCGGAGGCCCCGTCCGTCACCTCCGTCCTCCCCGCAGTGTGGCAGCGGCCACTGACAACGCCGGGAAAAGCAGTTGTGGTGCGCCGCTAGACTGGCTGCCATGGCTACTCACCTGACGCATTAGCGCCGTACGTACGCGCCCGCTCCCGTCCGTACGTACGACCTCACCCTGCCTGGAGTAGTCCGCCGTGATCACCGCCACCGGCCTTGAGCTGCGCGCCGGCGCCCGCATTCTGATCGAGTCCGCGACCTTCCGCGTCGCCAAGGGCGACCGCATCGGCCTCGTGGGCCGCAACGGAGCGGGCAAGACCACGCTCACCAAATGCCTCGCCGGCGAGGCGGCCCCCGCCGCCGGCACGGTCACCCGAGGCGGCGAGGTCGGCTACCTCCCGCAGGACCCGCGCACGGGCGACCTCGACGTGGTGGCCCGCGACCGCATCCTCTCCGCCCGCGGCCTCGACGCCGTCATGCGCAAGATGCGGGAGAACGAGGACCGCATCGCGCACGGCCAGGGAGCCACCCGCGAGCGGGCGTTGAAGAAGTACGAGCGGCTGGAGACGGAGTTCCTCACCAAGGGCGGCTACGCCGCGGAGGCGGAGGCGGCCACCATCGCCGCCAGCCTCGGCCTGCCCGACCGTGTGCTGGGCCAGCCCCTGCACACCCTCTCCGGCGGTCAGCGCCGCCGCGTCGAGCTGGCCCGCATCCTCTTCTCGGACGCCGACACCCTCCTGCTCGACGAGCCCACCAACCACCTCGACGCCGACTCGGTCGTCTGGCTGCGGGACTTCCTCAAGACCTACCGCGGCGGCCTCATCGTCATCTCCCACGACGAGGCGCTGATCGAGACCGTCGTCAACAAGGTCTTCTACCTCGACGCCAACCGCTCGGCGATCGACATCTACAACGTGGGCTGGAAGCAGTACGTCATCCAGCGCGAGGACGACGAGAAGCGCCGCAAGCGCGAGCGCGCCAACGCCGAGAAGAAGGCCGCCGCCCTCAACTCCCAGGCCGACAAGATGCGGGCCAAGGCCACCAAGGCCGTCGCCGCCAAGAACATGGCACGGCGGGCGGAGAAGCTGCTGTCGGGCCTGGAGGCGGAGCGGCAGTCCGACAAGGTCGCCAAGCTGCGCTTCCCCGACCCGGCGCCCTGCGGCCGTACGCCGCTGATGGCGGAGGACCTCTCCAAGTCCTACGGCTCGCTGGAGATCTTCACCGGCGTCGACCTCGCCATCGACAAGGGCTCCCGCGTCGTCATCCTCGGCCTCAACGGCGCGGGCAAGACCACGCTGCTGCGCCTGCTCGCGGGCATCGAGGACCCGGACACCGGCAAGGTCGTACCGGGCCACGGCCTCAAGCTGGGCTACTACGCACAGGAGCACGAGACCCTCGACCCGGACCGCACGGTCCTGGAGAACATGCGCTCGGCCGCGCCGGACATGGACCTCGTGGACATCCGCAAGACGCTGGGCTCGTTCCTGTTCTCCGGTGACGACGTGGACAAGCCGGCGCGGGTCCTCTCCGGCGGTGAGAAGACGCGGCTCGCGCTGGCGACCCTCGTCGTCTCGTCGGCCAACGTGCTGCTCCTCGACGAGCCCACCAACAACCTCGACCCGGCCAGCCGCGAGGAGATCCTGGGCGCGCTGCACACGTTCACCGGCGCCGTCGTACTGGTCACCCACGACGAGGGCGCGGTCCAGGCGCTGGAGCCGGAGCGCATCATCATGCTCCCGGACGGCGTCGAGGACCTCTGGAACGACGAGTACGCGGATCTCGTCGCCCTTGCCTGACCGGCTCCGCCCCGCGTACCTCGCCGCGGCCCGCCGCCTGTCCATGGGCCCTTCCGTCGCGCCCTCCTTGATCAATCTCTGCTGGATCATTCGGCCGACGCTTGATCCTTCATATGAGTGAGGACGGCTCGTATCCCCGGCGTGGCCGCCCCCGTGGATCACGGACCTGTGGCACACGGTCCGGATGCGGGTGCCGTGACGAAGATCTCCCTCCCTGACCTGGAATTTCGCCGATGCCCGGCCCCTGACCGGGTAAATCCGGCCACCGGAATCGCTGATTCCAGCAGCCACGGGCCGTAGTGCGCCGGTCACGGCAGTTCCACGGACCTTGCCGAATGGGTGGCCAGAACCAGGGGGAGGGGTGATCATGAGAGTCACAAAGCGCACTTCCCATGAGGAGGCACGGGTGGCCGAGACTCTGAAGAAGGGCAGCCGGGTGACCGGCACCGCGCGCGAAAAGCTCGCGGCAGACCTCAAGAAGAAGTACGACGGCGGCGCGAGCATCCGGGCGCTGGCCGAAGAGACAGGCCGTTCCTACGGTTTCGTGCACCGGATGCTCAGTGAGTCCGGTGTGGCCCTGCGGGGCCGCGGCGGCGCGACACGAGGCAAGAAGTCCGCCTCGGCCTGACAGGACTACCAGGCATCCCTCACGGTGGTTACTCTTCGGTTAACTTAACCGCTGAGTAGCCACCGGAGGATGTCGATGACCCTGCTGGACAAGGACGGCGTGCGCCTCGCCGTCGACGGCGCCGTGGCCACGGTCACGCTCTCGAACCCGGCCAAGCGCAACGTCCAGTCGCCGGCACTCTGGCGGGCGCTGACCGAGGCCGGACGCATCGTGCCCGGCGACGTCCGCGTCGTAGTGCTGCGTGCCGAGGGCAAGTCCTTCTCGGCCGGCCTGGACAGGCAGGCGTTCACCCCGGAGGGCATCGACGGCGAGCTGTCGTTCGTCGATCTGGCGCGTGGCTCCGACGAGACGGTCGACGAGACCATCGCGGGCTTCCAGGAGGCGTTCACCTGGTGGCGCCGTCCGGATCTGATCAGCATCGCCGCCGTGCAGGGGCATGCCATCGGCGCGGGGTTCCAGCTCGCTCTCGCCGCCGACGTACGGGTGTGCGCCGACGACGTCCAGTTCGCCATGAGAGAGACCAGCCTCGGTCTCGTCCCCGATCTGGCGGGCACCCACCCCCTGGTGCAACTCCTCGGCTACTCACGTGCGTTGGAGATCTGTGCCACGGGACGCTTCGTGCACGCGGCCGAGGCGGAGCGCACGGGCCTCGCCAATCTCGTCGTCCCGGCCGCGGAGCTCGACGGTGCCGTCGGCGATCTCTCGGCGGCGCTGCTGGAGGCGCCGCGTGACGCGGTCGTGGAGACCAAGGCGCTGCTTCAGGGGGCGTCGGGGCGTAGCTACGACGAGCAGCGTGCGGCGGAGCGTGCAGCGCAGACGCGGCGCCTTCGCGATCTGGTGGGGGCGGGCGAGTAGGCGCGGGCAAGGCGTGCCACTCGGCCGTCGGCGGCGGCCGGAAGCCAGGCGTCCGCCCTCCCGTGTACGGCTCGTAGGGCCTGGTCGGCGATCCCCGTTCAGCGGTCCGCGGCGATCCCGTCGGCGGTCCTCGTTCAGAGGTCCGTGGCGTCGATCGCGGTGACCAGCACGGCCACGGTCACGGGCGCGTCCGGCTCCTCCGCGTCCCAGGCGGCGGCCTTCTCCGCGGCATGCCGTACCGCCCGCGCCACGTCCAGGACCCGGGTCCCCTCGGCGACCGCCAACTGGATCCGCAGATGCCTCCCCGCCTCATGGCCGTCACGGGCTGCCGCGGCGGTGACGCTCACGGCGTCGGCGGGGAGGCCGCCGTGCGTGGACCCCAGTACGGGGGCGAGGCGCGTCACGCCCGGTACGGAGATCACCGCCTGCGCGGTGGCGGCGCCGCGAGGATCGTCCGCGGGGGCGGGCGGATGAGTGGCGGCCGAGGAGCCCGGTCGGTCGCCCGGCCGGGGTGTGCCCTGCCCGTACGGCCGGTGGCCGCCCTCGCTTTTTCCGGCCGCCGTGGCCGACGGGCCCTGCCGGTGCCGGGCGGCCCCGTGCCCGTCGTGGCGGTGCCCGTTCCCGCCCTCCAGCAGGTCCGTGATCCGCAGATCCACCGCGTCCACGCGCAGCCCCAACTCCCGGTCCGCGGACCGCAGCAGGGTGGCCCGCAGCAACTCCGCCATCGTCGTCAGCGGCGCGTGCGGAGGCGACGCGAACTCGGCGTCGATGTACAGCCGTCCCGGCCACAGCGCCGACGGGGGCGGCGGCACGGCGGGGGGCTCGGCCAGTTCCGGGTCGGCGAGGGAGAGACGCAGACCGCCCATGTGGACGTCCGGCAGCTCCTGGGAGACGGCCGACCGCAGGGCGGTCACCGCCGCGCTCTCCACGAGCCACGCTCCGTCGGCCGCGTCGCCGAGCGGCAGCAGCCGGCCGAGCCCGAGCTGTTGCCGTACCGCCCGTGACAGCCCTTCGGCATCCATAGCGAGCCACGCTCCGTCCTGTTCGGAATCCGCCCGGTGACCGCCGCAGGGGCGGCGGGCAACGCAACCCCTTCCCGCACCGGGGCGGGTCGCGAACGGGCCTCACTCGGCCAATCGCGCTCGCGCGAGGCGAACCGGGACAAGCAGTCCTAATGTGGCACAAGAGCGGTGATTCGGAACCGCTTCCCTCTCGGAAAGGGGCGAAGGCCATGGCCGAGACCAAGACCGGCAACCGTTTCGAGTCCACCGGACAGGGGCAGCGCACGGCCTCACGCGACGGAGCGGGGGAGTCCAGCCGCACACAGACCGACCCGGGCAGCCGCGGACGCACCACCATCGCCGACGGCGTGGTCGAGAAGATCGCGGGGCTGGCCGCCCGCGACGTTCCCGGCGTTCACGCGCTGGGCAGCGGCATGGCCCGTACGTTCGGCGCGATGCGCGACCGCGTGCCCGGCGGCGGGAGGTCCCCGGCGCGCGGCGTGAGCGCTGAGGTCGGCGACGTACAGACGGCGCTCGACCTGGAGATCGTGGTCGAGTACGGCGTCGCCATCGCCGATCTCGCGCGGTCCGTACGGGAGAACGTCATCTCCGCGGTGGAGCGGATGGCGGGCCTGGAGGTCGTCGAGGTCAACATCGCGGTCAGCGACGTCAAGCTGCCCGACGAGCAGGAGGAGGAAGGAGAGGAGTCGGGCGGTGGCCGCGGCAGAGTGCAGTAGCCGCGCGGCGCACGACCCTGACGCCAGACATGTGTACTGAACGAAGGGGCGCACGATGACGATGGCCGTGATCGGCTTGATCGCAGGGATGGCGCTGGGCTTCGCCGGATACTTCGGCGGGTTCGGTGCCTTCCTGCTGGTGGCGGCGCTGGGCGGGTTGGGCTTCTTCGCGGGCCGCTTCCTCGACGGTGACCTGCGGGCGGAGGACTTCTTCCGTATGCGCGAAGAGGGCCGGCGCAGATGACGCGGCGGACGGCTGGGCCGGGCCGGTGACCGGGACGAGGGAGGCGGCGCCGGAAGGAGCGGACGGCGACGGTCCGGAGGACGCCGGTACGGGCCCCGGCCCGGGAGGCGCCCGTGACGAAGGCGCCCGTGACGAAGGCGGTTCGGAGCGCGGTGCGACCACCGTCGTCGAACGGGTCGTCGCCAAGGTCGCGGTGCAGGCCGCGCGTGAGGCGCTGGGGGAGTGGCCCGCCGCTCGCCGGGTGCCGCCCGGGGTCGACCACCGGCCCCGCGCCTCGGCCAAGTTGCGGAACGGGACGGCCCGGGTCCGTGTCCTCGTGGAGCTGGGCTACCCTTCCGACATCGGCGCGCAGTGTGCTGCGGTGCGTCGACAAGTCGCTTCACGGGTAAAGGAATTGGTCGGCGTTCACGTACCGGACGTGGCTGTGGGCGTGGAGCGGCTCCACTCCAGGCAGTTGGACGGCGAGAGGTCCGGGAGGGTCCGGTGAGCTACGAGCGCACCCAGCGGCTGCCCACGCTGGAGAAGGAACCCCAGCCGCACACGGCACGGGAGGCGGGCAGCGGAGACCTCGAACAGACGACGTCCGCCGCGGGCTACGACCCCGGCGGCGGGCCCCGGCAGACAGGCCACGCGGGGCGGTTCTGGTCCGTGCGGCGCCTGCCCGCGGGAATCGTCGCCCTGCTCGCGCTCGCCGCGGCGGGGCTGATGCTCTACGACCTGATCTCCGTGCGGGCCGGACGTTCCGCGATGAGCTGGCGCCGCGCCCTCGCCGATGAGATGGCCACCACCCCCGTGGACGACCCCAAGGTCCTCGCCGCCGCCTGCGTCGTGGCGCTGCTCGGCGTATGGCTGATCGTGCTCGCCGTGACGCCGGGCCGCCGCGGGCTGCTGCCGATGCGTCAATCGGCCGGTGTACGGGCGGGGTTGGAGCGTACGGCCGCCGCGCTCGTGCTGCGGGACCGTGCGATGCAGGTGTCCGGCGTGCAGTCGGTACGTGTCGCCGTGGGGCGCCGCAAGGTCAGGGCGCGTGCGCGGGCGCACTTCCGCGATCTGCACGACGTACGCGGAGACCTCGACTCCGCTCTCGGCTCCGGAATCCGCCAGCTCGGTCTGGCGCGTCAGCCCGGCCTGTCCGTACACGTAGAGCGCCCGAAGAAGCGGTGAGCGGAATGGACAGAGCCCTGCGTAGCGTGAACCGGGTGCTGCTGGCACTGGCGGGCCTGCTGCTGCTCGCTCTCGGACTCGCGGCGCTCGTCGGCGGCTTCGACCTGGCCCGCCACTGGAACTTCGACATGCCCTCGGGCTGGCCTTGGGCGAGGCCGGACGACGTGCTGCTGTCCGGCACCGACCGGACCAAGTGGCGCGACGAGAGCTGGTGGTGGCCGTCCGTCTTCGCCGGGCTCGGCCTGCTGGTGGTCCTGCTGCTGTGGTGGCTGCTGGCACAGCTCCGCAGGCGCAGGCTCGGCGAGGTGCTCGTCGAAAGCGGCGACGGCGAGGGCGCGTTGCTGCGCGGCAGGGCGCTGGCCAATGTGCTGGAGGCGGAGGCGGCATCCCTGCCGGGAGTCGACAAGGCGGCGGTACGGCTGACGGGGCGGCGGACCGCACCACGTGCCTCGGTGGAGCTGCTGCTCTCGGCACACGCGGAGCCGGGGCCGGTGCTGGGACGCGTCTCCGGCGAGGCGCTGGAGAACGCACGGTCGTCCGCTTCGCTGGAGGCGCTGCCCGCGGAGGTGCGGCTGCGGACCGTCAAGCACCGCCCCGAGCGCGTGGTCTGACGCGCGGCTGCTCGACTCGGCCCTGCCCAGCCCGATCCGGTTCGGCCCGATCCGGTTCAGCTCAGTCCGCTCCAGCCCCGGTCCGGTCCGGCTTCAGTCGCGCGGTCCCCGCCCGGCGGCCCCAAGCGGACGCCGGAACACGGGAGTTGCTGTCGCGCGGTCAGAAGCCTCGCCGGGCGCCGCCGTCGACGGGCAGCATCACACCCGACAGATACGAAGCCGCCGGTGACAGCACGAACGCCGCCGTACGGCCGAACTCCTCCGGCGACCCGTAGCGCCGCAGCGGGATCGTAGCCTCGTTGCGCTCACGGGCGGCGTCGCCGTCACCGGAGAGCGAGTCGAGGTACTGGAGCCGCTCGGTGGCGATACGCCCCGGCAGCAGTCCCAGCACGCGGATGCCCAGCGGCCCGGCCTCGTTCGCGAGCGTCTTGGCGAAGCCCGCCAGCCCGGGGCGCAGCCCGTTGGAGAGGGTGAGCCCGGGGATCGGCTCGTGCACCGAACCGGAGAGCACGAACGCGATGACGCCGCCCTCGCCCAGCTCGCCCGCCGCCGTACGCGCCAGCCGTACCGCCCCGAGGAAGACCGTCTCGAAGGCGGAACGCCACTGCTCGTCGGAGAGCGAGTCCGCCGGGACGCCCGCGGGCGGGCCGCCGACGCTGATCAGCACGCCGTCGAAACGCCCGAAGCGGGTCTTCGCCGTCTCGATGAGGCGCTCGGCGGTCTCCGGCGCGGTGTTGTCCGCCCCGATGCCGACGGCCGACCCCGCACCGAGCTGGGCGGCGGCCTCGGTCGCGGCCTCATCCGTACGGCCTGTGACGACCACCTTGGCTCCGTCGGCGACGAGCGCTTCCGCCGTGGCGAAACCGAGCCCGCGGGTGGCGCCGGTGATGACGTAGACGCGGTCCTTCAGCCCGAGATCCATGGCTCACAGTGTGCTTCACGGCGGTGCGGCGTGCGCAGGCAGGGTCAGTCCGCGGGGGAGGGGCCGCCGGCCGACGTGCTCGCCGACGCGTTGGCCGACGTGGGCGCTGACGCGGCCTCGGCCCCTGACTCTGCCCCAGGCTCGGGGGCAGCGGGCTGGGAGGAGGGGGAGGAGGGTGCCGCCGTCCCGGGACCGGGGGCGGCCTGGTCATCCGCCGAGTTCCCCGCCGCGTCCCCCGCCAGGCGGTCCCTTCGTTCACGGCGTACGAGGACCACCCAGCCGACCGGAACGGCCGCCGCGAAGAGCCACCACTGCACGGCGTAGGCCATGTGCGGCCCGATGCTGCTGTGGTCCGGCTCGGGAATCCGCTGGGGATGCTTGCCCGGAGGCTCGGGCGAGGTCGCGGTCAGTTCCAGGTAGCCGCGCAGCACGGGCCGGTGGAGCGCCTTGGCCTGCTGCCTGCTGTCGATCAGCATGACCTGCCGCGGCGGCAGACCCTTCTTGTCCTTGATGCCGCTGGCCGCGCTCGTCTCGTCGGCCATGACGCGGCCGGTGACGGTGACCTCGCCGCGCGGTGGCGGCGGCACGTCGGGGAAGCGGGTGAGATCGCCGTCCGCCTCGATCCAGCCGCGGTTGACCAGGACGGTGCTGCCGTCGTCCTGGGTCAGCGGTGTGACCACGAAGTATCCGATGGACTTCTCGTCGGCGGCCGTACGCTGCCGCACCACGACCTCATGCCCGGTGTCGTAGCGGCCCTTCGCCTTCGCCGTACGGAACCGCTCGTCCTCCGACGGGCCGCGCCGAGTGCTGCTGAGCCGGTCGAAGGGCACGGGCGCGGCGGCGAGGCTGGAGGAGATCAGCTTGTTGTGCGCCACCCGGGACTCATGCCTGTGCAACTGCCAGAAGCCCAGCTCGATCATCGCGGGAATGAGGGCGAGGCCGACGAGGGTGAGGATCACCCACTGCCTGGAGAGCAGGAAGCGGTACACGTCAGACGACGGTACTCCCCGGAGGTCACCGCCCCGATGCTGGGGCCACGTCTTCCAGAAGGCGCTCGAAGGTCGGCTCGTCCAGCACGGGAGTGCCGTACGCCTGCGCCTTGACGACCTTCGAGGTGAGGGAGCCCGGGTCGTTGGTGACCAGCAGGCTCGTCAGGCGCGAGACATGGGACGAGATGTGCAGCCCGGCCTCCGTCGCCCGGTCCTCCAGCAGCTCGCGCTCGATGGAGGTGTCTCCCGAGATGGCCACCCGCATCCCCTGCATGAGCCTGCCGCCCGGCTCGTACCGCCCCGGGTTGGGGTACGGGCACGAAGGCCGCTTACGGGAGCGGCGCCAGCCGTAGCCGTAGCCGTAGACGGACGGGCCCGGTGCACCACGGGAGCGACGACCGCCCCATGGACCGGCGTTGACTGCCCCTCCGTACGGGCCCGGACTCTCCGGTCCCTCCGGCCATTCGGTCAGCGGACGGCAGGCGTGCAGCGGCAGCCGCACCGCCTGCTGGACGGCGAGGTGGAGGCTCGGCCGGAACGCCTCGGCCAGCACGCGTGCGTCGTCGAGGGCGTGGTGCGCGCGGCGCTGGCAGACGCCGTAGTGCGCGGCGAGGGACTCCAGCTTGTGGTTGGGCAGCGGCAGCGAGAGCTGCTTGGCGAGGGCGATGGTGCACAGCCGCTGGCGCACGGGCGGCGTGCGCCGCGCCCTGGCGTACTCACGGGCGATCATCGACCAGTCGAAGACGGCGTTGTGCGCGACGAGGACGCGGCCGTCGAGCCGGGTGGCCAGATCGTCGGCGATCTCCGTGAACAGCGGTGCGTCGGCGAGGTCTTCGGTCGTCAGCCCGTGGATCCAGGTGGGGCCCGGATCGCGCTGCGGATTGACCGTCGAATACCAGTGGTCCTCGACCTCGCCCCAGGCGTCCAGCCGGTAGACCGCGGCGGAGACGATGCGGTCGTGGCGGGCGAGGCCCGTGGTCTCCACGTCGACCACTGCGTATCCACCGGGATAGCCCTCGGGCCCCCGCGGACTGCTCTCCGGCCGCCGGTGCTCAGCTCCCGGATCGACGGCCGGTGTCCGAGCGGGGATGCGAGAAGCTGCCGCCGTCCCGTCCTCGGGCTCCTGGCCCGGGGATGCCGTCTGGTCTTCGAGCATGGTCACAGAGAATACGGGGCGGCACTGACATCGCCCGAAGGGCCCGCTGCGGAGAGGGCGAACGCCCTGACTACCGACGGCCCGTCAACACCCGTGCGGTCAGCGGAGGTTGGGGATGTCCGGTACGCGGCCGACGACGCCGCCGTCGACTCCGCGGTGACGCGGACGAGGTCCGGACGCGGGCCTCGCGGGGGTACGCGGGGGCTCGTGGAGACTCCTGTGCGCCGGGTGCGCCACCGTTGCGGACGAGGCATCGAGGCCCGGAGCTGACGGGCACTCATTTTATACTTGTCGGTAACAACCTCTAGCGGGGGCCGCCGTCGGCGCTTACCTTGCTGACATGCCGTCTCAGTTGCCCGACGTCGTACTGTGGTCGATACCCGCCTTCATTCTGCTCACGGTGGTCGAAATCGTGAGCTACCGCATCCATCCGGACGAGGACGCCGCCGGTTACGAGGCGAAGGATGCCGCCACCAGCATCGGCATGGGGCTCGGAAGCCTCGTCTTCGACACCTTGTGGAAGATCCCGATCGTGGCGATCTACGCGGGGATCTACGAACTCACGCCGCTGCGCGTGCCCGTCGTGTGGTGGACGCTGCCGCTGATGCTGCTGGCGCAGGACTTCTTCTACTACTGGTCGCACCGCGGGCACCATGTGATCCGCATCCTGTGGGCCTGCCACGTGGTGCACCACTCCAGCCGGAAGTTCAACCTGAGCACCGCGCTTCGCCAGCCGTGGACCACCTGGACCGTGTGGCCGTTCTACGTGCCGATGATCGCGCTCGGGGTGCACCCGGCAGCGCTCGCGTTCTGCTCGTCGGCGAACCTCGTCTACCAGTTCTGGATCCACACCGAGCGGATCGGGAAACTGCCGCGCCCGATCGAGTTCGTCTTCAACACGCCCTCGCACCACCGCGTCCACCACGCCTCCCAAGGTGGCTATCTGGACCGGAACTTCGGCGGCATCCTGATCGTGTGGGACCGGCTCTTCGGCTCGTTCACCCCCGAGACCGAGCCGTGCGTCTTCGGGCTCACCAAGAACATCTCCACGTACAACCCGCTGCGCGTGGCCACGCACGAGTACTTCGCGATCGGACGCGATCTGCGTGCCGCGCGCAACTGGAACGAACGCGCCGGAAGGGTCTTCCGCGGCCCCGGCTGGTCCCCCGAGGGGCGGTCCGCCACGGACGCGGGAGCCGGGACAGGCTCCGGAGACGGGACGGGTGGCGGTCCCGGCGCCGGCATGCGAAAGGCCGGACCGCCCGAGCGGTCCGGCCCTTCAAAGGATGAGGCCCCGGTGCACCGCGCCGCCTCCTGACCCGTAGGCCCGGGGGCGGCGCGAGCGCCGTTCACTCTGCCGTAGCCCGACTCACTTCTTCACAGCCGCCAGGGCGTCCACGATTCCGTGGCCGTAGAAGCTGTTGTTGCCCTTGAGGCCCGTGCAGTCGGCCTTGTAGGTGCCCTTGCCGTCGGGGTCGTACTCGTCGGGGCAAGTCACGCTCTTAGCCTGCGCCTTGAGCATCCAGGCGACGTCCTTCGGACTGGCCTCGGGGTGCTTGCTCTTGATGAGCGCCGCGACTCCGGCGACCTGCGGTCCGGCCATCGAAGTGCCCTGGAGATAGGCGTAGTCGCCCTCGGGCATCGTGGAGAGCACTCCGCCGTCCTTGGCCGGTTCCTTGGGCGTCTGGTAGCGACGGTCGCCACCGGGTGCGGCGAGGTCGATCTCGTCCAGGCCGTAGTTGGAGAAGTAGGACTTCCCGTTCTCGGCACCCGTGGAGGACACCGACGTCACACCCGGCAGCATGCTCGGAATGTCCGGGCACTCGGCCGGGTCGATCGTCCGCTCGACGGGCTTGCTGTCGTCCGGACTCGTGTCGTCCTTGATCTCGCTGGCGGCGAGGTCGTGAGAGGAGTTGCCCGCGGACGAGACGCTTGTGACGCCCTTGTCCGTCGCGTACTTCACTGCCCTGCCGACCGCGTCGGCGATGGCCTTCTGGTCCGGGTCGTCGGAGCAGTTGTAGAGCCAAGGGTCGGTGTAATAGCTGTTGTTGGTGACCTCGACGCCGTGATCGGCGGCGAACATGAAGGCGCACACCACCGCTTCGCTGAAGAACAGCGACGTCTTCGGCTCGGACACCTTCAGCGAGGCGACCTTCACGCCCGGCGCGGCGCCCGCGACGCCGACCCCGTTGCGAGGGGCGGCGACGATGCCCGCCACGTGCGTGCCGTGGTAGTCCTCGGCGGGGTCGAAGGGACGCCAGGCGCCCGCGCTGGTGTCGGCCTTGCCGCCGACGCAGCTCGCGGACTGCTCCGCCGAGAAGTTGGCCTTCAGGTCGGGGTGGGTGTCGTCGACGCCGGTGTCGATGACGCCGACGGTGACGTCCTTGCTGCCCTGGTCGATCTTGCTGGCCTTGTCGGCCCTGATGACCCGCTTGTCCCACTGGAGAGACTCCAGCGGCTCCTTGCCCTCGGCCTGGGCCTTCGCCTTGGCCTCGGGACCGGTGGCCGACTTCGGGACCTTCAGATACCGGGGCTTGCCCACATCCGTGGTGCCGGCTGCCTCGAGAGGCGCCGTCCGGGTCGCACCGGCCGACTCCACGCCCTTCACCGAACGCATCTCCTTGCCGAACTTCGCGTTCGTGGAGTGGGCGACGATGACGCCGATCTGCTTGTAGGCGGTGACGACCTTGCCGTCCGCCTTCGCTATCTCTTTCTTGACGCGCTCTACAGTGCCGGCGTCCGTCTCGGTGTTGACGACGTAGCTCAGCTTCTCCCCGTCCTTCTTAGGGGACTCGGGGGAGTCCTGCCCGCTCGCGACGGCGGCTCCCGCCAGTCCGAGCGAAGCAGTGAGAACCAGACCCAGGGGCATCGCGAGTCTTCGCCACCGCCTGGAAGGTTGAGAATCCATGGGATCTCCATGTTGTCCGAAGTTGACCACAGAGATGGGAACTTAGCGCCGATCGATGCTGCTCAGCAACGGAATCCCGAAGATGACCCGGGTTTGTCTTCGATAACTCTTCCGTGATTCAAGCACCTCCCCCTGTTGCTGCTCCCTTGTGAAGATCTACGATTCGGCGCACTGCACTGCTGGCATCTACACCCCGACCTGCTCTTTTCCTCACCGAATACTCACATCGACTGGAGTTCCCGTGGACTCAGCACCAGAGAACGAAAGGTCCTCGCCGACGAACGGCACGGACTACGCGCAGGTGCAGCAGAGCGCGGAGTTCGGAGAGCTGCGCAGCACTTTCCGGTCATTCGCCTTTCCGCTGACCCTCGGCTTCATCGCCTGGTACCTGCTGTACGTGCTGCTGTCGAACTACGCCGGCGGGTTCATGGCGACCAAGGTCGTCGGCAACATCAACGTCGCCTTCGTCCTGGGACTCGCCCAGTTCCTGACCACCTTCCTCATCGCCTGGTGGTACTCCCGTCACGCCTCGGCCAAGCTCGACCCCAAGGGCGAGGCCATCAAGAACCGTCTGGACGGTGAAGCATGAGCCTCACGCACTCGCTGGCCTCGGCTCAGGGGCAGGTGCATCTCGCGGCCGAGGGAGCAAGCCAGCACCGCACTCTGATCGTCACGCTCTTCACTCTCTTCGTGCTGCTCACGCTCGGCATCACGGTCTGGGCCGGACGAAGGACGAAGGACGCCACCGACTTCTACGCGGGCGGCCGTCAGTTCAGCGGTCTCCAGAACGGTCTGGCGATCTCCGGCGACTACATGTCGGCGGCGTCGTTCCTCGGCATCGCGGGCGCCATCGCCCTGTCCGGTTACGACGGCTTCCTCTACTCCATCGGCTTCCTGGTGGCCTGGCTGGTCGCGCTGGTGCTCGTCGCCGAGCCCCTGCGCAACTCCGGCCGCTACACGATGGGCGACGTACTGGCGTTCCGGATGCGGCAGCGTCCCGTCCGTACGGCCGCCGGCATCTCGACGATCATCGTCTCGATCTTCTACCTGCTGGCCCAGATGGTCGGCGCGGGCGCGCTCGTCGCCCTGCTGCTGGGCATCACCGGCGACACGGGCAAGAACCTGATCGTCGTCCTGGTCGGCGTCGTCATGGTCCTCTACGTGACGATCGGCGGCATGAAGGGCACCACCTGGGTGCAGATGATCAAGGCGTGCCTGCTCATCGGCGGCACGCTCATCGTCACCGTGCTGGTGTTCCACAAGTTCAACTACAACCTCTCCAGCCTTCTCGGCGCCGCGGCCGAGAACAGCGGCAAGGGCGCGGCCTTCCTGGAGCCGGGTCTGAAGTACGGGGTGACGACGACTTCGAAGATCGACTTCATCTCGCTCGGCCTCGCGCTGGTGCTCGGCACCGCCGGTCTGCCGCACATCCTGATCCGCTTCTACACCGTCCCGACGGCCAAGGCCGCCCGTAAGTCGGTGAATTGGGCCATCGGCATCATCGGCGTCTTCTACCTGATGACCATCGCGCTGGGCTTCGGCGCCGCCGCGCTGCTCTCGCAGAAGACGATCACCGGGTCCGACCCCGCGGGCAACACCGCGGCACCGCTGCTCGCCCAGGAGATCGGCGGCGGCGCGGACTCCACCGGAGGTGCGATCCTGCTCGCGATGATCTCGGCCGTCGCCTTCGCGACCATCCTGGCGGTGGTGGCGGGACTGACGCTCGCCTCGTCGTCGTCGTTCGCGCACGACCTGTACGCGAACGTGATCCGCAAGGGCAAGGCGACCGACAAGGAGGAGGTCAGCGCGGCGCGGATCTCCTCGGTGGTCATCGGCGCGGTGGCGATCGGCCTCGGCATCTTCGCCGGGGGACTGAACGTCGCGGGCCTCGTGGCGCTCGCCTTCGCGGTGGCAGCCTCGGCGAACCTGCCGACGATCCTCTACAGCCTGTTCTGGAAGCGGTTCACCACCCAGGGCGCCCTGTGGTCGATCTACGGCGGTCTCATCTCGTCGGTGGTGCTGGTGCTCTTCTCGCCCGTCGTCACCGGCGCGGAGACCTCGATGTTCCCGGACGCGGACATCGCCGTCTTCCCGCTCTCCAACCCGGGCCTGATCTCGATTCCGCTGGGCTTCCTGCTCGGCTGGCTCGGTTCCGTGGTGTCCAAGGAGGACAGCGCGGTCGAGAAGCACGCGGAGCTGGAGGTGCGTTCGCTCACGGGGCACGGCGCGCTCTGACGCGGCGAGTCCGACGGGACGTCATCGGATTCAACGATCTGTTGAATGTCGGTGGCGTCCCGTACGCTGCGAAGCATCGGCACAACCGCGGGAGGGCCGCCAGCAATGCTGCTCGACACATACGGCAGGGTCGCCACCGACTTGCGCGTCTCGCTGACCGACCGCTGCAATCTGCGGTGCACCTACTGCATGCCCGAGGAAGGGCTCCAGTGGCTGGCCAAGCCGGAGTTGCTCACCGACGACGAGATCGTCCGCCTCGTCCGCATCGCCGTCAGCGAACTCGGCGTCGAGGAAGTCCGGTTCACCGGCGGCGAGCCGCTGCTCCGGCCCGGCCTCGTCGGCATCGTCGAGCGCTGCGCCGACCTTCCTAAGCGCCCCCGCCTCTCCCTCACCACGAACGGAATCGGCCTGGAGCGTACGGCAGTCGCCCTGCGCGACGCCGGTCTCGACCGGGTCAACGTCTCGCTGGACACGCTCGATCCGGAAGTCTTCCGGAAGATGACGCGCCGCAAGCGCCATGCCGACGTGCTGCGCGGACTCGCCGCCGCACAGGAGGCCGGGCTCACCCCGGTAAAGGTCAACTCCGTCCTGATGCCCGGGCTCAACGACACCGAGGCGCCCGACCTCCTCGCCTGGGCCATGGACGAGGGCTACGAGCTGCGCTTCATCGAGCAGATGCCGCTCGACCCCCAGCACGGCTGGCAGCGCGACGGCATGATCACCGCCGGGGACATCCTGGAGTCGCTGCGCACCCGCTTCACCCTCACGCCGGAGGGCGAGGAGCAGCGCGGCTCCGCCCCCGCCGAGCGCTGGACCGTCGACGGCGGGCCGCACCGTGTGGGCGTCATCGCCTCGGTCACCCGGCCCTTCTGCCGGGCCTGCGACCGTACGAGGCTGACGGCCGACGGACAGGTGCGCACCTGCCTGTTCGCCACCGAGGAGTCCGATCTGCGCGGGGCGCTCCGCTCGGGCGCGGAGGACGGCGAGATCGCCGCGCGTTGGCGCCTGGCGATGTGGGGCAAGAAGGCGGGCGCCGGCATCGACGACCCGTCCTTCGTTCAGCCCGACCGTCCGATGTCAGCCATCGGAGGCTGACGGCCGGGGCCGTCCGCCGTTCTCCTCCCACTCGCTGAGCCGTACGACGTCCTTCAGGAAGCCCCTCACGTTCAGGAAGGACGAGAGGTGCTCCCGGTGTTCGTCGCACGCCAGCCATGTCTTACGGCGCTCTGGTGTGTGCAGCTTGGGGTTGTTCCAGGCCAGCACCCACACCGCGGGCGCACGGCAGCCCTTGGCTGAGCAGATCGGGACCTCGTCGCCCGTGGCGCCCGCCGGTGACTGCGACTCAGGCGGCTGCGAAGGGGAGTTGGGAGAAGACGAAGAAGACACGGCCCCTATCCAACACCCGGGGCCGGACGACAAGCGACGCCGGGCAGCCACGGGGGGAGCCGCCCGGCGTCGGTCTGTCGCTCCGACGGGGGATGCGGAGCGCTTATGAAGTATGGCACGGGGACACCCTCGAGGTGCAGCCGAACAACATGATTGATCTGAGCTTTTCTTGAGCTTTTACCGCGCGGGCCGCCGCGAGAGGCTCAACTACGGTCGCCCGGCTGCCCGTCGGGGCTCTGCCCACTGGGTTCCGGTCGTGCGTCCGAAGCCGTGAGGGCCGGCCGCGTGTGCGTGGGCACGAAGGCCGAAGGCATCGAAGTCGGGTTCTCCCGGCCCGCGTTGGCGACGACCACCGCCACGTACGGCAGCAAGGCGCCCACTACGAGAGTCACAACGGCCAACGGACGCTCGACGTTCCACAGGATCACGGTCAGCAGCACAGAGACCGTGCGGATCAGCATCGAGATCACATAGCGCCGCTGCCTGCCCCGTACGTCGTCGGCCAGAGACTGCCGGGCGCCGGTGATCTGGAAGACCTCGGCCTCACGCCGCTTCCGCATCGCTCTCACCACCCAACCCGGAGGCCTGGTCGCCCGGCCGTGCGCCAGGGTTCCGGCTTCTTCAACCGTACGCCCCGACTCGGACGGGTTCGAGACCGGGCGGCCCGATCGAGCGGACCGGGCGGTCTGCGACGGGGCCCGTACGGGCTACTCCGCAATGCGCCGTAGGCCCCGCGGGGCCAAGCTGACGGCGCACGGTGCACCGCACACACAGCGCGGCGCGAGGACACGGAGGTCCGATGAACTGGTTGTGGGCGATCATCGTGGGGCTGGTGCTGGGCGTCCTCGCCCGCGCGATCCTTCCGGGCAGGCAGGCGATCCCGCTCTGGCTGACGGTGATCCTCGGTCTCCTCGGGGCCGTGCTCGGCAACGCCGTCTCCAGTTGGGCCGGTGTGGAGACCACCGAAGGCTTCGACTGGATCCGCCACGGGCTCCAACTCGGCGGCGCCCTCCTGCTGGTGGCGCTCGGCACACCGCTGTGGGCGAGCATCAGGGGGAAGAACCGGGCGAGGGGGCAGCGGGCCCGTATGTGACGGCTGGCCGGACCGGCGCGCCGTCCATGGTCTCCGCCCCCACGCCCTTCCGGGCTCGCCCTGACGATCCTCGCGTCTCAGCGGCCCTCGCGTCTCAGCGCCCCCTGGGGCAAAGACCCGGGCCTCACAGCTCCTCGGGCCTCACAGACCCTCGATCTGCGCGATCTTGCGGCCTGCCTTGAGGTACACCGTCCCGGCGACGCCTGCTTCATTCAGCTTCTCGGGCACCACCTCGGCGAGCGGCCGCAGCGCGTCCGCCTCCGGCAGAACGACGGCGTGCTGCTCGCCGCCCTCGGCGGGCTCGATCACGAGGCGCAGCCCGTTCTGCTTGGCGATGCGCCGCGCGGCCGAGGCGCTCGGGGTGAACTCCAGCACCTTCGTGAGGATCGCCGCGATCCCTTCTGCACCGTGCTCGCCGACGTCCACGACCGGCAGCGTCTCGACGTCCGCGAAGGACTTCTTCGAGAACTGCGCCGTGAAGTGCGCACGTGCCGAGTGCGCGGCCTCCGCGCCGTGCAGCGCCATGACGACCTCGCCCGCGAGGACCTTCTTCAGATCCATCGGGTGCAGCGTCTTCGCCTCCACGCGGGCTACGGCCTGGTCGATCTCCGCGTCCGTCCACTCGGTCCAGGCACGCAGGTACGGCGCCGTCAGCCGGTCCGGAATCGACATGACCTTGCCGTACACGTCGTCGGCGCCGGCGGTCAGGCTGATGTAGTTGTCCTTCGACTTCGACATCTTCGCGCCCGAGCCGTCCGTGCCCTCGATCAGCGGCATGGTGGCGATCATCTGCGGGCGCTGGCCGTGCAGTTCCATCAGCCGACGGCCCATCTGCATGTTCAACAACTGGTCCACGCCGCCGAGTTCGATGTCGCAGTCGAGTTCGACGGAGTCGAGCGCCATCGCCACCGGGTAGATCAGCTCGGACATCGTCAGCCCGGAGCCCTGTGCGAGCCGGTTGCGGAAGTCCTCGCGCTGAAGCAGCGCCGACGCCGGCACCTGGGCGAGCAGGGTGATCAGCCGGGCGAAGCCGATCTCGCCCAGCCAGTCGCTGTTGTTGCGGAAGCTGACGTTCTCGAAGTCGAAGAACGGCCGCACCTGGTCCTGGTACCCGGAGAGGTTCCTGGCGATGTCCTCGTCCGTCAGCGCGGGCCGTTCCGCCGTACGCCCCGACGGGTCGCCGATCTTCGCCGTGAAGTCGCCGATGATCAGCGTGACATCGTGCCCCATGCGCTGGAAGCGGCTGAGGATGATGACCGGCACCGCATGCCCGAGGTGCACGTCGGCGGCGGTCGGGTCGATGCCGAGCTTCACATGGAGGCCCTTGCCCTCGGCCTGCTTCGCCTCGATGGCCTCGGCGAGCTTCCCCACCGACGGCAGCACCTCCACCGCCCGCGCACCGATCAGCGCGGCCTGCTCCTTCGCGGGCAGATCACTCAGATCCAGATAGCGGCGCGACCCCGTCTCCGCGAGCAGTCGCTCGACGGTGGTGTCGGAGGAGAGGTCCTGGGCCAGCAGCCGGCTGGCGCGCTGTACGGAGTCGCCGAGGCGTGTCACGTTCTGTCCTGGTGATGAGGAGCGGATCGTTGTCGCCGCAGAGTCTATTGGTCTCCGGCGGGCCACCGGCGTCGGCCGTGGTCTGCCGCGCGGGCACCGGGAGGTGCGCCGCCGTCGGCATCGGGGCGGCATCGGCACCGTCACCGTCACCGGCATCCGCGTCGCCATCGGCCCCTGCGTACGTACGTATCCGCCGGGACCGCGCACGTACGTCCACGCGGAGAGCCCGTGCACGCCCGCAACTGTGGAGACCCGACAGGAGCCCGCGCGGCCCCCTGTCACAGCCCGATTCCCTGATTCGCGCCTTGCGCGTATAGCTTTCGTAGGGACAGACAACATCGGCCGCCCTCTCTCGTGGCGCACGCGAACAGCGCGGAGAACGGCGCCCAGACCGCAGAAAGGGTGGTCCGACCTTGAGCCGCTCGGTACTCGTCACGGGAGGCAACCGCGGCATCGGCCTCGCCATCGCACGGGCCTTCGCCGAAGCGGGGGACGACGTCGCCGTCACCTACCGTACGGGAGAGCCCCCCAAGGAACTCGCGGATCTCGGCTGCCTCGCGGTCAGGTGCGACATCACCGATCCCGAACAGGTGGAGAGGGCCTACAAGGAGATCGAGGAGAAGCAGGGCCCGGTGGAGGTGCTCGTCGCCAACGCCGGTGTCACCCGCGACCAGTTGCTGCTGCGGATGTCCGAGGAGGACTTCGCCACGGTCCTGGAGACCAACCTCACCGGCACCTTCCGGGTGGTCAAGCGGGCCACCAAGCGCATGCTGCGCGCCCGCAGCGGCCGCATCGTGCTGATCTCCTCGGTCGTCGGGCTGCTCGGTTCCGCGGGACAGTCCAACTACGCGGCCTCCAAGGCCGGGCTCGTCGGCTTCGCGCGGTCGCTCGCCCGTGAGTTGGGCTCCCGTAACATCACCTGCAATGTGATCGCGCCGGGCTTCGTCGACACCGACATGACGAAGGTGCTCAGCGACGAGCAGCGCGCGAACATCGTCGAGCAGGTGCCGCTGGGCCGCTATGCCCAGCCGGAGGAGGTCGCCGCCTCCGTCCGTTTCCTCGCCTCGGACGAGGCCGCGTACATCACCGGAGCCGTCATTCCCGTCGACGGCGGATTGGGCATGGGTCACTGAGAAGATGAGCGGAATCCTCGCAGGCAAGCGCATCCTCGTCACGGGCGTACTGACGGAGGGGTCGATCGCCTTCCATGCGGCGAAGATCGCGCAGGAGGAGGGCGCGGAGGTCGTGCTCACGGGCTACGGCCGGCTGACCCTGGTGCAGCGCATCGCCAAGCGCCTCCCGAAGGAGGCGCCCGTGATCGAGCTGGACGTCACCGACCAGGAGCATCTGGACTCCCTCGCCGGGAAGATCGGCGAACACCTGGGGGAGGGCGCGGGGCTCGACGGCATCGTGCACTCCATCGCCTTCGGGCCGCAGGGCGCGTTCAACTTCCTGGAGGCGAGCTGGGAGGACGTCGGCACGGCCGTACAGGTCTCCGCGTACTCGCTCAAGTCGCTGACCATGGCCTGCCTTCCGCTGATGCCGCGCGGCGGCTCGGTCGTGGGCCTGACCTTCGACGCGCAGATCGCATGGCCGAAGTACGACTGGATGGGCGTGGCCAAGGCGGCCCTTGAGTCCACCAACCGCTATCTGGCCCGCGACCTGGGCGCGCGGAACGTGCGCTGCAACCTCGTCTCGGCCGGTCCCATCAAGTCGATGGCCGCCAAGTCCATCCGGGGCTTCGAGGAGTTGGCCGACGTGTGGAACCACCGGGCCCCCATCGGCTGGGACTTGGCCGACCCGGACCCGGCGGGACGCGGAGTCGTCGGGCTGCTGTCCGACTTCTTCCCGAAGACGACGGGAGAGATCGTGCACGTCGACGGCGGCGTGCACATGATGGGCGCGTAGCGCGGGCCTGTCGTACGGGAGCGGGGCGGCCCGAACGCGGGTCCCGCCCCGCCGGGGTGAGACTCCGACTCCCCGTGTTCCGTGGGGAGTTCGGGCGGATTTTCCGAACTCCGCCACGGAACGAGGGACACGGGGTCTACGAGGCCTGCGGGGTCTGCGGCGCCCGGGGGCTCCTCGCGCTCCGCGTGCCGGTTTCCGTGCCGGTCTCCGCGCCGCCCGGATCAGTACCGCAGCGCCACTCCTGAGTGTGGGAGGCGGCCTCCCTCGCCGCCTCCTCCGCGTCGCCCGCACGGATGGCATCGATCAGCCGCGCATGGTCCATGTGCGCCTCGGGACGCAGCTCGTCGCCGATGTCGAGCCGCAGGAAGTCCCGCATCACCTCGCCGAGGTCGGCGTACACGGCCGTCAGCACGTCGTTGTGCGACGCCGCGAGCACACCCAGATGAAGTGAGGCGTCGGCCTCCACGAAGCGTTCCGCGTCGCCCGACTCCCAGGCGGACTCGCGTCGTTCGAGCAGCGCGCCGAGCTGCGCGAGATCCTGCTCCGTGCGCCGCTGGGCAGCGAGCCGCGCCCCTGTGGTCTCCAACGCCCCGCGCATCTCGGCGACATGGTGCGGGTCGGCGTCCGCGAAGCGTCTGTGCATGACCCCTGCCAGCTCGCTGGTCGCCACGACGTAGGTGCCCGAGCCCTGCCGGATGTCCAGCAGCCCGTTGTGTGCGAGCGCGCGCACGGCCTCACGCACCGTGTTGCGCGCCACCCCCAGCTCCTCCACCAGCTCCGGCTCCGTGGGGATACGTGTGCCCACCGGCCACTCGCCCGTGGTGATCTGCGTACGCAGCGCCGCGATCACCTGGTCGGCGAGGGCGGAGCGCTGCGGCGAGGAGAGGGTCATCTGAAACTCCTGGGGCAGTCCGGCCGACCGGCGGTTCGGGGGTCCGGCAGTCCGGCGGGTCGGCGGTACGAGTCAGGTCGTAGGGGTCGGGTGGCACTGGCAGGCGGTACGGGCCGGGTGGCACGGACCCGGGTCGTACGGGCCGGATGGTAAGGGCAGGGAACGGCCGGGACCGTCCGGTGCGGCAACTCGCCGTATCCGCAAGGGAGTCGGTGAGCGCCTGGTGAGGTGC
Organism: Streptomyces marispadix; assembly: GCF_022524345.1. NCBI lineage: Bacteria > Bacillati > Actinomycetota > Actinomycetes > Kitasatosporales > Streptomycetaceae > Streptomyces > Streptomyces marispadix. Next base: position 853,142 of record NZ_JAKWJU010000002.1, on the reverse strand, counting down.
GGCGCCGGACCGTCACGACGGGTTCTCCGGCAGGGAGGGACCAGTTAGAGTCTATTCATCCCATGATTCTATGATGGGGCGCATGGTGATGACGGACGACGGCCTGAAGCGCAACCAACGCGATGCGAAGTCCCGGGCCCACGGGACCTGCGGGGCTCCGGGGGGTCCCGGGACCTCTTCGCGCGGTGACGGCGGCGGCAACGGCAACGGCCTGCCCAGGGCCGACGCCGCTGCCGTAGAGGCGCGCGCCCCGCGCTGGGCGGTGCGCGTGATCGCCGTCGGGCTCGTACTGGCCGCGCTGAATCTGCGTCCCGCCATCGCCGCCCTCGGCCCGCTGCTGAAGGAAGTACGCAACGACCTCGGCATGAGCGGTGCCGTGGCGGGCCTGCTGACCTCCGTGCCCGCCCTGTGCTTCGCCGTCTTCGGAAGCCTGGCGCCCCGGCTCGCGCGCCGCCGCGGCCCCGTCCCCGTCGTACTCGTCGGGATGGTCACGATCACCGCCGGTCTCGCGCTGCGGCCTCTGGCGGGCGGCACGGCGTTCTTCGTCGCCGCGAGCGCCCTCGCGCTCGCCGGTATCGCCGTGAGCAATGTGCTGATGCCGGTGGTGGTCAAGCGCTGGTTCCCCACCAGGGTCGGTTCGATGACGGGCCTGTACTCGATGGGCCTTGCGCTGGGCACATCGTGCGCGGCGGCCGTCACCGTGCCCATGACCGGGGCGCTGGGCGGCAGTTGGCGTGCCGGGCTCGGCGCGTGGGCACTGCTCGGGGTGCTCGCGATGCTGCCGTGGGCGGTGGTGCTGAAGGACCCCTACAGCCGCCGAGTCGAACCGCGCACGGCGCCCGTACGCGAGACGCGGACGAAGACCGAGACAGAGGCAGCCACGGGGACGGAGACGGAACCGGCGGCCGAACCGGCGGCCAAGTCGCCTGCCGGGGCGAAGAGTTCGGCGCGGGACACCACGCGCATACGCATCGGCACGTCGCCCACCGCGTGGGCGCTCGGCGTCTTCTTCGGGCTACAGGCGTCCGCCGCGTACATCATCATGGGCTGGCTGCCGCAGATCTTCCGCGACGCCGGGGTATCCGCCTCCTCGGCCGGTCTGATGCTCGCCGTCACCATGGGGATGGGCGTGCCGCTGGCGTTCGTGGTGCCGCGGCTTGCGGCCCGTATGCGGCACCAGGGCCCGCTCGTCGTCGCCCTCGGGCTGTGCGGACTGACCGGCTACGCGGGGCTGTGGCTGGCTCCCGCCGCGGGCGCCTGGCTGTGGGCGCTGCTGCTGGGAGTCGCCAACTGCGCGTTCCCGGTGGCACTTACGATGATCGGCCTTCGCTCGCGTACCAGCGCGGGCGTGGTCAAGCTCTCCGCGTTCGCGCAGAGCACCGGCTATCTGCTCTCCATCCCCGGGCCCCTGCTCGTAGGCGTCCTGCACGATGCCGCGGGCGGCTGGCACGTACCGCTGCTGCTGATGACGGCGCTGCTGCTGGCGCAGACCGTGACGGGCGTACTGGCCGGGCGGGACCGAGTGATCGAGGACGACCGCAAGGTGCGAGACTGAGCGCATGCCAGTGCTCGAACCCGATCCGAAGAACGGGCAGAAGAAGCTGCTCCTCATCCTCGCCGCGATCTTCGGCATCATGATCGTCGTCGGAATCGTCGCGACCATCGCGGCACCCTGAACGCTCCGACGCCGTGCACCCGAGTCGGGGCGGCTCCTCAACGGGCCGCGGCGGCAAGGGCGGTGGCGTCCCGGCGGTGTTCTCCCGGCACGGGGTGGTGCTGACCCCACCACCCCTAGGGGGGCTGAGTCAGGGGTAAGTGGGTGGATCACCGGATGGGGAGCCCGGCCCCGGTTCCGTAGCGTCGTATCGACGCCGACGAACCACGGATCAGGGAGACGAGCCCCATGACCACGACCCGGGCCCGCAGCCGACGTCCCGCCTCCGCGTCCGCGTCCTCGCGCCGGCGCCTTCCGCACGGGCCGGGACGTGCGCGACTTCCCTGGTGGGCCGCCGCGATGCCGGTGCTCGCGTTCGTAGTGCTGCTGTCGCTGCTGCTCGGCTCGGAGGCGAACGCCGCACAGCAGCAGGCCGGTGACTACGGGGGAGCGGTGGTCGTCGCGGTGCTGGAGCGTGTGGCCCAGGCGCTGCTGGGCTGAGGCGGAGCGGGTTGCACGGCCCCGGAGCGGGGCGGACATCGGGGCTGCGGCGGGGCGGACGTAGAACCCGGGGCAGCGCATGCGCGGGGCCCGTCGCGGCGCGAAGATATGGACGGAGAGCTTCCGGTACGAGGGGAACACCTGTCCCCGCCTGCCGCTGAGCTCTGTCAACACCCTCCGTCCGGCACCGCTTTTCGTGCGAAGCTGGAGAACATGAGCGTCGAAGTGCCCCGCAGTATCGTCCTTGTCCGGCACGCCAAGGCCGACTGGCCGGATGTGGCAGATCACGAACGGCCCCTCGCGGACCGTGGCCGCAAGGACGCCCCGGCGGTCGGTGAGTGGCTCGCCACGCATGGCATCGCCCCCGGACTGACCCTCTGCTCGACAGCCGTCCGCACCCGGGAGACCTGGAAACTGGCGGCCCCCCGCCTCCCGCAACGACCGAAGACCGTCTACGAGGAGCGTCTGTACGAAGCCTCTCCCGGCGAGATCATCGCCGTGCTCAACGGGGTGTCCGACGAGGTCCACGATCTGCTCGTCATCGGTCACAACCCCGGAATCCAGGGCGTCGCGGAGACTCTCACCGCCGACGCCAAGGGCGACTCGCTGGAGCGCATGACGCGCAACGGCTTCCCCACCTCGACGGTCGCGGTGCTGCGCTTCGACGGCTCGTGGAAGTCCGTCGAGCCCGGCGTCGCGACGCTCACCGACTACTGGGAGCCGCACGAGCCCCCGGAGTGACCGCGTCCGGGCAGGGCGGCAGATCTCCCTGCGGATCGCTCGTTACGCGCGTCCCCAGGTGATCCCTACGCGAACCGTCCCGGCTTCCCTGCGCCGACTCCCGTGGCCCCGGCCCGAATTGAAGCCGGGGCCACCGGCCTGTCCGGGCTCCTCGCACCGCCGCTCGCCCCTCCGGCGCACGCCGGAGAGCGCTGACGCTCAGCCCTCGACCGTGCAGTCCGCCGCCTCGACCTCTTCGCGCGTCACGCCGAGCAGATACAGAACGGTGTCGAGGAACGGCACGTTGACCGCCGTGTGCGCTGCCTCGCGCACCACGGGCTTGGCGTTGAACGCCACGCCGAGACCTGCTGTGTTGAGCATGCCGAGGTCGTTGGCGCCGTCGCCGATCGCGACGGTCTGCGCCAGCGGTACGCCCGCCTCGGAGGCGAACCGGCGCAGCAGCCGCGCCTTGCCCTCCCGGTCGACGATGTCGCCCGTGACGCGGCCGGTGAACTTGCCGTCCGCCACCTCCAGGGTGTTCGCCGCGGCGAAGTCGAGGCCCAGCTCCTCCTGTAGCGCGTCGGTGACCTGCGTGAACCCGCCCGAGACGATGCCCACTTGGTAGCCGAGACGCTTGAGGGTACGTACGAGAGTGCGTGCGCCCGGCGTGAGCCGTACGTCCTTGCGCACCTTCTCCACGACCGATACGTCCAGCCCCTCCAGCAGCGCCACCCGCGCGTGCAGCGACTGCTCGAAGTCCAGCTCGCCGCGCATCGCCTTCGCGGTGACCTCGGCGACCTCGTCCTCACATCCGGCGTGTGCGGCGAAGAGTTCGATCACCTCGTCCTGGATGAGCGTCGAGTCGACGTCCATCACGACCAGCCGCTGCGCCCTGCGCTGAAGGCCCGAGGCGACCACGGCGATGTCCACGCCGTGCTTGGCCGCCTCCAGCGCGAGGGCGGTGCGCAGCGTGGGCGTCTCCGCACCGGAGACGTCGAACTCCACAGCGGTCACGGGGTATTTGGCGAGCCGGAAGATACGGTCGATGTTCCCGCCGGTGGCGGTGATGCTGGCGGCGATCGTGGCGGTGGAGCCCGCGGTGAGCGGCTGCCCGAGCACGGTCACGTGTGAACGGCCGGTACCCCGCGGCTGGTTGTCGCCCGTACCGGAGATGATCTCGGCCTCGAGGCCCATCGACTCGGCCCAGCCGTGGACGGTGGCCCGCAGCTCGCCCTCGCTCGCGGTGGACTGGGCGGCGGCTTCGCCCGGTCCCGCTCCTGGTGCGGTGACCAGGGCGCATAGCGTTATGCGACCGCGGGTCACTAGCTGTTCGATGTCGACGACCTCCACGGCGAAGGCGGCGAGGGTCTCGAACAGTCCGGCCGTGATGCCGGGCCGGTCCCTTCCGAAGATCTTCACCAGGAGGGTGGGGATGTCGGCGTACGAGGGCGGAATGGCCGGCGATGTGGTCATGGTGTGTCCAACGGTATCGCTGCGGGGCGTGGGACACCCTCCGGGGGCTCCCGGCAGGCGGGAAGCTCTCCGCAGGGCCCTGTGGCCCGGGCCGCAATGGGCGGGCTACGGGTGATCAAGCCCCTCCGGGGCCTCCCGGGCGGCGGCCGTCGCCGTCCTGTGATACCTGACGAGGGGTTGTGACATGGGGCGACTTCCTGTCAGGGGCCAGGGCCTGAAATAGTTCCCCCGACGTTCGCCGTCCCTAGGCTCCCCGCGCAGGGAGTCACTCGGGGGAACAACTTTGTGGGGCATGGAGTGCCGGAACTCGTACTGGAATTGAACGGAAAGACCTGGACCCTCGAACCGTCCAGACCGTACCGCGTGGGACGCGATCCGCAGGGGGACGTGGTGATCGACGACGCCAGGGTCTCCTGGCGTCACGCCACCATCCGGTGGGGCGGTCACGGCTGGGTGATCGAGGACCAGGGCAGCACGAACGGCTCGTACGTACGAGGGCAGCGCATCCAGCAGATGGAGCTGCGCCCGGGCATGAGCGTGCACTTGGGCAACGCCGAGGACGGGCCGAGGCTGGACCTGTCCGGGAGCGGGACGCCGCAGGCTCCCCGCGGGGGAGGCCCCGGTGCCCAGGCCGCCGAGCCGAGGCAGCAGGGGGCGGGTCACCCCGGGGGGCCGCAGGCGGGGGCCACACAGGCGCCGCCGCAGCAGCCGGTTCAGCAGCAACCGCCGCAGCAGCCCCAGCAGCCCGGCTGGCAGCAGCAGGGCCAGCAGCACCCGGGGTGGCAGCAACAGCCGCCCCAACAGCAGCCGCCGCAGCAGCACCAGCAGCACGCGGTACCGCAGCAGCAGGGCCGGCAGCCCATGCACGGCGCGCAGCCCATGCACCCGCACGCCCCCGCCCAGGCCCAGCAGGGACACATACCCCCGCAGGGCGCACCCGGGCAGGACCGCCGGCAGGCCCATCAGGGCCCCCATCAGGGCGGCCAGCACGGCGGCGACCGCAGCCCGACGACCTTCCACCAGCTCGCCCTTGGCCGGGTGATGCGCATCGGCCGTGCCCTGGAGAACGAACTCGTCGTCTCCGACCTCCAGGTCTCACGCCACCACGCCGAGTTCCACGCCTCGCCCGACGGGCGCTTCGAGATCCACGACCTGGGGTCGCACAACGGCACGTACGTCAACGGCCAGCCGCTCCCCAAGTCCGGGTCCACGGTGATCACTCCGCAGGACACCGTCGGCGTAGGGCACTCCACGTTCCGGCTGGTCGGCGACCGCCTGGAGGAGTTCGTCGACACCGGCGAGGTCACCTTCTCCGCCCGCCACCTCACGGTGAAGGTCGACAACGGGAAGGTGATCCTCGACAACGTCACCTTCGGCGTTCCGGAGAAGTCGCTCATCGGCGTCATCGGCCCGTCCGGCTCCGGCAAGTCGACGCTGCTGCGCGCCCTGACGGGATACCGCCCGGCCGACGTCGGCGAGGTCCTCTACGACAACCGGAACCTCTACCAGCACTTCGCCGAACTGCGGCAGCGCATCGGCCTCGTACCGCAGGACGACATTCTCCACAAGGAGCTGCGTGTCCGTACGGCCCTGCGCTACGCGGCCCGGCTGCGCTTCCCCGGCGACGTGGCCGAGGCCGAGCGCAACGCCCGCGTGGAGGAGGTGCTCGCCGAGCTGAAGCTGGACGTGCACGCCGACAAGAAGGTCACCTCCCTCTCCGGCGGCCAGCGCAAGCGCGTCTCCGTGGCCCTGGAGCTGCTGACCAAGCCGTCACTGATCTTCCTGGACGAGCCCACCTCCGGTCTCGACCCGGGCATGGACCGCGACGTGATGCAGTTGCTGCGCGGCCTCGCCGACGACGGCCGCACGGTCCTCGTCGTCACCCACTCCGTGGCCGAACTCGGCCTGTGCGACAAGCTGCTGGTGATGGCCCCCGGCGGCGGCGTCGCCTACTTCGGGCCGCCCGGGGAGGCACTGAACTTCTTCGGCTACGGCACGTGGGCGGACGTCTTCTCGGCCTTCGAGAACTACCGCGACTACGACTGGATGGGCCGCTGGCACGGCTCGCAGCACTACCAGATGTACGCCGCCGACCTCGACTCCGTCGGCCCCCAGCAGGCCCAGCAGGTCCACGCCCCGCCCGCGCGTACGCAGAAACCGCAGAGCTGGGGCTCGCAGTTCTGGACGCTGGTCCGCCGCTATGTCTCGGTCATCGCCTCCGACAAGGGCTTCCTCGCGCTCACCGTGATCCTGCCCCTCGTCCTCGGCGGAGTCAGCACACTGATTCCCAGCGACTACGGACTGGGCTACGGCCCGCTGACCAAGGGACGCACCAACCGCGACGCCAGCACGATCATGCTGATCATCGCCGTCGGCATGTGCTTCTCGGGCGCGGCCAACTCCGTACGAGAGCTGATCAAGGAACGGGTCATCTACGAGCGCGAACGCGCCACGGGCCTCTCCCGCTCGGCATATCTGATGTCCAAGGTGCTCGTGCTCGGCATCGTCACCGCCGTGCAGGGCGTGATCATCTCCGCGATCGGTTTCGCGCCGCGTGAGATGCCCGCGGAGGGCGTCATCGGTGAGGACCTGCCCGCGGTCGAGATGACCCTCGCCGTGATCACGCTCGGCTTCACGTCGATGATGTTCGGCCTGATCATCTCGTCGCTGGTGAAGACGGCGGAGAAGACCATGCCGCTGCTGGTCATGTTCGCCATCGTCCAAGTGGTCTTCACCGGCGTGCTCTTCCAGCTCTTCGACACCCCGGGTGTCGGGCAGCTTTCCTGGCTGATGCCGTCCCGCTGGGCCGTCGCCGCGATGGGCGCCACGGCCGACATGAACACGCTGCTGCCGTGGGAGAAGGGCAACCCGGACCCGCTGTGGGAGCACACCGCGGGCACCTATGTGCTGGACATGATCGTTCTGCTGGGCCTCGGCGTCGCCCTGGTCTTCGTCGTGGCACGCCTGCTGCGCCGCCATGAGCCGGAGGTCATGCGCAAGTAGCGGCGCATGCGAAGCGTCTGCCTGAGAACCGAGACCGACGACAAGGAGGCGGCGGCACCCTCGTGGATGCCGCCGCCTCGCCGTTCCGGCTCTTGTGCTGTGGTGCCGTCCGTTCCGAGCGCCCAGCGCCGCTTCAGCACCGGTCCGTGACCGGTTCAGCGCCGCGTCGGCTCACCGCCGTACGGGCTCAGTACCAGTTGTTGGACTGCCAGAAGGACCAGGCGCCGCAGGGGCTGCCGTAGCGGTCCTTCATGTAGTTCAGTCCCCACTTGACCTGTGTGGCGGCGTTGTTGCGCCAGTCCGGCCCGGCCGAGGACATCTTGGAGCCGGGCAGCGCCTGCACCAGCCCGTACGCCCCGCTGGGGTTCTGCGCGTGCACGTTCCAGCCGCTCTCCCGCTCGACGATCTGCGAGAAGCACTGGAACTGCGACTCGTCCCCGATGATCTGCCTGGCGATCTGCTGTGGTGAGCCGGATGGCGACGCCTTGGCGCGCTCCGCCGAGCGGCTGGCTGCCAGCCTGCGCTCACGGTCCCGTTCGGCCTTCTTGGCTGCTTCGTGCCGCGCTTCCGCTCTGGCCTCGGCCTTCTTACGGGCCTCCGCCTTGGCGTGGGCGCGTGCGCGTGCGTCGGCGGCGGAAGTCTGGGCGTCGATGCCCACCTTCTGCTCCGCGGGTCCGTCCGCCGCTGTCTGAAGTGCGACGGGCTTGGCAGCCATCTCCGATCCGGCAGTCACGCTCCCGCTGCTCTTCTGACCTGGTACGACGGTGAACGCGATGGCCGTGACACCGACGGCTGCGGCTCCTGCCGCAGAGATCTTGTGCAGACGGGAAAGCCTGCCGTGGCGTTCGGGATTTGGAACGCTCATGGGAGGAAACCTCTTCCAGTTCGCGGACCGCAGCGACGGTGGCCGCTGCGGCGGCAGACATTCTCAGCTGCCGTTAAGTCACCGGGCAAAAATCACCATTACTAACCTTGGTAGTGGATTCGGAGCAGAACGGATGCCTTGACGTGACTGCACTGCACGTCCGGTCATTGAGTATCGACTACTAAGCGCGTTCGTAAGTGATCTGGGTCCTATGCGGCGACTCACACCACACACCCGGTTACATTTACGCAGTGTGTAGAAGCTATAAACGCAGGGTCACACTGCTGGCCTCAGGTCCTAGGTCTACGGACCCCCGCCTCCGCCCCTCCGCGGCCCGATCCGCCGCGCCCCGCCCGCGAGTACCGTGACGGCATGCTCCGCAGCTCAGGGCTCGCGGCCGTCAGTGCCGCGATCCTCTCCATGAACAGACAGCTCGAAGTGCGCGACGTACTCCAGACGATCGTCACTTCGGCCCGTGAGCTGCTGGACGCCGAGTACGCGGCCCTCGGGGTGCCCGACGACCACGGCGGCTTCGCACAGTTCGTGGTGGACGGAGTGACCGAGGAGCAGTGGAAGTCCATCGGGCCGCTGCCCCGGCAGCACGGCGTACTCGCGGCGATGCTGCACGAGGCGACGCCCCAGCGGCTCGCCGACGTACGTACCGACCCGCGCTTCCAGGGGTGGCCACGGGCACACCCCGAACTCGCCGACTTCCTCGGCATGCCCGTCGCCGACGGCGAGGAGGTGCTGGGCGCCCTCTTCCTCGCCAACAAGCGCTGCACGCCCGGAGGTCAGGTCACCGTCACCCCGCCTCAGGCGGAAGCCGACGGTGAGCGGCGGTCCGCGTGCGCCTTCACGGAGGAGGACGAGCAGTTGCTTCGGCTGCTCGCCCAGCACGCGGCCATCGCCCTCACCAACGCCCGCCTGTACGAGCGCAGTCGGGAGCTGACCATCGCCGGGGAGAGAGCACGCATCGGGCACGATCTGCACGACGCCGTCGCCCAGAAGCTCTTCTCACTGCGGCTCACCGCCCAGGCCGCCACCGCCCTCGTCGACCGCGACCCCGACCGCGCCAAGGGCGAACTGCACGAGATCGGCCGTCTCGCCGCCGACGCGTCCGAGGAACTGCGCGCCGCCGTCGTCGAGTTGCGTCCCGCGGCGCTCGACGAGGACGGGCTCGTCGCCACCCTCCGCACGCAGACCCAGGTCCTCGACCGCGCCCACTCCGCGGAGGTCGCCTTCGCGAGCGAGGGCGCCCCGCGGGCTCTTCCGGCCGCGCAGGAGGAGGCGCTGCTGCGCGTCGCACAGGAGGCGTTGCACAACGCACTGCGCCACGCGGCGGCTTCACACGTCGGGGTCACGCTCTCCTACGGCCGTACGGGCGCGCGGCTGCGCGTCACCGACGACGGCCGCGGCTTCGACCCGAGGGCCGTACGGAAGGCGGGCAGGCATCTGGGCCTGGTCTCGATGCGCGACCGGGCGGGCGGCGTCGGCGGCACCCTCACCGTCGAATCCGAACCCGGCAAGGGAGCGTCGGTCGAACTGGAGGTGCCCGGTGGCTGATCCGATCCGTGTGCTGATCGTCGACGACCACCAGGTCGTACGGCGCGGGCTGCGCACGTTCCTGGAGATCCAGGACGACATCGAGGTGGTCGGCGAGGCGGTCGACGGGGACGAAGGGGTCGCATGCGCCGAGGAGTTGCGCCCCGACGTCGTCCTGATGGACGTGAAGATGCCCGGCACGGACGGCATCGAGGCGCTGCGGGAGCTGCGGCGCCTGGAGAACCCGGCACGGATCCTCGTCGTCACGAGCTTCACGGAGCAGCGCACGGTCGTACCGGCGCTGCGAGCGGGGGCGGCAGGCTATGTGTACAAGGACGTCGACCCCGACGCCCTGGCCGGAGCCATCCGTTCCATACATGCCGGGCATGTGCTCCTCCAGCCCGAGGTGGCGGGCGCCCTGCTCGCGGACGACACGGGAGGCGCCACGGGCGGCGGCAGGGGCTCCGTACTGACCGAGCGGGAGCGCGAGGTGCTGGAGCTGATCGCGGACGGCCGTTCCAACCGCGAGATCGCCAGGGTCCTGGTGCTGTCGGAGAAGACGGTCAAGACACATGTGTCGAACATCCTGATGAAGCTCGACCTCGCCGACCGTACGCAGGCCGCCCTGTGGGCGGTCCGGCACGGGCTCACGGACTGACGGGGCCGACCGGAACACGGGCCGGCACCGGCACACGGGGCCGACTGACAGGCGGCTGTCTGCGCGTGGCGCGGGGGCGGACCCCGAGCTTCCGGGGCGGTTCAGCGCGGCGGCGCACCGCACCGCTCACGACCGCTTGCGCTCCAGCTCCTCCGCATAGGCGTTGTACGCGGCGACCTGCGCCCGCCTCGCCGTACGCTCCACCGGCCGCAGCGCCTCCGCGCGGGCCGCGATCTGCGAGGCGCTCACCGCCCCGCCGTGCTCACGTCCCGCCCCCGCGCTGCCGCCGACGCCGGTCGCCGCTCCGCGCCCACCGTCCTCCTCCCCGTAGGCGATGGCCACGAGCGCCCGTACCCGCTGCGCCAGTTCGAGCACCCGTACCGCACGCGGCGGATATCCCGGGGCCAGCAGCCGCCTCCCGGCCTCCATGCGGGCCCGGTACGCCTCCAGCGCCGCGTCCGCCGCCGGCCCGGAGCCCGCGACGTCCAGCTTCGTCAGCACCTCGGTGGCGTCCCTCATCGCCTCGGCCAGTTCGCGTTCGGCTTCGCCCAGCGAGGGCACGTCGGCGGGCGGCGCCTCCCGTACGGGCATGCAGTGCCAGGTGATCTCCGCGTGCACATCGCCTTCAGGCCCGGCCTCGTACGCCTCCGGCACCAGGCCGAGGGCGGCACCGGCGGCGATCACCGCCTCACCGGCGTCCAGGGCAAGGGAGTTGAACTCCGGCGGACCGCTCAGGCCCAGCGGATGCCCCGGCACGGGCAGCGCCACCCGCAGCCCCAGCGCCCCCAGCGACCTCAACCGCCCCAGCGCCAGGGTCAGTCCGACCGGTTCCGGCTCCTGCTGCGCGTACGGACCGGACGATGCGGGAAGTCCCACCACGCGGTGCACCACGTCCTCCCCGACGATCCGTTGCGCGGCGTCGTCGGGGGAGACGAGAGCGGCGAAAAGAGCATTTCCCCAAGCGGCCAGACGCCCCGACCGAGGTTCATCGAGCATGTCTACAGCCTAGGGAACGCACCCTCGAACGCGTGGCGTAGGTTTGGCGGGGGACTCTGCTCACAAGGCACGGGTAACGGCGACTGCATTGGGAGACAACGCGCTCATGAGCGAAGTACTTGAGCTGGTGGACGTATCCGTGGTCCGCGATGGCCACGCTCTGCTGGACGATGTCTCCTGGTCGGTCAAAGAGGGCGAACGCTGGGTCATCCTCGGCCCCAACGGCGCCGGCAAGACCACCCTGCTCAACCTCGCCTCCAGTTACCTCTACCCCAGCAAGGGCACCGCCACCATCCTCGGCGACCGGCTCGGCGCCGTCGACGTCTTCGAACTCCGCCCGCGCATCGGCATGGCGGGCATCGCCATGTCGGAGAAGCTTCCCCGCTCCCAGAGCGTGCTGCGTACGGTCCTCACCGCCGCGTACGGCATGACGGCGCACTGGCAGGAGGAGTACGAGGCCCTGGACGAGGAGCGTGCTCGCGCCTTCCTCGACCGGCTCGGCATGACGGAGTACCTCGACCGCAAGTTCGGCACCCTCTCCGAAGGCGAACGCAAGCGCACCCTCATCGCCCGCGCCATGATGACCGACCCCGAACTGCTGCTGCTGGACGAGCCCGCGGCAGGGCTCGACCTCGGCGGCCGTGAGGACCTGGTGCGCAGACTGGGGCGCCTCGCCCGCGACCCTTACGCCCCCTCGATGGTGATGGTCACCCACCATGTCGAGGAGATCGCGCCGGGCTTCACGCACGTACTGATGATCCGTCAGGGACAGGTGCTGGCCGCCGGGCCTCTGGAGACCGAACTGACCTCCCGCAATCTCTCCCGCTGCTTCGGACTGCCGCTCGTGGTGGAGAACCGGGGCGAGCGCTGGACCGCTCAGGGTCTGCCGCTGAGCTGATCGCGCGCCTACCATGTCCATGTGGACGCATGGATCTGGTGGTTGATAGGCGCCGCCTTACTGGGAATCGCTCTCGTCGTCACCGCGATGCCCGAACTGGGCATGCTCGCCATGGGAGCCGTGGCAGGTGCCGTGACGGCGGGGCTCGGCGGCGGAATGGTGGCGCAGGTCCTCGTCTTCGCCGTCGTCTCCTCGGCTCTGATCGTCGTGGTGCAGCCTGTGGCGCGCCGCTCCCGCGGGCAGCACCCCAAACTCAGCAGCGGCGTGGACGCGTTGCTGGGCCGGCAGGCCACCGTGCTGGAACGGGTCGACGGGCAGGGCGGCCGTATCAAACTCGGCGGCGAGGTCTGGTCGGCACGGGCGCTGGACCCCGACGCGGCATACGAACCGGGCGCCCAGGTCGACGTGGCTGAGATCGACGGCGCGACCGCGGTCGTGATGGGATGACAGACGGCAGTTATTGTCAACAACCGTGAGTACACGGCGACTTGCGGTGGGACGATATCTCTTGGTCCCGACGACATCTGTCGGTCCCGAGGACGCCGACGTCATATCAGTGACATACATGCAGGGGGGCGGATGGACGCCATCATCATTGTCCTGATCATCCTGGTGGTGCTGGTCTTCATCGCACTCATCAAGACGATCCAGGTCATTCCGCAGGCGAGCGCCGCGATCGTCGAGCGCTTCGGCCGCTACACCCGCACCCTCAACGCGGGCCTCAACATCGTGGTCCCCTTCATCGACACGGTCCGCAACAGGGTCGACCTGCGCGAGCAGGTCGTGCCGTTCCCCCCGCAGCCCGTCATCACCCAGGACAACCTGGTCGTCAACATCGACACCGTCATCTATTACCAGGTGACCGACGCCCGCGCCGCCACGTACGAAGTCGCCAGCTACATCCAGGCGATCGAGCAGCTCACGGTCACGACGCTGCGCAACATCATCGGCGGCATGGACCTGGAGCGGACCCTCACCTCCCGCGAGGAGATCAACGCCGCCCTGCGCGGCGTGCTCGACGAGGCCACCGGCAAGTGGGGCATCCGCGTAAACCGCGTCGAGCTGAAGGCGATCGAGCCGCCGACGTCCATCCAGGACTCGATGGAGAAGCAGATGCGCGCCGACCGCGACAAGCGCGCGGCGATCCTCCAGGCCGAAGGTGTACGGCAGTCGCAGATCCTCACCGCGGAGGGCGAGAAGCAGTCGTCCATCCTGCGCGCGGAAGGTGAGGCCCGCTCGGCGGCGCTGCGAGCCGAAGGCGAGGCCCAGGCCATCCGTACGGTCTTCGAGTCGATCCACGCCGGCGACCCGGACCAGAAGCTGCTCTCGTACCAGTACCTCCAGATGCTGCCGAAGATCGCGGAGGGCGACGCCAACAAGCTCTGGATCGTCCCCAGCGAGATCGGCGACGCGCTGAAGGGTCTGGGCGGTGCGCTCGACGGCTTCAAGCCCGGCGGAGGCAACGGCAACGGCGGTGGCGGCGGCGCGAGCCAGGCGGCCGGCATGGTGAAGCCGCCGAGGGAGAGCCCGAAGCTCGACTGAACTCCCGAGCTCGACTGAACTCCCGCTCGCCGAGGCCCGGCTGCGTTCGAGCCGGGCCCGTCGAGCCGGTCCTGTGGTGCTCGTCGCGTCGAACCAGGGCTCGATCCGGGTTCGGCGCACCCCGCACCGGCACGCCGAAAGCCCCTCCGGCATGATCAGTGTGTACGGCACTGATCTCGAAGGGGCTTCGCGTGACCATCTGGGAGGCGGTGGCGGTCTGCGCCGCGGGCGTCGGAGCGGGCGCCATCAACACCGTCGTCGGCTCGGGCACCCTGCTGACCTTCCCTGTGCTGCTCGCCGTCGGGCTGCCGCCCGTGACGGCCAACGTCTCGAACGCCCTCGGCCTCGTACCCGGATCGGTCAGCGGCGCCATCGGCTACAGACGTGAACTGCGCGGCCAGCGGCGTCGCGTGCTGATCCTCAGCGCCGTCTCACTCGTCGGCGCACTGACCGGAGCGGTGCTGCTGGTGGCGCTGCCCTCCAGCGCCTTCGACATGATCGTCCCGGCGCTCATCGGCGTCGCGCTGCTGCTGGTGGCCGTGCAGCCCTGGCTGGCACGCGTCGCGGAACGCCGCCGTGCCAAGCGCGGCACCAAGGCCCGCCAGAACGGCGGACTCCTGCTCTCCGGGGGGATGCTCTGCGCCAGCGCCTACGGCGGCTACTTCGGCGCGGCCCAGGGCATCATCTACCTCGCCCTCATGGGACTCTTCCTCGACGAGACCCTTCAGCGCACCAACGCCGTGAAGAACGTCCTCGGCGCCCTCGTCAACGCCACCGCCGCCGCGTTCTTCCTCTTCGTCGCCGACTTCGACTGGACGGCCGTAGTGCTGATCGCCGCGGGCAGCGCGGTCGGCGGCCAGTTCGGCGCCCTCGTGGGACGCAGACTGCCACCGACCGCGCTCCGGGCGATCGTCGTCACGGTCGGCGTTGCCGCGATCGTCCAGCAACTCCTGCGCTGACGGCGGGAGTCGGGCGCACCTTCTCTTCTACTGCTCTTCTACTGAGCTGCTTCTCTTCTACTGCATGGCCCGCACTGCCCGCGGTCATGCCGTGGCGGGCAGAGCCCGCGCCCCTGGCGCAGCCCGCGCAACGGACCCGTGGCGCGCACCGGACGCGTTGCGCGCGCCGGACCCGCTGCGTGCTCCGCGCACGGCGAGCCACTCCGGCAGCCCCTCCCCGTCCTGGAGCCCCAGCGCCAGCAGCAGCGCGTCCGCGGGCGTCGGCTCGAACGGCTTCGTCTCAAGGGCCATTCCGGCCTGCGCCGGAGTACGGTCCGCCTTGCGGTGGTTGTCCGCCGCGCAGGCCGCGACCGTGTTCAGCCACGTGTCGCCGCCGCCCTGCGAACGCGGTACGACATGGTCCACCGTGGTTGCACGGCGCCCGCAGTACGCACAACGGTGCCGGTCCCTTACGAGGACGCCGCGACGCGACCACGGCGCCCGTTGTCGGAACGGGACCCGTACATAGCGGCAGAGTCTGATCACCCGCGGCACCGGAAGATCGATGTCGGCCGCCCGGATACGGAGCCCGGGATGGGCGTGTTCGACGACGGCCTTGTCCTGCATGACCAGCACCACCGCCCGGCGCAGCGAGACCGTCGACAGCGGCTCGAAGCTGGCGTTCAGGATCAGCGTCTCGCGCATCCCGCACCTCCCGGTTCCCCTCCGCCCCTGCGGCGGTGCGCTCCACTCTGCCGTCGCGGCAATCACCGGACAACGCAATTTCCGCCCCTGGTACGCCGATTCAGGCCGGTACGGCAGAACCGTGAAGGGAAAGGAGACCGGAATGGCGAACGACAACCCGAACGACAAGGCAAACGAGGAGGAAGGCACGGAAGTCGAGTAGAGGCCGGGCGACCGAGAAGCAGCCGCTCAAAAACCCGCGGGAATTGCGGCCGTAGCGGACTCACCACGAACTCACCACGAACGCATCGTGAACTCACCGCAGAACGCGGCGTTTTCACGCGAGGACCATCTGCGCACCAGTACTGAGGGCAGCCGGCGCGGTCGCCGGCCCCCGGGCCAGGCTCCGGCGGACGGCGACGGCGCAGACACAAGAGCCCCGCCGTCCCCGCACTGCGGTGCCGACTGCCCGGCCACCACTGTGCGACCCCGGGACGACGGGGCGCAAAGGAATTTCAGCCCGACTCCCGGGCTCCTCCCGCCGGTTCAGCCCCCGGTCTCCTCATGGACGCCGATGAGCTGAGCCCGTCCGATCGCCTTGAACCGCAGATTGAACCCGACGTAGGCCGGAGAAGCGTCCGCGTCCGGCCCGAGCTTCTCGTCCTGCACGGCGTAGACCGTGAAGACATAGCGGTGCGGCCCGTCCCCGGGAGGCGGCGCGGCCCCGCCGAAGTCCCGCGTGCCGAAGTCGTTGCGTACATGCACGGCACCCTCGGGAAGCCCCTTCATGTCCCCGGTCCCGGCGCCCGCGGGAAGCTCCGTGACGGAGACGGGGATGTCGAAGACGGACCAGTGCCAGAAGCCGCTGCCCGTCGGAGCGTCGGGGTCGAAGCACGTCACGGCGAAGCTCCGGGTGTCAGCCGGGAACCCCTCCCAGCGCAGATGAGGAGAGGTATTGCCCTCCGAGTAGAGCTGGTCCGGGCGCAGCCGGCCGCCCTCCGAGACGTCGTCGCTCACCACCTCGAAGGAGGCGACGGGCGGATGGAAGTCGTGGGGGAGCGGCGGTTGCTTCTGCTCGGTCACGTCGGTACCTCCTGATGGCGCGAATCGCTGCACGGCCAGCCTAACGAGCCGTTGACAGGGTCTTTGTCACCATGGGAGCCACGACGAGACCTCGAAGCGGTGGTGCGACGATGACCAGTCCCGTGGACCTGCCCGAACTCCCCGAACTGCCCGACGGCGGTCTGCCTGGCCTCTTCGACGGCACCGTGCCTCCCGGGGTGTACCGATGCGAATCCGTGGGCCCGGACGTACTGATGCAGGCGGACGCCGCGAACTGGACCGGCGCCGTCATCGACCTCAGCGACACCACCGACAAGGCCGAGTTCATGAACCGCTGCGCCACCGGTCTCGAACTCCCCGGCTGGTTCGGCCACAACTGGGACGCGCTCGCCGACTCCCTCACCGACCTGTCCTGGTGGGGGGAGACCGACGGCTATCTGCTGATGACCGCGGGCTGGCCGGGCTTCGAGCAGGCCGACCCGAAGTCGGCCGCCACCGCCGTGAACGTGTTCACGGCGGCGGTCGGCTACTGGTCGGTGCGTGACGCACCGCTCTCCGTACTACTCGGCTGAGCCCGGCCGGCGACGCAGCGCACGAGCCGGCCTACGACCCGGTCTACGACGTGGCGCGTGCCCTGGCGCGGCCGGACCGCCGAAGAACCGGCCCGGGGCCTCACAGCCAGTTGCGGCGCCCCCCGACCTCCGTCAGCCACTGATTGATGAACGCCGTCCAGTCGGTCTGGTGGAAGTCGTTCAGATCCACCTGGAACGCCCGGTACGAGTCACTGCCACCGGTGAAGAGCCCCGGCGTCTTGTCCATCTCCATGACGACGTCCATCTGATTCCCGTCGGCCACGAAGGACAGCTCGACCTGCGACAGCCCCCTGTACTGCGGGGGCGCGGTGAACTCGATCTCCTGGTAGAAGGGGAGCTGCTGCCGCGTACCGCGGATACGCCCCTTCTCCATGTCTGCCGAACGGAAGCGGAAGCCCAGAGTCCCGAAGGAGTCCAGGATCGCCTGCTGAGCAGGCAGCGCATGGACGTTGACGGGATCGATGTCCGTGGAGTCGACCGCCTGCGCGATGGCCAGCTCCGTCGACACCCCGATGCTCATGCCGGTGAGCTGCTGGCCCATGAACGTCGTGATCGGCGTCTCCCACGGCACCCCGAGCTGGAAGGGCACGGTGTGCCTGGCCCCCTCCTTGAGATCCAGCGCGCCGCCGAGCTGCTGCCTGCCGAACTCGATGTTCTGCTTCAGCTCACCGTCGTTCGTCTCCACCTCTACCTTCGCCATGAGACCGACGGACAGTCCCTGGATCTGCTGATCGACAGACCCGGCCTCGATGTGCACCTCCCCCTGTACGACACCACCGGGCACCACGTTCGGCTCGTGAAGCACGGTGTCCACGGACGCACTCCCGACCCCCAAGCTCGCGAACAGCTTCTTGAATCCCATCTTCAAGTCCCTCCCAGGCACTTCCGTGCGTCTCTTCGAACACTCGTGACGGCGCCGGCGCGCTCCCGTACTCCGTCGCTACGAGTACGCCCGGCGACGGCAGACGGTTCCAGCCACCGGGCAGGATGATCGAGCCACCGCCCGGATGCACAGCCCCGGGCCTCGGTTACCCTCGGTCGGCATGATCACCGGCGCTGACCGTACGCGAAGGAACGACGACACCCACACCCCGCTACCCCGTTCTTTCTTCGACCGCCCGGTCCTGGAGGTCGCCCCGGAACTACTGGGGCGCTATCTCGTACGCACCGCACCCGACGGCCGGATCCTGCTCCGCATCACGGAGGTAGAGGCCTACGCCGGCGAGTCCGACCCGGGTTCGCACGCGTACAGGGGGCGGACCCAGCGCAACGCCTCGATGTTCGGGCCTCCCGGTCACGCGTACGTGTACTTCATCTACGGGATGTG
The DNA here is from genome assembly GCF_022524345.1 of Streptomyces marispadix. Lineage (NCBI taxonomy): Bacteria > Bacillati > Actinomycetota > Actinomycetes > Kitasatosporales > Streptomycetaceae > Streptomyces > Streptomyces marispadix. The sequence continues at coordinate 834,686 of NZ_JAKWJU010000002.1, read as the reverse complement.
GTTCAGCCTCAACCTGGTCTGCGGAGCCGAGGGCCACGCGAGCGGTGTGCTGCTGCGCGCCGGCGAGGTTCTGACGGGCGAGGAGCACGCACGCAAGCGCCGCCCGAAGGCACGCAACCACTCGGAACTGGCCAAGGGCCCGGCCCGCCTGGCGACCGCCCTCGACGTCGACCGCACCCTGAACGGCACCGACGTCTGCACCCCGGACGAACGCGCTCCGCTCCGGATCCTCACTGGTGAAACCTGCGACGCCGAACGTCTACGGAGCGGCCCGCGCACGGGTGTGGGCGGCGCGGGAGCGGTGCACCCGTGGCGTTACTGGATCGACCAGGACCCCACGGTGAGTCCTTACCGGCCACACCAGCCCAGGCGCCGCCGGAAGCCGCTTGACTCTCAAGGACCCACGACCTAATGTTGACAGAGTCGCAGAAACGGATAGGCGGCAGCCACGGCCCGTGTAGCCGGAGCAGACGCCGCCCCGTAAGCGACCAAACACTACTTACGATTTCCCCAACGGGGTCGGCTTTTGGCGTGCCATAAAGTCGCCCCGAAGACTCCGATTAGGAGCCCGCGAGGAAATCCGCTAAAGTAGCGACACCGAGAGGGAAGCGCCCGGAGCAGCCTGTGAGGGTTGTGATGGAAGCGTCCGTTCTTTGAGAACTCAACAGCGTGCTAAAAGTCAACGCCAGATATGTTGATACCCCGTGCCCCTATGGCTGTATTGGCTGGTAGGGGTGGGGATTTCTTTGAACACAGCGAGGACGCTGGCATGGCCTGGGTTATTCCCCTGGGTTGTGCTGCTCTTCGGGTGTCTTCTTTTAAGGCATTCACGGAGAGTTTGATCCTGGCTCAGGACGAACGCTGGCGGCGTGCTTAACACATGCAAGTCGAACGATGAAGCCTCTTCGGGGGTGGATTAGTGGCGAACGGGTGAGTAACACGTGGGCAATCTGCCCTGCACTTCGGGACAAGCCCTGGAAACGGGGTCTAATACCGGATGGGACTGCCGGCCGCATGGTCTGGTGGTGGAAAGCTTCGGCGGTGCAGGATGAGCCCGCGGCCTATCAGCTTGTTGGTGGGGTGATGGCCTACCAAGGCTGCGACGGGTAGCCGGCCTGAGAGGGCGACCGGCCACACTGGGACTGAGACACGGCCCAGACTCCTACGGGAGGCAGCAGTGGGGAATATTGCACAATGGGCGGAAGCCTGATGCAGCGACGCCGCGTGAGGGATGACGGCCTTCGGGTTGTAAACCTCTTTCAGCAGGGAAGAAGCCTTTAAAAGTGACGGTACCTGCAGAAGAAGCACCGGCTAACTACGTGCCAGCAGCCGCGGTAATACGTAGGGTGCGAGCGTTGTCCGGAATTATTGGGCGTAAAGAGCTCGTAGGCGGCTTGTCGCGTCGGATGTGAAAGCCCGGGGCTTAACCCTGGGTCTGCATTCGATACGGGCAGGCTGGAGTTCGGTAGGGGAGATCGGAATTCCTGGTGTAGCGGTGAAATGCGCAGATATCAGGAGGAACACCGGTGGCGAAGGCGGATCTCTGGGCCGATACTGACGCTGAGGAGCGAAAGCATGGGGAGCGAACAGGATTAGATACCCTGGTAGTCCATGCCGTAAACGTTGGGCACTAGGTGTGGGCGACATTCCACGTTGTCCGTGCCGCAGCTAACGCATTAAGTGCCCCGCCTGGGGAGTACGGCCGCAAGGCTAAAACTCAAAGGAATTGACGGGGGCCCGCACAAGCGGCGGAGCATGTGGCTTAATTCGACGCAACGCGAAGAACCTTACCAAGGCTTGACATACACCGGAAAGCTCTGGAGACAGAGCCCCCCCTTGTGGTCGGTGTACAGGTGGTGCATGGCTGTCGTCAGCTCGTGTCGTGAGATGTTGGGTTAAGTCCCGCAACGAGCGCAACCCTTGTCTCGTGTTGCCAGCAGGCCCTTGTGGTGCTGGGGACTCACGGGAGACTGCCGGGGTCAACTCGGAGGAAGGTGGGGACGACGTCAAGTCATCATGCCCCTTATGTCTTGGGCTGCACACGTGCTACAATGGCCGGTACAATGAGTGGCGATGCCGTGAGGTGGAGCGAATCTCAAAAAGCCGGTCTCAGTTCGGATTGGGGTCTGCAACTCGACCCCATGAAGTCGGAGTCGCTAGTAATCGCAGATCAGCATTGCTGCGGTGAATACGTTCCCGGGCCTTGTACACACCGCCCGTCACGTCACGAAAGTCGGTAACACCCGAAGCCGGTGGCCCAACCCCTTGTGGGAGGGAGCCGTCGAAGGTGGGACTGGCGATTGGGACGAAGTCGTAACAAGGTAGCCGTACCGGAAGGTGCGGCTGGATCACCTCCTTTCTAAGGAGCAGCCAGACACCATCTATCGGCCGGGATGTCCCGGTGGTGGTGTCCAGGAGCCTGGTTCATCGGCGCACGTCCGATGCCGGGATGCTCATGGGTGGAACGTTGACTATTCAGCATGGCCGGTCGGGTCGTGTTCTTCAGTACTGTCTCGGTCTCGGGTTTCTGCCCGGGTGGTTTCGGGGCGTGGAACGGGAGCGCGGTGGGCTGGTGGTGTTGGGCACGCTGTTGGGTGTCTGAGAGTGCGGCCGTGTGTGCGGTTGGTGTCTCTTGGTTGCCGGTCCTGGTGTACTCAGGCTTGTTGGTCTGGGGTGGTGGGTGGCTGGTTGTTGTTTGAGAACTGGACAGTGGACGCGAGCATCTGTGGCCAAGTTTTTAAGGGCGCACGGTGGATGCCTTGGCATCAGGAACCGATGAAGGACGTGGGAGGCCGCGATAGGCCCCGGGGGAGTTGTCAACCGAGCTGTGATCCGGGGGTGTCCGAATGGGGAAACCCGGCAGTCGTCATGGGCTGTCACCTGCATCTGAATGTATAGGGTGTAGGGGGGAACGCGGGGAAGTGAAACATCTCAGTACCCGCAGGAAGAGAAAACAATTGTGATTCCGGGAGTAGTGGCGAGCGAAACTGGATGAGGCTAAACCGTATGTGTGTGAGACCCGGCAGGGGTTGCATGTACGGGGTTGTGGGATGGGACTTCAGTTGTCTGCCGGCGGCTGGGTGAGTCAGAAATTGGTGGTGTAGGCGAAGGGTATGCGAAAGGCCCGGCGTAGAGGGTAAGACCCCCGTAGCTGAAACGTCATCAACTTGCTTGTTCTTTTCCCGAGTAGCATGGGGCCCGTGAAATCCTGTGTGAATCTGGCGGGACCACCCGTCAAGCCTAAATATTCCCTGGTGACCGATAGCGGATAGTACCGTGAGGGAATGGTGAAAAGTACCGCGGGAGCGGAGTGAAAGAGTACCTGAAACCGTGTGCCTACAAGCCGTGGGAGCGTCGCCGTGTGTGCTTGCACATACGGTCGTGACTGCGTGCCTTTTGAAGAATGAGCCTGCGAGTTTGCGGCATGTTGCGAGGTTAACCCGTGTGGGGGAGCCGTAGCGAAAGCGAGTCCGAAGAGGGCGATTGAGTAGCGTGTTCAAGACCCGAAGCGGGGTGATCTAGCCATGGGCAGGGTGAAGCGGAGGTAAGACTTCGTGGAGGCCCGAACCCACCAGGGTTGAAAACCTGGGGGATGACCTGTGGTTAGGGGTGAAAGGCCAATCAAACTCCGTGATAGCTGGTTCTCCCCGAAATGCATTTAGGTGCAGCGTCGTGTGTTTCTTGCCGGAGGTAGAGCACTGGATAGGCGATGGGCCCTACCGGGTTACTGACCTTAGCCAAACTCCGAATGCCGGTAAGTGAGAGCGCGGCAGTGAGACTGTGGGGGATAAGCTCCATGGTCGAGAGGGAAACAGCCCAGAGCATCGACTAAGGCCCCTAAGCGTGTGCTAAGTGGGAAAGGATGTGGAGTCGCAGAGACAACCAGGAGGTTGGCTTAGAAGCAGCCATCCTTGAAAGAGTGCGTAATAGCTCACTGGTCAAGTGATTCCGCGCCGACAATGTAGCGGGGCTCAAGCACACCGCCGACGTCGTGTCACTCCAACGTGAAGGGCTAACGCCTGTTGGGGTGGGTAGGGGAGCGTCGTGTGCCGGGTGAAGCAGCCGTGGAAGCGAGTTGTGGACGGTATGCGAGTGAGAATGCAGGCATGAGTAGCGATACATACGTGAGAAACGTGTGCGCCGATTGACTAAGGGTTCCTGGGTCAAGCTGATCTGCCCAGGGTAAGTCGGGTCCTAAGGCGAGGCCGACAGGCGTAGTCGATGGATAACCGGTTGATATTCCGGTACCCGTGGCAGTGCGCCAGCGCTGAATCAGGTGATGCTAAGCCCGTGAAGCCCCCGGTGGTTGGTCTTCGGACAGCGGCCGGTGTGGTGGAGCCGGTGAACCGAGCTTGTAGTAGGTGAGTGATGGGGTGACGCAGGAAGGTAGTCCAGCCCGGGCGGTGGTTGTCCCGGGGTAAGGGTGTAGCCCGGAGAGTAGGCAAATCCGCTCTTCGTTGAGGGTGAGACCTGATGCCGAGCCGATTGTGGTGAAGTGGATGATCCTATGCTGTCGAGAAAAGCCTCTAGCGAGTGCTGTTGCGGCCCGTACCCTAAACCGACTCAGGTGGTCTGGTAGAGAATACCGAGGCGTTCGGGTGAACTATGGTTAAGGAACTCGGCAAAATGCCCCCGTAACTTCGGGAGAAGGGGGGCCACGGCTGGTGATGAGTCTTGCACTCGGAGCTGGTGGTGGCCGCAGAGACCAGCGAGAAGCGACTGTTTACTAAAAACACAGGTCCGTGCGAAGCCGTAAGGCGATGTATACGGACTGACGCCTGCCCGGTGCTGGAACGTTAAGGGGACCGGTTAGTCCGATTTCGGTCGGGCGAAGCTGAGAACTTAAGCGCCAGTAAACGGCGGTGGTAACTATAACCATCCTAAGGTAGCGAAATTCCTTGTCGGGTAAGTTCCGACCTGCACGAATGGCGTAACGACTTCTTGACTGTCTCAACCATAGGCCCGGTGAAATTGCAGTACGAGTAAAGATGCTCGTTTCGCGCAGCAGGACGGAAAGACCCCGGGACCTTTACTATAGCTTGATATTGGTGTTCGGTTCGGTTTGTGTAGGATAGGTGGGAGACTGTGAAGCATTCGCGCCAGCGGGTGTGGAGTCGTTGTTGAAATACCACTCTGATCGTGCTGGATGTCTAACCCGGGTCCGTGATCCGGATCGGGGACAGTGTCTGGTGGGTAGTTTAACTGGGGCGGTTGCCTCCTAAAGGGTAACGGAGGCGCCCAAAGGTTCCCTCAGCCTGGTTGGTCATCAGGTGGTGAGTGTAAGTGCACAAGGGAGCTTGACTGTGAGACTGACGGGTCGAGCAGGGACGAAAGTCGGGACTAGTGATCCGGCGGTGGCTTGTGGAAGCGCCGTCGCTCAACGGATAAAAGGTACCCCGGGGATAACAGGCTGATCTTCCCCAAGAGTCCATATCGACGGGATGGTTTGGCACCTCGATGTCGGCTCGTCGCATCCTGGGGCTGGAGTCGGTCCCAAGGGTTGGGCTGTTCGCCCATTAAAGCGGTACGCGAGCTGGGTTTAGAACGTCGTGAGACAGTTCGGTCCCTATCCGCTGCGCGCGTAGGAGTCTTGAGAAGGGCTGTCCCTAGTACGAGAGGACCGGGACGGACGGACCTCTGGTGTGCCAGTTGTCCTGCCAAGGGCATGGCTGGTTGGCTACGTTCGGGAGGGATAACCGCTGAAAGCATCTAAGCGGGAAGCCTGCTTCGAGATGAGGACTCCCACCCCCGTTGTGGGGTTAAGGCTCCCGGGAGATGACCGGGTTGATAGGCCAGATATGGAAGACCCGTGAGGGTTGGAGTTGACTGGTACTAATAAGCCGAGGGCTTGACCACAGCTGCTACGCGTCCACTGTCCGGTATCTGAAACAACAACCCCGGCAAACCGTGCTGGCTGGTTGGTTGATATGTGAAGAGTGCGCTGAACACGACACACAAGGTTTCCCCTTGTTGCGTTGAGCAATGTGGGGGTTGTGTTTCGGTGGTCATAGCGTGAGGGAAACGCCCGGTGACATTCCGAACCCGGAAGCTAAGCCTTACTGCGCCGATGGTACTGCATGCGGGAGCGTGTGGGAGAGTAGGACACCGCCGAACAACTATTGAGGGCCCGTGGCCCGCAGCGTGCATGCGCTGTGGGCCACGGGCTTTTTTGTTTTTTAAGAGAGCAATCATGTGCGGGGCTTTTGGAAAAGCCTTGGAGCACAGACGGGAGTCACGTCGATGTCCACCGATTCGCCAGACGAGCGGCCGGAGAGCGAGCCGCGTCGGTCCGGGCCGCGCAGCGGTGACGACCGGCCGCGGGGTGGTAAGCGCGATGACCGTGCCGGGAGCGGTGAGAACCGCGGCCGGGGCGGTTACCGGCGCGATGACGGGCGTCGTAGCGACCGGCGTGATCAGCGGGGCGATCGTGATCGGCCGCGTGGTGGCGGTTTCCGTCCGGGGGAGCGGGACGGCCGGGCAGAGGGCCGGGGTGAGCGGCGCGGTGGCGGTCAGCGGCCGGACAGGGGCCGTCATGACGGGCCGCGTCAGGGACGCCGTGATGAGAAGCCCCGTGGGCCTCGTCGCGATGACAAGCCTCGCGGGCCCAGGCGTGACGACCGGCCCCGTGGGACCCGGCGGGACGATGAGCGCAGTGGCAGCGGGGGGCGGCGGCCGTATGGTCAGGGTGACCGAGGCCGTGGGGACGACCGGGACCGTCGAGGCGGTGGCTTCCGTGGGCGCCGCGATGAGGGGCGGAGCGGACCGCCTCGTCGCTTCGGGCGCGACGATCGCCCGGAGCGGCGCGACGATCGGCGTTCGGATCGTGAGCCGACGAAGCGGCTGCCCATCGACGAGGACGTCACCGGCGCCGAGATCGACAAGGAGGTCCGGCAGGAGCTGATGAGCCTGCCGAAGACGCTCGCCGAGGACGTCGCGAAGAACCTGGTGATGGTGGCGCGGCTGCTGGATGAGGATCCGCAGGCGGCCTACGGCTATGCGAGGGTCGCACTGAGGCTGGCCTCCCGCGTTCCGTCGGTGCGTGAGGCGGCGGGATTCGCCGCGTATGCGGTGCAGAAGTACGCGGAGGCGCTGGCGGAGTTCCGCGCTGCGCGGCGCATGACGGGCTTGCAGCATCTGTGGCCGGTGATGGCGGACTGCGAGCGGGGCATGGGCCGTCCCGAGAAGGCGCTGGCGATGGCCGGTGAGGCCGAGGTGCAGAAGCTGGACAAGGCCGGGCAGGTGGAGATGCGGCTGGTGGCGGCCGGTGCGCGGCGGGACATGGGCCAGGCCGAGGCGGCGGTGGTGACGTTGCAGAGCCCGGAGCTGGCGTCCAGTTCGCAGCAGCCGTGGACGGCGCGTCTGCGCTATGCGTATGCGGACGCGCTGCTTGAGGTGGGGCGCGAGGACGAGGCGCGGGAGTGGTTCGCCAAGGCGCTGGAGGCCGACCAGAGCGGCTCGACGGATGCGTCGGACCGACTGGCGGAGCTGGACGGCGTGGAGTTCATCGACGCTCTCGACCCCGAGGCCGATGAGGAGAGCGCACAATTCGCCGAGGACCGCCGGGAGGACCGCCGGGAGGACGGTCGCGTGGAGGGCCGGGGCGGGTCCGCTTCGCCCGAGAAGGACGCCGGCGAGTAGAGCGGCCACGGAGGTTCGGGCGGGGTCGGGGAGGCGGGAGCCCGTGCCCCCGGTTCACGGGCTACCGCCTCCGCCGTCTATGGGGCGAAGCGCGCCAGGGGATTGTCGAGTTCGCCGATGAGCTGAAGGGCGCCGGCAGGGTCCTGGAGGTCCACCATCTGCTGGTTGTCGCGTAGTTGGAGCCGGTTGAGGCACGACAGGGCGAACGTTTCCGCGAAGAGGTCGTAGCGGGCGAAGCGTTCGGCGAGGTGCGGTGCCGACTTCTGGTAGTCGCGTATGCACTCGGCGACCGTCGACCAGAAGGTGTCCTCGTCGAGGGTGCCGTTGGCGGCGAGTGTTCCGTTGAGGAAGCGCAGGAAGCAGTCGAAGACGTCGGTGAAGAGGGAGAGGATCTTCATCTCTTCGGGGACGTCGGCGCGGATGCGCTCGACCTCCGGCGGGAGTTGGGCGTCGGGGCTCATCACCGCGATCTCTTCGGCGATGTCCTTGAAGATCGCCCGTTCGGGGACGCTGTCCTCGTCGAGTACGAGGATGACGTTCTCGCCGTGCGGCATGAAGACCAGGTCGTACTCGTAGAAGCAGTGCAGCAGCGGGGTGAGATACACATCGAGGTATCTGCGCAGCCATGTCGCCGCGTCGAGACCCGACCGTTCGATCAGCGCGCCGGCCAGGGAGGAGGCGCCCTCGCGGTCGGTGTGCAGCAGGGACGCCATCGTGGCCAGGCGGCGGCCCGGTGTGAGCAGCGGGACGGGGCTCTCGCGCCACAGGGCGGCCAGCATCTTCAGATACGGGGAGCCCTTGGGGGCGGCGGCCTCGTAGGGCGCGGGGTGGTAGCCGACGGCGGCGCACTCGCGGAGGATCGCCAGGCCCGACTCGCGAAGCACCTCGTCGCCCGCGACGAGGTCGGCGAGCCAGTCGTTGATGGCGGGCGTGGCCTTCATGTATTCGGCTGAAAGGCCGCGCAGGAAGCCCATGTTGAGCACGGACAGCGCCGTCTTCACGTAGTGCTTCGCGGGGTTGGTGGCGTTGAAGAACGTACGTATCGACTGCTGGGGCAGATGTTCGTCGTCGCCGTGTCCCAGACAGACGAGGTTGCGCTTGGCGACCTCCGCGGCGAAGGTGACGGACAGCTTGTTCCACCACTGCCATGGGTGGACCGGTATGAGGAAGTAGTCGTCCAGGTCCAGGCCCTCCTCCTTCATGGCGGCGGAGAAGCGGCGCAGCGTCGCCGCGGACAGCTCGGACAGCAGCAGCTTGTCGTAGCCGAGGCCGGACGCCGCGGTGAAGGTGGCGTGGTCGCGGTGGGCGGCGACCCAGATCAGCCTTACGGGGGCGCCGGCTTCGGGGGCGTAGGCCCGGTACTCGGCGATGTCGAAGCCGAGGCGGCCGTTGTTGGCGACGAAGCAGGGATGGCCCTCCGTCATGCCTGCCTCGATCTCCTGGAAGCCGGAGCGTGCGAGGCGGGCTGCGCTGACGGGCTCACGGGCCAGCTTGTACGCCGTGCTGGCGAGGGTGGAGCTGATCTCCTCCAGATAGACCGGCAGTACGTCCTCGCCTAGGCCGAGTGAGCCTCGTAGTTCGGTGATGAACTCCAGGGCGTCGAGGGGGAGTTGAGTACCGTCGCGGTGGCGGGTGATGCCCTCGGCGTCGATTTGCCAGTGGTCGAGGGCGAACTTCCTTGCCGTGAAGCGGTATTCGGTGGCCCCGTCGTCGCTGCGCACGCGGTACCGGCCGTCGGGCGGCGTCAGCGGGTCGGGCGTGAGAAGGCGCTCATGGGCGAACTCCCCGAGCGCCTTGCGTATCAGCAGCCGGTTGGCCGACTCCCAGCGTTCGGGGGTGAGATGGGCGACGGCCTCGCGGGGAGAGAGGGCGGCGGTGTCGGTCATCGGCTCTTCGTCCCTCCTGGGGCGTCGCGGCTGTCGAGGGTGGCACGGGCGGCTTCGAACTGCTCGCGGGTGCACATGCTGAGGTAGGCGTTCTTCTCGGGCTTGGCGATGGTGCGTTCGACGCGGAAGCCGACGGCCTCGTTGAGCGCGTGCACGGCCGTGTTCCGCACGTCGGGTTCGACGACGACGCGGCGGGTGTGCGGGTCTACGAAGAGCATGTCCATCACCGTGGTGATCACGGCGAGGGTGAAGCCGTGCAGGGGGGTGTCGGTCGGTGCGCACAGGAAGTGCATGCCGACATCGCCCGGTTGGGCCTCGTAGAGGCCCTTCAGCTCGACGTGTGCGGGGTCGTAGCGCTCCATGAGGAAGCGCGGTTCGCCCTCGTGGAGGCCGAGGAAGGCGTCGTGGTGCTCGGAGGCGGCGATGGCCATGAACTCCCGCTCCACGTCGGTGAGCGTGGCCTCCTGCATCAGCCAGTAAACCGACTTGGGGTGGGTGACCCAGCCGTGCAGCAGCTCGGCGTCGCCTGCCGGGTCCACGGGCCGCAGTGCGAAGCGGCCCAGGCGGGCGTCGGTGCGGGTGTGCACGGCGCCGTGCTCGCGGGCGCGGTCCTGGTCGTTGGTCCGGGCGTTGCTCATGAGTGCGGGGCCTCCGTCCGTACGGGCGTGGCCGGTGCCGCGTCGGGTACCGGTGCGCTGAAGTCCTGGAAGGCGATGGAGCGTTCGACGGGATAGTGCTCGCGGCCGAGCATCTCGCGGATGATCCAGGAGTTGCGGTAGGCGGCCATGCCCAGGTCGGGTGTGACGAAGCCGTGGGTGTGCAGTTCGGCGTTCTGCACATAGATCTCCCCGCCGGGCGAAGTGCCGGTGTCCACACGGTAGTTGCGCCGTACGGCGAAGCGGCCCTGCTCGTCCCGGTCGATGCGGTGCTCGACGGGGGCGAGGAAATCCGGTGTGCTGTAGCGGTATCCGGTGGCGAGGACGAGCCCCTCGGTGGTGAGGGTGAAGTCCTGCTTCTGCTCCTCCTGGCGCAGCCCGAGGGTGTACGAGCCGGACTTGGCGTCGTAAGAGGCGTCCGTGAGCGCGGTGTTGGTCATCAGCCGTGTGGGGCACGGGCGTTGGAGGCTCTTCTGGTAGAGCAGATCGAAGATGGCGTCGATGAGCTCGGTGTTGATGCCCTTGTAGAGGTTCTTCTGCGAGGCGACGAGTTCGTCGCGGGTGGCCGGTGGAAGGCCGTGGAAGTAGTCGACGTACTCGGGAGAGGTCATCTCCAGCGTCAGCTTGGTGTATTCGAGCGGGAAGAACCGCGGGGAGCGGGTGACCCACGTCAGGTGGTAGTCGTGCGCGCCGATGTCCTGGAGCAGGTCGTAGTAGATCTCCGCCGCGCTCTGGCCGCTGCCTATGACGGTGACGGACTTCTTCCGCTGGAGCTGCGAACGGTGTTGCAGATAGCGGGAGTTGTGGATGAAGTCGCCGCCGAGGTCCTGGCAGGGGCCGGGGATGTGGGGCGGTGTGCCGGTGCCCAGTACGAGCCTTCTGCCGCGGTACGTGCGCTGCAAGCCGTCGGCGAGATCGTCGGCGTGTACGAGGTAGAGCTGCTCGGACTCGTCGAACTCGACGCTGGTGACGCGGTGCCGGAAGCGGATCGAGTCCAGCTTCCCGGCGGCCCAGCGGCAGTAGTCGTTGTACTCGGCGCGCAGCGGATAGAAGCTCTCGCGGATGTAGAAGGCGTAGAGGCGGCCCTTCTCCTTGAGGTAGTTGAGGAAGGAGAACGGCGAGGTGGGGTCGGCGAGGGTGACGAGGTCCGACATGAACGGCGTCTGGAGGGTGCTGTCTTCGAGCAGCATTCCCGGGTGCCAGTCGAACTCCGGCTTGTCGTCGAGGAAGAGCCCGTCGAGTTCGCCGATGGGCTCGGTCAGGCAGGCCAGTCCCAGGTTGAACGGGCCGAGTCCGACGGCTACGAAGTCGTGGACGTGGGAGGTGTCTTGTGGGGTGGACACGTGAGTGAGTCTCCGGATCTCCGGGGGCAGGCGGCGGTCAGCTTGCGCGGGGGTGGACCGGTTCCGGGTCCGTGCCCGGCCGTCGGGGGTCGAGGCCGCCCTGACGTCCGGTGAGGCGGCGGCCGGCGTGCTCGGCGACGAGGTCGAGTACGGCGGCGATGTCGTCGAGGGACGTCTCCGGGTTGAGCAGCGTGAACTTCAGATAGTGCCGCCCGTCGACGACGGTGGACGCCACGACTGCCTCCCCGGAGGCGGACAGCGCATGCCGGGCGTGGAGATTGACCTCGTCCGTCAGGGGTCCGCCCACGGGCTGCGGCGGCAGATAGCGGAAGACGAGGGTGCTCAACTGGGGCCGGGTGACGACCTCGAAGCGGGGGTCGTCGCGCAGCAGCCGGTAGGCGTCCGCGGCACGGTCGACGACCTCGTCGAAGAGTTCGCCGACGCCCGCGGCGCCCATGATGCGCAGCGTCAGCCACAGTTTGAGCGCGTCGAAGCGGCGCGTGGTCTGGATGGACTTGTCGACCTGGTTGGGGATGGCGTTCTCGGCCATCCGCGCGGGGTTGAGATAGTCCGCGTGGTACGTGACATGGCGCAGCGTCGCCTGGTCGCGTACGAGCACGGCACTCGAACTGACCGGCTGGAAGAAGGACTTGTGGTAGTCCACGGTCACCGAGTCGGCACGCTCGATCCCGTCGAGCAGATGGCGGCGCCGCGAGACCAGCAGTCCGCAGCCGTACGCGGCGTCCACGTGCAGCCACGTACCGGCGCGCTCGCACAGGTCGGCGACGGCGGGCAGCGGGTCGATGCTGCCGAAGTCCGTGGTGCCGGCGGTGGCGACGACGGCCATCACCAGCAGGTCCTCGCGTTCGCAGCGGTCGAGTTCGGCGGCGAGGGCCGAGGGGCGCATCCTGCGGTCGTCGTCGCAGGGCACGGAGATGACGGCCTCCGCGCCGAGGCCCAGCAGGGTCGCGGCCTTCTCGATGCTGAAGTGGCTGCACTCGGAGGTGAGGACGCGCAGGCGCGGCAGGATCTCCGGTTTGCGCAGCGGCGTCGGGGAGTTCTTCTCCGCCACGCGGCACGCCTCGTCACGGGCCAGCAGCAGCGCCTGGAGGTTGGACTGGGTGCCGCCGCTGGTGAAGATGCCGTCGGCGGCGGTGCCCAGGCCGATGCGTTCCGCCGTCCAGGAGATGAGGTGGCGCTCGATGAGCGTGCCGCCCGCGCTCTGGTCCCAGGTGTCGAGCGAGGAGTTGACCGCCGAGATCACGGCCTCGCCGAGGACGGCGGGGATGACGACGGGGCAGTTGAGGTGGGCGAGATAGCGCGGGTGGTGGAAGTAGACGGCGTCGCGGAGGTAGACGTTCTCCAGTTCGTCCAGGGCGGCGGCCGGGTCGCCCAGGGGCTCTTCCAGGTCGATTCTCGAGACGGCCGGGGCGAGTTGGGACGGGGTCACTCCGGTGAAGGGGCGGTCGGCGGCGGCGATCTTCTCCGCCACGCGGCCGACGCCCTCCGTGAGGGAACGCCGGTAGTGCTCCGCCGTCCTGTCGTTGAGCAGGTGAGACCTGCTGCTCATGAACTGTCCTCCCTGACACGGGCGTCGTCTGCACCGCACGGGAGTGCGGTGAGGTAAGGCTACCCTAACTATGCGGTCGTGGTGACAGGGTGGGGAGGGACAGGAGGAGAAACGGGGGCGGGCCGGTGCCGGTGGGCCTCGGTCGGCCTCGGTGGGCCTTGAGGAGACGGCGAGCGTCGGCGGGGGCGGCGCTCTCCTGCACCGGCACGGCGCGGTTGTTATGAGCGCCCGTCAGGAACTGTCCTTCCGGAGCCGCCCCTCAGGCGTTGTCCTCAAGAGTGCGCAGCACCAGGCCCGTTGCCGGTTTCGGGCCGAACGACGTGGACTTGCGCGGCATCATCACGCCCTGCTCCGCCAGTTCCCGTACGGTCTCCTCGCTTACGGGACGCATCAGCACCGCAGTGCCGCCGGTCTGGGCGGCCTTGCCCGCGGCGGCGGTCGCGTCGTGGATGTAGGAGATGTCCTCGGGACGGTCGGGTACGCGCCACACCTCGTCCAGCAGCACCGAGTGCAGCACGGCGGCGTCCAGGTGTCGCCAGGCGGCGGGCTGCCCGGCGTAGGGGCGTTCGCTGTAGGGGTGTTCGGCGTAGGGGCGTCCGGCGTCGGGATGCTCGGTGTCCGGACTCTGAGCGGAGAGGCCGGACGAGCGCGCCTGGAGCAGATGGAAGGCGCCGGTGCCGTCGGTGAGGAGGAAGGCGTTGCCGGGGGCGTCGTCCAGGATCTGAAGCGCCTGGGGCAACGACCGTGTCTCCACGGCCCTTACATCGAAGGCGGCTTCCGACTCGACGGCGTCCAGGGCCCGTTGGAGGGGCAGCCGGGGAAGCACCCGGTGGATGGCCTGCACGAGCAGCGGATGACGGACGGTGTCGACGAGGAGGACCAGACCGTAGTCCCAGGGGGAGTCGCGGCCGGAGGGATCGTAGGGCTCGGGGGGATCGGAGGAAGAGGCAGGGTCCGGGCCTCCGTCCGGGGCCGTCGCTTCCGCATCCGCCCGATTCGCGCTCTCCGTACGGCCGTCGGGAAGGGAGCCGGCGGCGTTCCCATGCTCGTCCTCGCGGGCGCGTGCGTCGCGGTGCTCGGCGCGCAGCCGCAGATATGTGGCCCAGCGGTGGTGCCCGTCCGCGATGAGGGCGTCACGGCCGCCCAAGTCGGCGTCGATCTCCGCGAGTTCGGCGGAGTCGGTCACCGGCCACAGCTTGTGGCAGAAGCCGTCCTCCGTCGTCGTCGACAGCAACGGCGTGCGGCCTACGGCCCGTTCGACGACGGCGGCGGCGCCCGTCACGGTGCCGTCGCCGCGGTAGGACAGCAGCAGCGGTTCGAGGTTCGCACCGGTGGCGCGCATCAGGGCGGCGCGGTCCTCGACCACGTCGTCCATGACGTCCTCGTGCGGCAGTACGACACCCTCCTCGGGCGGGGAGAGCCGCAGCGCGCCGATGATGCCGCGCTGGAGGAGGCCGCCGCGGCGCTGCTCGTAGACGTAGAGGGCGGGGCGTGGGTCCTGCTCCAGTACGCCCTCGGCGCGCCAAGTGCGCAGTGTGGCGGCGGCTTTGGCCTGCCGCTCGGCGGCGCCGGCGGCCTGGGGCAGGATGAGCCGGACGATGTTGTACGGGTCCGAGGTCTCCAGATCCCGCAGCTCGTCCGGGCGGACCACGACGTCGTACGGCGGCGAGGTCACGGCCGAGAGCGAGCCCACCTTCCCGGGTGCGTAACGCAGGCCGCGGAAGGGCTTGAGCCGGAGGCCGTCGTGGGTCATCACCGCATGCTATGCCGGAGTCGACGGGCGCCGGGAGGGCGCCATGGCGGAGCACGGCGGGACCGGCACCGGAGAGAGGGGACAGGGACGAGGGCGCCGCCGGGCGGCCCCGGGTGGCTTTCCGGCGGCGGTGCGTACCGTCCGGGGATGCGCTGATCCGTGCCGCCCGTCGGTGCGGACGAGGAGAGGGAAGCTTTGCGAGGAGAGCGAGAGACCATGGCGGGCACTGTGCGTACGAGCCCTTCAGGCAGCGGCGGGGCGCTGAGGGAGGAGTACGACACCGCTCTGCTGGATCTGGACGGTGTCGTGTACGTCGCGGGGGACGCGGTGCCCCATGCGGTCCGGTCGCTGGAGGAGGCGCGGGACGCCGGAATGCGGCTCGCGTATGTGACGAACAACGCTTCGCGCACACCGGAGGCAGTGGCCCGGCACCTCGGTGAACTGGGCCTGCCCGCGGAGGCGGAGGACGTGATCACCTCGGCGCAGGCCGTGGCACGTCTGATCGCAGAGCGGTTTCCGCGCGGCTCGCGTGTACTGGCGGTGGGCGGCGACGGACTGCGGGAGGCGCTGCGCGAGCAGGGGATGAGCGTCGTCGACTCGGCGGACGACGAACCGGCGGCGGTGGTGCAGGGTTACGGCGGCCCGCGGTTGCAGTGGGGACGGCTCGGCGAGGCGGCGATCGCCGTCGGCAGGGGCGTGGCGTGGTTCGCGGCGAACGGCGATGTGACGGTCCCCGGCGAACGGGGAGTCCTCCCCGGCAACGGCGCCGCCGTCGAGGTCGTACGGATGGCCACGCGCTGGATGCGGGACGCCCCCGAGCCGCAGATCGCGGGGAAGCCGAGGCCGCCGATGCACCGGGAGACGATTCTGCGCACGGGGGCGCGACGGCCGCTGGTGGTCGGCGACCGCCTCGACACCGACATCGAGGGCGCGCATGTGGGCGGCGTGGACTCGCTGCTGGTGATGACGGGCGTGACCGATGCGGCGCAGCTTCTGGCCGCGCGCCCCGAGCACCGGCCGGCCTATGTGGCGCTCGATCTTCGCGGACTGGCGCAGCCGCACCCGGAGCCGAGCGGTGACGCGGAGGCGGGCTTCGGATGCGGGGGCTGGACGGCCAGGGCGGGCACGGACGCACTCGTACTGGAGGGTGAGGGCGAAGTTCCGGACGGACTGCGGGCGTTGTGCGCCGCGGCGTGGACGGCTGCGGGGGACAGGGGCGGTTGCGGACTGGACGCGGGCAAGGCGCTGGCGCGGCTGGGGCTTTGAGGCCCGCGCGGAGGCGGCGCACGGGCTGCGTACCGGTTGTCCGAGCGCCGCCGCCTGCCCAAGTCACCGCGGGCGCTGTCCGGTTGAGGCACGCGGTGGCGCGCTCCGGTACGGGTCGCCCAAGTAGCCGTCGGCGCTGGGCTGTTCAGCCGCCGGCGGCGCTCGCCGAGGCCGACACGGCCTCCTCCACGAGCTGTTCCTCGGTCGCGTCCAGCCGCCAGTAGCCGGTGAACCGGACCCTCTTGCGGTCGAATCCACGCTCGTTCACCAGGTGGCGTCGCAGCGCCTTGACGGTCCCCGCCTCGCCCGCGATCCATGCGTAGGGCGTGCCCGCGGGCAGGTGGGCGGAGGCGACCGAGGCGAGATGGAGGTCCGTGCGGTGTGCCGTGGTGTTCTCCCTGACGAGCCAGGTGACGTCGGCGTCGGCGACCGTCGGCAGCTCCTGGATGTCCTCGGCGTGCGGCACTTCGAGCCACACCTTCGCCTGGGTGCCCGGCGGCAGCCACTCCAGGATTCCCGCCACCGCGGGCAGCGCCGTCTCGTCGCCGCTGATCAGCACCCAGTCGGTGCCGGGCGAGGGGCGGAAGTCGACGCCTGCGTTGTCGGCCTCGGTGGGCCCGAGGACGGTGACGCGGTCGCCGGGGCGCGCGTTCGCCGCCCAGCGGGACGCGGGGCCCGCCGGTACGGAGGCTGTCGCGCCCGTCGCGCCAGCCGGACCGGGGACGCCGTGCAGCGCGAAGTCGATGTCCAGCTCGTCCTGCGGGAAGCGGCGCTGCTCGCGCACCGTGTACGAGCGCATGATGCCGCGCACGGCGGGGTCCATCGAGCGCCAGGCGGTGAACCACGCGTCGCCCGCGTCCGTCGGCACGAGCGGGGCGTCCTGGCCCGGGTGCGGCAGGAAGAGTTTGAGCCGCTGGTCCCGGCCGCCGGAGGCGAGCCGGCGCAGTGCCTCGCCGCCGAACGTCACGCGAAGCATGGTCGGGCCCAGCCGCCGGGTCCGTACGACATACGCGTCGAAGAACTCGAACGGTGCGGTGCGGGCCGGGGCTTCAGGTGCTGCGGTGCTCATGATGCTGGGCTCTCTTCCCGGATGGGCCGTACGGGGTGGTCGCAGTGCGGGACGGGACGGGACGCGGCGCGTAGGCCGGAACGGCGGACGGGGCGCGGCCGGAGGCCGGGGCGGTGGGCGGAAACGGCGGACGGGGCGCGGAGCGGTCGTAGCGACCGCCCTGACCGCGCCGTCACCCCGGCCGCCGCGGGCCGCGGCTGCCTCAACTGACCTTCTTCGCGCCCTCGATCGCCTCGGCGAGCTCCTCCAGCAGCGGCGCGGCACCGGCGTAGGAGAAGCGGGGTTCGGCGTTCCACGTCGTGACCTGGTCCGCCTTGACCGCGGGGAGGTCCGACCAGGTCGGCTTGGACTTCAGCGCGGGCGGCTGGAGCGCCTGCGTACGGTTGTCGAGAATGATCAGGTCCGCCTTGTACTTGTCGGCGTTCTCCCAGCTCAGCTCCTCGAAGAAGCCCTGCTTGCTGATCTTCTCCGGGACGACGAGGTCGACGCCGAGCTCCTTGAAGTAGCGCAGATCGGCGTTCGCGGAGGGGTCCGAGACATACATCAGGTCCGGCGCTCCGGAGGCCGCCATCACCTTCAGGCCGCCGCTCGCCTTCGCCGCCTTGCGCAGCTTCTCGGCGGCCTTCTCGAAGCGGGCCTTGGCGGAGGTGACGCGCTCGGCCTCGAGGTCGGCGCCGAGTGACCGTGCGAGTTCGGCGAAGCGCTCGATGGAGTCCAGCATCGACGTCTCGGCGGTCTTGAGCGCCAGCGACGGTGCCAGCTTGAGGATCTTGGACTTGCTCTCCTCCGGGACGTACCAGAGGGCGTCCTTGACGTACATGTTCGTCACGAGCAGGTCAGGTCGGACCTTTGCGTACTTCTCGATGTCGAACTCGCCGTAGGCGTTGCCGATGACCTCCAGCTTCTTCACGTCCAGGTCGCCGGCCAGGACGTCCGGGTCGCCGTTCTTCTTCTTCGTCGGGCCGAAGACGCCCGCTATGACGTCGCCGGCGCCGAAGTCGTGCAGGGCCGCCGCGGTGCCGACGTATGCGACGACACGCTTCGGCGCCGCGTCGAGGCTGATCTTCTTCTTGCGGTCGTCGGTGAAGGACCAGGCGCCGCCGCCCTTGCCGGAGTTGGACCCTGAACCTCCGCAGGCGGTGAGCAGAGCGCCGAGCCCTACGGCACCCCCGGCGGCCAGCAGACCACGGCGGGAGAGGCTGGGGGACGACGCTGACGGCGCGGACGGATGGGGCATGACTTGGGCCCTCTCTCTCGGTTCTTTGCGGGTCTTACGGTGCTCGGAGCCGACCGGTGGCCGGCTGTGGGCCGGAATGCCGAGTTAGGTTAACCTAACCAAAGTCGTTGTTGTCCAGTGGTCCCGCGCCCAGTGCCCTCGTCCCCGACCGGAGCCCGTACGTGACTCTCATCAAGTCCCGCCAGACACACGGAAGTTCGTGCGCCACAGACCCCGGGCGCTCCGAACGGCCCCCGGAGTCGGGGCAGACCGGTCAGCGGGGGAAGGGCGACCGGGCCCTCGCGGCGGAGCGCGACGGTGAGTCCGCCGGAGGCGCGAGCCGCTCCGGCGTGCTGCTGCGTGCCGCCGGACTGCTGGGCGCGGCAGGGCTGTTGGTGCTCGTGGCGGCCCTGAGCATCGCCGTCGGCGCGAAGCAGCTCTCGCTGCCCGAGGTGGTTCAGGGCCTCACGGACCCGGGCTCCGCGTCGTACTCCGTGGTCCACGAGATGCGGCTGCCGCGCACCGTTCTCGGGCTGCTCGCCGGCGCCGCGCTGGGCCTCGCGGGCGGCGTGATGCAGGCACTGACCCGCAACCCCCTTGCCGACCCAGGGCTGTTGGGCATCAACGGGGGTGCCGCCGCGGCCGTCGTCACCGCGATCTCCTTCTTCGGGGTCTCGGGGTACACCGGCTACATCGGCTTCGCCTTCGCGGGTGCGGCGGCCGTCTCGGTCGCGGTGTACGCGGTGGGCGGCGGACGCGGAGCGACCCCCGCGAGGCTCGCCCTCGCCGGTACGGCGCTCAACGCGGCGCTCATCTCCTATGTGAACGCTGTGCAGTTGCTGGACACGGCGTCGCTGGACCGCATGCGCTTCTGGACCGTCGGCTCCCTGGCGCGGGCGCAGGACGACATCAACTGGAAGGCTCTGCCGTTCGTCGCCGCCGGTGTGCTGGTGGCCCTCGCGCTGGCACGGCCCCTCAACGCGCTGGCCCTGGGCGACGAGGCGGCACGCGCACTCGGCTCACGCCCCGAACTCACCCGCGGTGCCGCCATCGTGGCCGTGACCCTGCTGTGCGGGGCGGCGACCGCCGCCTGCGGGCCCATCGTCTTCGTAGGGCTGATGGTGCCGCACATGGTGCGCTCGCTGACGGGGCCAGACCTGCGCTGGATGCTGCCGTACTGCGCGCTGCTGGCGCCCGTGCTGATGCTCGGCGCGGATGTGCTGGGGCGGGTACTGGGGCGTCCCGGCGAGTTGCAGGTGGGGATCGTCACCGTCGTGCTGGGCGGGCCGTTCTTCCTGTACTTCGTACGTCGCGGAAGGGCGGCACAGGCATGAGCGCGATGCGTACGGCGGGTGTGGTGCGCACTGCGGGCGGCTACTCCCTCACCTTCCGGCCGCGAGCGGTGGCCGCGGGCGCGGCGTGCGCGGTGCTGGCGCTCGTCGTCGGAGTGCTCGCGATCGGCAGCGGCGAGTATCCGATGTCGCCAAGTGACGTGCTCCACACGCTCGTCGGGCGGGGCGCCGCGGCCGACGCCTTCATCGTGTACGAGCTGCGGCTGCCGCGCACCGTGACCGCACTCGCCGTGGGCGCCGCGCTCGCGCTCGCGGGTGCCGTCTTCCAGGCGGTGGTACGCAATCCGCTCGGCAGCCCCGACGTGCTCGGCTTCACACACGGCGCCGCTACGGGCGCGCTGACCGCCATCGTGATCGTCGGCGGCGGCAGCACGGCACTCGCGGGCGGCGCGGTGATCGGCGGCGTCCTCACGGGAATCGCCGTGTACGGGCTGGCCTGGCGCGGAGGCATGCACGGCTACCGCCTGGTGCTCGTCGGCATCGGTGTCGCCGCCATGCTCACCGGGGCCAACGGCTATCTGCTCACCAAGGCCCAGATCACCGAGGCCGGCCGTGCGGTGCTGTGGATGACCGGCAGCCTCGACGGACGCGGCTGGGGCGACGCGGGGCCGCTGCTGGCCGCGATGGCCGTGCTCGTACCCCTCGTACTGCTCGGATGCGAACGCGGGCTGCGGATGATGGAGATGGGCGACGACGCGGCCGGTGCGCTGGGCGTACGGGTGGAGCGGGTGCGGATGGTGCTGCTGTGCGCGGCAGTGCTGCTGGTGGCCCTCGCCTGCGCGGCCGCGGGGCCGGTGGCCTTCGTGGCGCTGACGGCGCCGCAGCTCGCGAGGCGGCTGACGAAGGCGCCGGGACCGAATCTGCTGCCGTCGATGTGCATGGGGGCCGCGCTGCTGGTCTCGGCGGACTTCGCGGCCCAACGTGCCTTCGGCGGACATGAGTTGCCGGTGGGCGTGGTCACGGGCGTACTGGGCGGCGGGTACTTGGTGTGGCTGCTGGCCACGGAGCGCAGGGCGGGGCGGATATGAGCGGCGGTGCCCGCAGCGGGCGCGGTACCCCGGACGGTACCGGGAGCGCGAGCGGTACCGGGGGCGGGAGCATGGGGAACGGCGGTACGCCGGGCCGCGACGCGAGGACGACTGCGAAGGCGAGGACGGCGATTGTGACGAGGCAGCAGAGTCCCGGAGAGCAGGTCTCGGGGGAGCAGAGTCCGGAGCAGGAGCGGGAGTCGGGGCCCGGGTCGGGTATGCGGCCGGCCGAGGACACGGGCCCGGCGACCGCCGCAGGCCAGGAGTCCCGCCCGAAGTCCCGTCCCGAGTCCGGCTTGAAGTCCGGCCCGAAGTCCCCTGCCGCCGAGGGGAGTTCGAACGTCGCGCCGGACATGGCGCCGGACATGGCGTCGGCCGCCGCTTCCCGTTCCGCCGCCCGTCTCACCGGCGACGGCCTCACCCTCGCCTACGACCGGCGTACCGTCTCCGAACAGCTCAGCGTCGCCGTACCCGACAACTCCTTCACGGTCGTCGTAGGACCCAACGCATGCGGCAAGTCCACGCTGCTGCGCGCCCTTTCCGCGCATGCTGCGGCCCACCGCGGGCACCGTGCTGCTGGACGGCGCCGACATCGGCGGCATGCCCGCGAAGAGACTCGCCCGCACCCTCGGACTGCTGCCACAGTCGTCCGTCGCCCCCGACGGGATCACCGTCGCAGACCTGGTGTCCCGTGGCCGCTACCCGCACCAGAGCCTGCTGCGCCAGTGGTCGCGTGAGGACGAGCGGGTCGTTCGGGAGTCGATGGAGGCGACCGGAGTCTCGGACCTGGAGAACCGCTACGTCGACGAACTCTCCGGCGGCCAGCGGCAGCGCGTATGGATCGCCATGGCGCTCGCACAGCAGACGCCGCTGCTGCTCCTCGACGAGCCGACCACATATCTCGACATCGCCCATCAGATAGAGGTCCTCGATCTGTGCGCCCGGCTGCACGAGGAGGAGGGCCGCACACTGGTGGCGGTGCTGCACGACCTCAACCACGCCGCGCGCTACGCGACACATCTGATCGTGATGCGCGGCGGCGAGGTCGTAGCGGAAGGCGCTCCCGGCGATGTCGTCACCGCGCGACTCGTCGAGGACGTCTTCGGCATGCCGTGCCGGGTGATAGACGACCCGGAGACGGGGACGCCGCTCGTCGTACCGGCCGCGCGGGAGCGTGCGCGCGCCGCGAGGGGAGCTTGACCACTCAGCTTGCGGGCGGCGCCATGAGAGCAGGTCGGAAGCGGTAGCGTCGGGGGCATGAGCGAGCCGATGCCGGACGCAGTGCCGGCACAGCAGGACGGAGCGACGGCGGCGGAGCCCGAGGCCCCCGAGGGCCTCGGGGGCCCGGCGGTCCCAGCGCTCCCGGCGGTGCAGCCGGACGACGGGCCGGAAGCCTTCGGAACGGAGACCTACGGACCGGAAGCCTTCGGAGCGGAATCGGGAGGAGCGGGGGCCGACCCCTCGGAAGGGGACGCCCACACCGCCTCCTCGGAAGGGGACGCCCACGCCGACCCGTCCGAAGTCGACGCCCACGCCGACACCCCGGAGACCGGCGGACCCGGCGAGGACGACGAAGGGCCGCGCCCCCTGGGCCTGCGTGTCGAACCGACCGGATACGCCCCCGTGGACGACCAGTTGAGGCGCCTGGAGGACGCCGACCACCTCGCGGTCTCCGGCCATCTGGAGGTGTACGAGGACGTACACCGCGGGCTGCGCGAAGAGCTGGCCGGTCTCGACCGGCAGCCCCCGGGCGGTCCCACTGCTTCCGGCCCTCCTGCCCCCGGCCCCCACCGGCAAGGTACCGGCCCCCGGCCTGGCCCGGACCGGTTCCAAGGCCCCACTCCCGGCGCCACACCAGGCCACACGCCCGGCCGCCCCGTGCCGGGACCTCACCACCCGCGGAGCTGACCGTTGCCCCGACGCCGACTCGACGCGGAGCTGGTGCGCCGCAAACTGGCACGTTCACGTGAGCACGCCGGCCAACTGATCGCCGCGGGACGTGTCACCGTCGGCGGCAACGTCGCCGCCAAGCCCGCCACCCAGGTGGAGACCAGCGCCGCCGTGGTCGTGAAGGCCGACGACTCCGACCCCGACTACGTCTCACGCGGCGGCCACAAACTCGCGGGCGCCTTCGCGGTGTTCGTGCCGCTGGGCCTGCGCACGGCCGGACGCCGCGCCCTCGACGCGGGAGCCTCCACGGGCGGCTTCACCGACGTGCTGCTGCGCGCCGGTGCCGCGGAGGTCGTGGCCGTCGACGTCGGCTACGGACAACTCGCCTGGTCACTGCGCAGCGACGACCGGGTCGTCGTCAAGGACCGTACGAACGTACGCGAGTTGACGCTGAAGGACGTGGACGACCGCCCCGTGGACCTCGTCGTGGGCGACCTGTCCTTCATCCCGCTGGGACTCGTACTGCCCGCGCTCGTGCGCTGCTCCGCACCCGACGCCGACCTCGTGCTGATGGTCAAGCCGCAGTTCGAGGTCGGCAGGGAACGGCTCGGCAGCGGAGGCGTGGTGCGCAGCGCCGCGCTGCGCACCGAGGCGGTGCTCGGCGTCGCGGAGCAGGCGGCCGGGCTCGGCCTCGGCGCGCTCGGAGTGACGGCGAGTCCGCTGCCCGGGCCCTCGGGCAATGTCGAGTACTTTCTGTGGCTGCGCGCCGGTGCACCCGGGATCGACGCGGCCGATGTCGAGCGAGCTGTGGCGGAGGGTCCGAAATGACGACAGCCGGTGACGCCCGTACGGTCTTCCTCCTCGCGCACACGGGACGTCCCGCCGCCGTACGCAGCGCCGAACTCGTCGTACAGGGGTTGCTGCGCAAGGACATCGGCGTACGCGTGCTGGAGGACGAGGCCACCGATCTGCCGCTGCCGGACGAGGTGCGCAGGGTGCCCGCCACCGCGGACGCCGTCGAGGGCTGCGAGCTGATCGTGGTGCTGGGCGGCGACGGTACCCTGCTGCGCGGCGCCGAGTTCGCACGCGCCTCCGGGGTGCCGATGCTGGGGGTCAACCTCGGCCGGGTCGGGTTCCTCGCGGAGGCCGAGCGCGACGACCTGGAGCGGGTCGTCCATCGCGTCGTCACCCGCGGCTACGAGGTCGAGGAGCGGATGACGCTCGACGTGCTCGTACGCACCGACGGGCGCGTCGTCCACCACGACTGGGCCATCAACGAGGCGTCCGTGGAGAAGGCGTCCCGCGAGCGGATGCTGGAGGTCGTCACCGAGGTCGACAACCGGCCGGTCTCCCGCTTCGGCGGCGACGGCGTCGTCTGCGCCACCCCCACGGGCTCCACTGCCTACGCCTTCTCCGCCGGCGGCCCCGTCGTCTGGCCGGAGGTCGAAGCGCTGCTGATGGTGCCGATCAGCGCGCACGCGCTCTTCGCCAAACCGCTGGTGACGGCGCCGGATTCGGTGCTCGCCGTGGAGGTCCAGCCCCAGACGCCGCACGGAGTGATGTGGTGCGACGGGCGCCGCAGCGTCGAACTCCCGGCAGGCGCACGCGTGGAGGTGCGGCGCGGATCGGTGCCGGTGCGGCTCGCGCGTCTGCACCATGCGTCGTTCACGGACCGGCTGGTCGCCAAGTTCGCGCTCCCGGTGGCGGGTTGGCGGGGCGCGCCCGGCTGACGCGCGCCGTTCCCCGTCCCCGGGCGACCGCGGCCCGAGGGGTCTGGGGTACCCCTCGCTCCTCCCCCTGGCTTCGCCGGGCGGTGCCCCCAGGGACCCCGGCCAGGTTGAAGTCTCTGGGGGAGGGTGGGGGCGCTCCCGTGGACTGCGTATGGTCGTACCCGTGTTGGAGGAGATGCGGATCAGGTCCCTGGGCGTCATCGACGATGCCGTCGTCGAACTGTCCCCAGGCTTCACCGCGGTGACCGGTGAGACCGGAGCGGGCAAGACCATGGTCGTCACCAGCCTCGGGCTGCTGCTCGGCGGACGTGCCGACGCCGCCCTCGTGCGTGCGGGGGAGAGCGCCGCCGTCGTCGAGGGGCGGATAGTCGTGCCGCCGGACTCGCCCGCCGCGGTGCGCGCGGGTGAGGCAGGTGCCGAACTCGACGACGGTGCGCTGCTCGTGAGCCGTACGCTCTCCGCCGAAGGCCGTTCGCGTGCGCACCTCGGGGGCAGGTCCGTGCCCGTGGGGCTGCTGGGCGAACTCAGCGACGACCTGGTGGCCGTGCACGGACAGAGCGACCAGCAGGGGCTGTTGCGGCCGGTACGGCAGCGGCAGGCGCTCGACCGGTTCGCGGGCGAGTCCGTCGCGGTGCCGATGGAGAAGTGGACCGCCGCGTACCAGCGACTGCGCACCGTGAGCCGCGAACTCGACGAGATCACCACCCTCGCCCGCGAGCGTGCGCAGGAAGCCGACATGCTCCGCTTCGGCCTGGAGGAGATCGCCGCCGTCGAGCCCCGCGCGGGCGAGGACACCGAACTCGCCGCCGAGGCCGAACGCCTGGGCCACGCCGAGGCGCTGGCCTCCGCCGCCACGACCGCGCACGGCGCCCTCGCGGGCGACCCGGCCGACCCGGAGAGCGTCGACGCGGCCGCGCTGGTCTCCGCCGCTCACCGTGCGCTGGAGGCCCAGCGTGCCCACGACCCGGCGCTGGCCTCGCTCGCCGACCGCCTCGGCGAGGTCTCGATCCTGATGGGCGATGTGGCGGGCGAACTCGCCGGATACGCCGACAACTTGGACGCCGACCCGCTGCGCCTCGCCGCCGTCGAGGAGCGGCGCGCCGCCCTCGCGCAGCTCACCCGCAAGTACGGTGAGGACATCGCCGCCGTGCTGAGCTGGTCCGAGGAGAGCGCCGCGCGCCTCGCCGAGCTGGAGGGCGACGACGAGCGGATCGGCGAACTCACCGCCGAACGCGACGCCCTGCTGACCGAACTCACCGGCCTGGCACAGCAGTTGACGGATGCCCGTACGGACGCGGCCAAGCGCTTCGCGGACGCCGTCACCCAGGAGCTGTCCGAACTGGCCATGCCGCACGCCCGGGTGTCCTTCTCGCTCGGGCGCAGCGACGCCGCCGCGGGCGCCGCCGGGCTCGAACTGGACGGCCGCGCCGTCGCGTTCGGGCCGCACGGCACCGACGAGGTCGAGCTGCTGCTCGCCCCGCACCCGGGGGCGCAGCCCCGTCCCGTCGCCAAGGGCGCCTCGGGAGGCGAACTGTCCCGTGTGATGCTCGCCGTCGAGGTCGTCTTCGCGGGCGCGGACCCGGTGCCCACGTATCTCTTCGACGAGGTCGACGCGGGCGTCGGCGGCAAGGCCGCGGTCGAGGTGGGGCGCCGCCTGGCGCGGCTGGCGCGGTCCTCGCAGGTCGTGGTGGTCACCCACCTTCCGCAGGTCGCCGCGTTCGCCGACCGTCATCTGGTGGTGGAGAAGACCGACGACGGCTCCGTCACCCGCAGCGGTGTGAAGGCGATGGAAGGCGAGGAGCGGGTACGGGAGTTGTCCCGGATGCTGGCCGGGCAGGAGGACTCCGAACTCGCGCGGGCGCACGCCGAGGAGCTGCTGGAGGCGGCGCGTACGTCGTCCTGAAAGCCGTCTTGAAAGCCGTCCTGAGAGTCGTCCCTGAAGCGGGGCGCCATGCGGCGGGGGTCCTGACGGCCGCCCGTACGGGAGGGAACGCGGGGGATCGGGACGACCGGGACGCCGGGGTGCGAGGGACGCCCGGGAGCGGCGCGGGCGACCGTGCGGGGCCGTGACCTCGCCGTACCGCGCGGAGGCCGTGCGGGGCAGTCACCCGAGTGAGTGATAGCTGTACCGTACGGGCGCGATGTCGCGCAGCGTTCGCCCCCGCACGGTGACGCGGCACCCGCGGCGGCTGGCATGCTGGGCCCGGCCCGTACGTTCCCGGCGGGACCGCCCCGTCCCCGGGCATCGCCGCCGGACCCCCGGACCGACCCGACCGACCCCGTCCACGCCCTCGACCGCCTTCGACCGCACCGTCCGATACCGACCGACACCGATCCGATACCGACCGACACCGATCCGATACCGACCACCGCCCCGTCCCCGAAGTGCCGGAGCCCCACGGCACCTTCTCCGAAACCGCTTTGGAGCTCGACCCTCCGTGTCCCTTTCCCCCAGCCCGTCCCCGTCGTCCGCAGGGCAGTCGCCGCAGCACGCCGTCCAGGTCGTGGACGGTGCCAGTGCGGGCACCGGCGCGCATGTGCGTTCGCTCGCCGAGGGGCTCGTGGCACGCGGACTGCGGGTGACGGTCTGCGCGCCGTCCGGCGCCGAGGCGGTCTACGGATTCCGGGGCGCGGGCGCCCACTTCGCGCCGCTGCCCGCCTGCGGCGAACCGGAGACCGCGGCCGTGCTGCGCCGCCTCTGCGCGGACGCCGACCTGGTGCACGCACACGGCGTACGGGCAGGGCTGCTGGCGCTCACCGCGCTCGCCCTGTCGGGACGCGCACGGCAGGTGCCGCTCGTCGTCACCTGGCACCACCGCGGGCTCGCCACGGGCGCGAGGTCGCATGTGCGGCGGCTGGTGGAGCGGCGCGTGGCCCGCAGCGCCTCGGTCGTGCTCGCGGTCACGACCGATCTGGTGGACCGGGCCCGGCGGCGTGGCGCACGCGACGCAAGGCTCGCCCCCGTGGTCCTTCCGAGGCCGGGCTGCGAGGAGCCTCCGCCGGCACCGCGCGCCGCGGTCGAGGGAAGGGCACAGCACAAGTCGCGTGCCGAAGTGGGCGCCGTGGGGCGGCCGTTGGTGTTCTCCGTGGGACGGCTCGACGAACGCCACGGCTACGGCACGGCGTTGAGCGCGGCCCGCGCCTGGCGGCATCTGGAGCCGCCGCCGCTGCTGGCCGTGGCCGGAGAGGGGCCGCAGCGGGCGCAGTTGCAGCGCCGCATCGACGACGAGGCGCTGCCGGTACGTCTGCTGGGGCGCCGCGAGGACGCCTTCGAGCTGCTGGCAGGAGCGGATGTGGCGGTCCTCAGCTCCCGCTGGGAGAGCAGGCCGCTGCTGGCACAGGAGGCCCTGCACCAGGGAGTGCCGCTGGTCGCCACGGCGGTCGGGGGAGTGCCCGAACTGGTCGGCGGCGCCGCCGAGTTGATCCCATACGGTGACGCGGACGCACTCGCCGCCGCGGTCGGCCGGCTGCTGGCCGATCCCGCACGGCGCGAGCGATCGGTCGCCGACGGCTGGGCACGCGCCGCGGAATGGCCGACCGAGGAGTCCACGGTCGCCCATGTCCTCAGCGTCTACGACGAGTTGACCGGCCCGGGACGCCCCTGACCCCGCTGCGTAACGGCGTACCGGTACCGCCGTACCGCCGTACCGCCGTCCTCGCCTGCCACCGCACCGACCTCCCGGCGGCGTCCGGCCCGCCACTGCCCCTCACCTGCTCTACGCCCGAGTCGGGACGCCATACGCCCGACGTCGCGCACACGCCGCGGCGGCCCATGCCCCGGCTCCCGCCCCGCTAGCTCGACTCCCGTACGACCAGCGTGGCCGGTGTCACCACCGGCGCGGGCGGCGCCGCGTCCGATGCCTCCTCGGCGAGTCCGATGCGCCGCAGCAGCAGCCGCGCCATCATCTCGCCCATGCCCTCGACGTCCTGGCGCACCGTCGTCAGCGGCGGTTCGGCCCATGCCGCCGGCTCCAGATCGTCGTAGCCGACGACGGCCACGTCCTCCGGCACCCTGCGCCCGCGTGCCCGCAGCGTGCGCAGCGCCCCCGAGGCCATCAGATCGTTGCCGGCGAAGACGGCGTCCAACTGCGGGCAGGAGTCCAGGAGTCGGGCCATCGCCAGCTCGCCGCCCTCGGCGGTGAAGTCTCCCTGTGCGACGAGCGACGGGTCGGCCTCGCCGGCGGCGATGCCCAGGGCGTCGCAGTAGCCGTGCAGCCGGTCCAGTGCCGAGGTCTGGTCGAGGGGGCCGTTGATGATGGCGATCTTATGTCGTCCTCGCGACTGCAAATGAGCAACGGCCTGGCGTGCGCCGTTCCGGTTGTCGGTGTCGACGTAGAGCAGACCCGGTTCGTCCTCGGCGCCCGGCCAGCCGGGCCTGCCGCCGAAGACCGCCGGAAGCCCGGTCTGGCGCGCCATGCCCGGCAGCGGGTCGTCGTCGTGCAGCGAGAACATCAGGGCGCCGTCGACATGTCCGGCCGACAGATACCGCCCGATGCGTTCGTAGTCCTTGCCGCGCTCCAGCATCATCAGCAGCAACTGCGTGTCATGGGCGGAGAGTTCGCGGCTGATACCGCGCAACTGCTGTGCGAAGAACGGGTCGGCGAAGACGCGGCTCTCCGGTTCCGCGATGACGACGGCCACGGCGCCGGTGCGCCGCGTGACGAGAGTACGGGCCGCGTTGTTGGGCACGTAGCCCAACTCCTCGACGGAGTGGCGCACTTTCTCACGCACCTCCGCACGGACGCCCGCACCCCCGTTGACCACCCGCGACACCGTTGCCCGCGAGACCCCGGCGTGGGCCGCGACAGCTTCCAGGGTCGGGCGGGACCCTCGGAATGTGTGCACAGACAACCCCTCTTTCTTTGCCTAGGTCTTGACCAATCAGCGTTCAATAGGCAGTGTGCTGCCCATGACGTGAGAGCGCTCTCACCCCCCACCAACGAGGAGCGTAAGTCATGCTCTTGAAGAGCGACAGACGGCGCTGGGCACTCGCCGGTATAGCGGCGGCGGCCGTCATCGGCACGTGCGTGGCGCCGTACGCGCAGGCCGAAGAGGGCGGCGGCAAGTCAGCACAGGCGCAGAAGAAGCCGGCCATGGAAGAGGTCTTCCGCGCCGACTTCAACGGAGACGCCGGGTCCGGCCCGGGCGACGACTGGATCATCGACAAGGGCCACAGTTACCCCGGAGGGGCGGACAACTGGGGCACGGGCGAGATCCAGGAGTACACCGACAGCAAGGAGAACCTCCAGCTCGACGGCGACGGACACCTGAAGATCACCGCGCTGAAGAACGGTGACAACTGGACGTCCGCCCGCATCGAGACCAAGCGCACCGACTTCACCGCCCCCAAGGGCGGCAAGATGCGCATCGAGGCGGCCCTCAAGACCCCGGACGTCTCCGGCGACGAGGCGCTCGGCTACTGGCCGGCGTTCTGGACCCTCGGCGAGCCCTTCCGCGGCAACTACCAGAACTGGCCCGGCATCGGCGAGTTCGACGTCATGGAGAACGTCAACGGCCAGGACACCACGCACGGGACGCTGCACTGCGGCACGAACCCGGGCGGGCCATGCAACGAGACGACCGGCATCGGCAAGTCTCACGAGTGCTCCGGCGGCTGCAAGAAGGACTTCCACAAGTACGCGCTCGAATTCGACCGCAGCGGCGGGACGGAAGAGCTGCGCTGGTACGTCGACGGCGAGCAGTTCCACTCCGTCAAACAGTCGGACGTGGACGCCAAGACCTGGTCCGACGCCACGGGCCACGGCCACTTCATCCTGCTGAACCTGGCCATCGGCGGCGCCTTCCCCGACGGCGTCGCCGGAAGCAAGACCCCCACCGCCGCCACCAAGTCCGGCGGCTCCCTGACCGTGGACTACGTGTCCGTCGAAAGCACCGGAGGTGCCTCCAAGTGATCAGCCGCAGGTCTCTCATCCGCGGTGCGGCCGCGACCGCCATCGCCGCACCGGCGGCCGGACTCCTCGTGACGCAGGCCGGCGGTGTGACTCGCAAACAGGCCAAGAAGGCCGCGGGACCGCTGTCGTTGAAGATCGTCAACAAGAGCGGTGAGTTCGACAGCAAGTCGATCTACGTGTACATCGTGGGCAACGACGGCACGAACCAGGTCCACGTCACCCCGGAGGGCGAGTTGAAGCCGGTCTCCGCCGGCGACAACGGCGGCGACGGCTTCACCGACTACGCCATCCCGCTCTCGGGCGAGGAGACGACGCTCAAGCTCCCCGAGATGTCCGGCCGCATCTACGTCGCCTGCGGCGACAAGCTGAAGATCAAGGCGGTCGAGGGCGGCGACGGCAAGGCCGCGCTGGCCTACCCGGCCGGCTGGGTGTCGAACGACCCCAACTTCGACGTGATGCACGACTGCGCCGAGTTCACGTACAAGAACGGCGCGATGTACTGCAACACCACCATGGTCGACATGTTCAGCGTGCCGATGGGCATCCAGCTCAAGGGCGACAAGGACCAGAAGACCGGCTTCCTGAAGGAGGGCGGCCGGGACCAGATCTTCAAGGCCGTCAAGGAGGCCAAGGGCTTCGGCGACCTCGTGATCGACGACAAGCGCGTCATCGCCCCCGGACACGGCCTGGGCGAGGGCAAGTTCGCGAAGGACTTCTTCGACTCCTACGTCGAGAAGGTGTGGGAGACCTACTCCTCCAAGGAGCTTGTCGTCACCACCAACGCGGGCAAGTTCACCGGCAAGGTCAGCGGCGACAAGCTGTCCTTCACCGGTCCCGGCGAGGTCTCCTTCAACAAGCCCAGCACGAAGGACATCCTCTTCTGCGACGGCGAGCTGGCCGCCCCCAACGACGGGACCACAGGCCCGGTGGCCGCCATCGTGGGCGCCGCGTTCAACCGGTCCACGCTCGCCTCCATCGCCGAGCAGCCTTCCACCGACCCGAAGGAGTTCTACAAGGGCGACGTCGTCCACGAGTACGTCAAGGCCATGCACGCCGCCACCGAGGACGGCAAGGCCTACGGCTTCGCGTTCGACGACGTCGCGAGCTTCGCCTCCTACATCGAAGACGGCGGGGCCAGCGAAATGACGCTCACGCTGACCCCGTTCTGAGGGAACCTGCCTAACGGGTGCACCCCCGCCCCGCCTGGGGGTCCCCGTCCCTCAACGCCACGCCCGCTGCCGGTTGTCGCCGGGCAGCGGGCGTGGTCGCGTCCGCGTACCGCGCTGCGTGCCGTACGCGTCGTACGGCGGCGGACACGCGGCAGCGGACGTACGACGGCAGACATAAGACGGCAGACACAAGACGGCGGGCATACAGCAGCGGACACACGACGGCGGCGGAACGCGTCTGCCGCGCGTCCCGCCGCCGGTGGTGCTCGCCGTACCGCGGCCGTGAGCCCGTCAGCCCCCGTACGCGCCCGAGGCCGTCAGCCGCAGCGCCGTGTCGATCAGCGGCACATGGCTGAACGCCTGCGGGAAGTTGCCCACTTGGCGCTGCTGACGCGAGTCCCACTCCTCCGCGAGGAGCCCCAGGTCGTTACGGAGCGACAGCAGCCGCTCGAAGAGCTTCCGTGCCTCCTCGACCCGGCCGATCATCGCCAGGTCGTCCGCGAGCCAGAACGAACACGCGAGGAACGCGCCCTCCTCGCCGTGGAGCCCGTCGACGTTGTCGCCCTCGACCTGGGAGGTCGGGTAGCGCATCACGAAGCCGTCCTCCGTGGACAGCTCCCGCTGGATCGCCTCGATCGTCCCGATGACGCGCTTGTCGTCCGGCGGCAGGAAGCCCATCTGCGGGATCAGCAGCAGCGAGGCGTCCAGCTCCTTCGAACCGTAGGACTGCGTGAAGGTGTTGCGCTCCTTGTCGTAGCCCTTCTCGCACACGTCGCGGTGGATCTCGTCACGCAGATCGCGCCAGCGGTCCAGCGGGCCGTCGACGTCGCCGGACTCGATCAGCTTGACCGTACGGTCCACGGCGACCCACGCCATCACCTTGGAGTGCACGAAGTGCCGCCGCGGGCCGCGTACTTCCCAGATCCCCTCGTCCGGCTCGTCCCAGTGGTCCTCCAGGTAGCCGATGAGCTTGAGCTGGAGAAGCGAGGCGTAGTCGTTGCGGGACAGACCCGTCATGTGCGCCAGATGCAGCGCCTCGGTGACCTCGCCGTAGACGTCGAGCTGTAGCTGACCCGCGGCCTGGTTGCCGATCCGCACCGGCGTCGAATTCTCGTACCCGGGAAGCCAGTTCAGCTCCGCCTCGCCCAACTCCCGCTCGCCCGCGATGCCGTACATGATCTGGAGGTTCTCCGGATCGCCCGCCACCGCGCGCAGCAGCCACTCGCGCCACGCCAGCGCCTCCTGGTGGTAGCCGGTGCGCAGCAGCGAGGAGAGGGTGATCGCCGCGTCACGCAGCCATGTGAAGCGGTAGTCCCAGTTGCGCATCCCGCCGATGCACTCCGGCAGCGACGTCGTCGGGGCGGCGACGATGCCTCCCGTCGGCGCGTACGTCAGCGCCTTGAGCGTGATCAGCGACCGTACGACGGCCTCACGGTAGGGGCCGTGGTACGTGCAGTGGTCGACCCACTCCCGCCAGAACTCCGCCGTGGCCTCCAGCGCCGCCTCGGCGTCCGGCTCCGCCGGCGGGCTCTTGTGCGACGCCTGCCAGCTGATGGTGAAGGCGACGCGTTCACCGGGGGCGATGGTGAAGTCCGAGTAGGTGGTGAGGTTCTTGCCGTAGGTCTCCGCGTCGGTGTCCAGCCACACCGAGTCGGGCCCGGCGACCGCGACCGTACGGCCCTCGATCTGCTGCACCCACGGCACGACCCAGCCGTAGGAGAAGCGCATGCGCAGCGCCGAGCGCATCGGCACCCGGCCGCTGACCCCCTCCACGATCCGCACGAGCTGAGGCGCGTGCTGCTCGCGGGGCGGCATGAAGTCGATGACGCGGACGGTGCCGCGCGGTGTGTCCCACTCGGATTCGAGAATGAGGGAGTCGCCGCGGTACCGGCGGCGGTTCGCCTTCGGCGGCTCCGCGCCCTCGGCGGCCGCGGGCCCCACCCGCCAGCAGCCGTGCTCTCCGGTGCCGAGAAGGCTCGCGAAGACAGCATGGGAATCGAAGCGCGGCAGGCACAGCCAGTCCGCCGAGCCGTCCCGGCCGATCAGGGCTGCGGTCTGCATGTCCCCGATGAGTGCGTAATCTTCGATGCGCCCAGCCACGTATATCTCCAGTCGAACTGTGGCTCGCCCCGTGGGACGTGCGATGACCTGCGGATTTCCGTCAAGCCCAATCGTGTGTCCGATCGAGCGTCCGAGCAGGATACGACGGAGCGAAGGTGTCCGTGTCGCGCTCTAGCCAGGACGGATGAGCCGATGCGGTGAGCGTGTACGTAGCCGCTCACCAGGTGCGACCATGCCCTCACCGTAGGGGACCGAGGGCGGCTTCCCGAAGCCGCTGAGCTGTGATGCCCGACGCAGTCCCGCACACGGCGGGATACGGCCCCGAAACGTCGCTGATACCCTGGTGGCCCGTGGACCGGGTGGGCGAGAGTTCCCGGATTCGTCCTCGAATCTCCGGCACGGAAAGCCCCCCGAGCCGCAGCGACGGTATCCCTGAGCATCCGCTGCGCAGCGCTGCGTACCGAGGTCAGGGCGCCGGTTGCGCACCTCACCTCGCTACCACGGGAGCACGTCTTGGCTTTGCCGCCCACGTCCACGACGACCAAGCATCTCTTCGTCACGGGGGGTGTGGCCTCCTCGCTCGGCAAGGGGCTCACCGCCTCCAGCCTGGGCGCGCTGCTCAAGGCGCGGGGTCTGCGCGTCACCATGCAGAAGCTGGACCCGTATCTGAACGTCGACCCGGGGACGATGAACCCCTTCCAGCACGGCGAGGTGTTCGTCACCAACGACGGCGCCGAGACCGACCTGGACATCGGGCACTACGAGCGCTTCCTCGACGTCGACCTCGACGGTTCCGCGAACGTCACCACCGGGCAGATCTACTCGTCGGTGATCGCCAAGGAGCGCCGCGGCGACTACCTCGGCGACACCGTGCAGGTCATCCCGCACATCACCAACGAGATCAAGAACCGCATCCGCCGCATGGCCACCGACGACGTGGACGTCGTCATCACGGAGGTCGGCGGCACCGTGGGCGACATCGAGTCCCTGCCGTTCCTGGAGGCCGTCCGGCAGGTGCGCCACGAGGTCGGCCGGGAGAACGTCTTCGTCGTGCACATCTCGCTGCTGCCCTACATCGGCCCGTCCGGCGAGCTGAAGACGAAGCCGACGCAGCACTCCGTGGCGGCGCTGCGCAGCATCGGCATCCAGCCCGACGGCATCGTGCTGCGCGCCGACCGCGAGGTGCCGCGCTCCATCAAGCGCAAGATCTCGCTGATGTGCGACGTGGACGACCCGGCCGTCATCGCCTGCAAGGACGCCCCTTCCATCTACGACATCCCCAAGGTCGTGCACGCGGAGGGCCTCGACGCCTATGTCGTGCGCAAGCTGGACCTGCCGTTCCGCGACGTGGACTGGACGCAGTGGGACGACCTGCTGCGCCGTGTCCACGACCCCGACCACGAGGTGACGGTCGCGCTCGTCGGCAAGTACATCGACCTCCCCGACGCGTATCTCTCGGTCACGGAGGCGCTGCGCGCGGGCGGCTTCGCCAACAACGCCCGCGTGAAGGTCAAGTGGGTCACCTCGGACGACTGCCGCACACCGGAGGGCGCCCGCAGCAGACTCGGCGACTGCGACGCGATCTGCATTCCCGGAGGCTTCGGCGAACGCGGCGTCGAGGGCAAGCTTTCGACCATCACCTACGCACGTGAGAACCGGATTCCGCTTCTCGGTCTCTGCCTGGGTCTTCAGTGCATCGTCGTGGAGGCCGCCCGCAACCTCGCGGGCATCGAGGGCGCCAACTCCACGGAGTTCGAGCAGGGCGCGGCCCACCCCGTCGTCTCCACCATGGCCGAGCAGCTCGACATCGTCGCGGGCGACGGCGACATGGGCGGCACCATGCGGCTCGGGCTCTATCCCGCGAAGCTCGCCGAGGGCTCCATCGTGCGCGAGGTCTACGGCGGCGAACCCTACGTGGAGGAACGCCACCGGCACCGCTACGAGGTCAACAACGCCTACCGCGGCGAGCTGGAGAAGAAGGCCGGGCTGGTCTTCTCCGGCACCTCGCCCGACAACAAGCTGGTGGAGTTCCTGGAGTACCCGCGCGAGGTCCACCCGTATCTCGTCGCCACGCAGGCGCATCCCGAGCTGCGCTCGCGGCCCACGCGCCCGCATCCGCTCTTCGCCGGGCTGGTCGCGGCCGCGGTGGCACGGCAGCAGGGCGAGGGCTGAGGCATGACGCGGAACACGCTGCCGGAGGCTTACGGAAAGCACATCGCCGACGCCCCCGAGGCATGGGAAGTCACCGCCACCGCGCTCCCGTTCGAGGGCGCGAAGACCGGAGTGCGCACCGACGACGTCGTCATGCCGGACGGCTCGGTCGTACGCCGCGACTACCAGGTGCACCCCGGTTCCGTGGCGGTGCTCGCCCTCGACGAGGACGACCGGGTGCTGGTGCTCAGCCAGTACCGCCACCCCGTGCGGGAGAAGCTGTGGGAGATCCCGGCCGGACTCCTCGACGTCCCCGGTGAGAACCCGCTGCGCGCCGCACAGCGGGAGTTGTACGAGGAGGCGCACGTCAAGGCCGGTGACTGGCGCGTGCTCACCGACGTCTACACCACGCCCGGCGGTTCCGACGAGGCCGTACGCATCTTCCTCGCCCGCGACATCGGCGCGGCCGACGGGGAGCGCTTCGAAGTCTCCGAGGAGGAGGCCGACATGGAGCTGGCACGCGTGCCCGTGCCCGATCTGGTGCGCGGCGTGCTGGCGGGGGAGCTGCACAACAACTGCCTGGTGGTGGGCGTTCTGGCCCTCACCGCCGCCCGTTCCGGTCCCGGTCTGGACTCGCTGCGTCCCGCGGACGCGCCCTGGCCGGCCCGCCCGTTCGAGAACTAGCCGCCGCGGGGGCCGCGTTGGGTGGGCCTGCCCGCCGTGCCCGTACCCGCCGCGCGAGGCGCCGTCACCCCCGGTCGTACACGGTCGTACGCGGCCCGTCTGTGCGGCGCGCGCAGCGCATGCCGCCGCCCGCGGTGAACTACGCTCGACGCGTCCCGGCAGCGGCTGCGCCGGGGCTCGTACGGCGGACGCAGGCGGACGGGAGCGTGGCCCGTGACGGATCAAGCGGTGCAGCCCGCGGGCGCGGACGGCACACCGGGGCGCCTGCCGGGCGGCAGCACACCGGGGTCCCCGCCGGGCGGCACACCGCAAGTCCCCTGCGGCGGCTGGCACATCGCGGGCCGTGAGGCCGAACTGGCCCAGATGCGGGCCGACTTGGAGAAGGCAGGTCTGCACACCCTCTCCGGGCGCCCTTCCCCGCACAGCCGTGTGCTCCTCATCGCCGGAAGGCCCGGCTCGGGACGTACGGCCCTGGCGGAGGCGTTCGCCGCGCAGACCGCCGCGGACTTCGCCGACGGAGTGCTGCGCGCCCGCCTCACCGAGCCCGGCGGCACCCCCGTACCCACCGAACGCACCGCACGCGAACTGCTCGCCGCCCTCGGTCCCGACCCCGTGCCCGCGGGCGCCGACGAGGACGAACTCACCGAGGCGCTGCGCGCCGAACTGGGCCGCCGCCGCGTGCTGTTGCTCCTGGACGACGTGACCCTTCCCGAGCAGGTGCTCGATCTGCTGCCCGACACCCGCGACTGCCTCGTCGTCGCCGTAAGTGCCGGTCCGCTGCGGGGAGTTCCGGATGTACGGCCCTGCACGCTGGGCGGGCTCGGACGTGACGCGGCGGTGTCGCTGCTCGCCGCGAGGGCGGGTGCACCGCACCGCACGACGGTCGACCCCCGTAGCGCGGAACTCGTCGCCGAGGCGTGCGGGCATCTGCCCGCCGCACTGGTCCTCGCCGGCGGCTGGCTCGCGGCCCGCCCGAAGCTGTCCGTGGCCGAGGCGGCGAAGCAGCTAGGGGAGTCGCCCGCCACCGATCCGCTGGAGCGTGCCTTCGGCCTCGTCGCCGGCTCGTTGACCAGGACGCCGGCCCGGGTGCTGCGGATGCTGGCCCTCGCACCGGACGGCCTCGTCGACGCCCACACCGCGTCGTCGCTCGCGAACTGCCCTGTGGCCACCGCCCGGCAGATCCTGGACGACTTCCTGCGGCTGGGGCTGCTGCGCAACAGCACGCTCGCCTCCGGCTGTTACGCCGTACCGCGCTGCCTGGACCCGCTGCTGCGCGCCCTGCTCGCGGAGCACGAAAGCGCGGAGGAGACCGTGCTCGCCCGTGCGCGGATGCTGGAGCGGACCGTACGGCGCCTGCGTGCGTGCCACGCCGTGACCGAGCCGGAGGGCTCCGAGGCACGCAAGCGTGCGGCGTTCCTGCCGCGCACCGTCCGCTTCGCCTCGCGGCGTGAGGCCCGCGACTGGCTGGAGGCGAGGCGTCCGGCGATACTCGCCGCCGCGCGGCTGGCCGTAGCGGAGGGCGGCGGCAGGCTCGACGGGCTCGCACGGCGGCTGATCTCCGCGCTGGCACGCGCCTTCGACGCTCACCGCTCGCAGGAGGAGGCGGCCCCCGAGCTGTACCGGCTGCACGAGCTGGTGCTGGACGTCGCCGTACGCGCGGGACTTCGGCGCGAGCGGGCCGCGGCGCTGCTCAACCTCGGTGATCTGGACGCCCGCACGGGCAGGCACCGGCGGGCCCTCACCCGGTATCGCGCGGCGCTGGAGGCGGCACGCGGAGGCGAGGAGAGCGGGACCGCGGCGGCCTCC
Source organism: Streptomyces marispadix (assembly GCF_022524345.1). Classification (NCBI taxonomy): domain Bacteria; kingdom Bacillati; phylum Actinomycetota; class Actinomycetes; order Kitasatosporales; family Streptomycetaceae; genus Streptomyces; species Streptomyces marispadix. Next base: position 796,506 of record NZ_JAKWJU010000002.1, on the reverse strand, counting down.
TCCCGCGCCCGTGCCGGGAGTTGGGATCCTGCCGCCGCCGCCCGCGCCCTGGAGTCCATCGGCTCCACATACGAGGACATGGGCGACGCCGAACGCGCAGCCGACTGGTACGGGCGGGCCCTCGCCCACCACCAGATCCGCGACGACCGCGCCGCCGCGGCCCGGCTGCACGGCCGCCTGGGCGCCGTACACACCGGTCAGGGCCGCTATGACGAGGCGCTGCGTCAGTGGCGCGCCGCCGCGGCGAACTTCCGCAGGCTGGGCGACGCCGGAGCACACGCCCGCGCGCTGGCCGAGGCCGCAGGAGTGCACGAGCGGGCGGGACGACCGCAGGAGACGGTGCGCCTGTGTCGTCAGGCCCTGGAGGTCGCGGGGGACGCGGAGGACGAACGGCTGCGTGCCGCGCTGCTGCTGAGGCTGGCCGACGCCTGCGAAAGGACCGGCGACGTACGCGAGGGCAGCAGGCACCGGCAGACGGCTTCTGACCTGCTGAATTCGCACAACCTGACGGTCGACGTGGAGTAGACCTAAGAAACCAATAGTCGCCGCACAAAAAATTGCTTGTTTGTAAGGCTGGACAGCGCGCGATCCTTCATTAGACTGGCGGAGCCGTGGCCCTCCAGGCGACAACCGGCATACATCCGTCATGTGCCTCATGTGCTGCCGTATCGGGATGTGCGCCACGGATGCCTCCCTCGCCCACAGGCGCGGGCGCTTCCGAAACAACCCGAAGTCAAGGACCGTGATCGACGTGAGAGTCGGCATCCCCCGCGAGGTCAAGAACAACGAGTTCCGCGTGGCCATCACCCCGGCCGGTGCGCACGAACTCGTACGCAACGGACACCAGGTCGTCGTGGAGCATGGAGCCGGGATCGGCTCCTCCATCCCGGACGAGGAGTACGTCGCAGCCGGAGCCACCGTTCTCGGCTCGGCCGACGAGGTCTGGGCCACCGCCGACATGCTGCTGAAGGTCAAGGAGCCGGTCGCCGAGGAGTACGGGCGGCTGCGCAAGGACCAGACGCTGTTCACGTATCTCCACCTGGCCGCCTCCAAGGAGTGCACCGACGCCCTTCTGGAGTCGGGCACCACGGCCATCGCCTACGAGACAGTGGAGACCGCCGGCCGCGCCCTGCCGCTGCTCGCCCCGATGTCCGAGGTCGCGGGCCGTATCGCGCCGCAGGTCGGCGCGTACCACCTGATGCGTTCGGCCGGGGGCCGCGGCGTGCTGCCCGGCGGGGTCCCGGGTGTGCCGGCGGGACGCGCAGTCGTCATCGGCGGCGGCGTCTCCGGCTGGAACGCCGCACAGATCGCCATCGGCCTGGGATTCCACGTCACACTGCTCGACAAGGACGTCAACAAGCTCCGCGAGGCCGACCGCATCTTCGGCACCAAGGTGAGCACGGTCGCCTCCAACGCCTACGAGCTCGAACGTGCCGTACTGGAAGCGGACTTGGTGATCGGCGCGGTGCTGATCCCGGGCGCGAAGGCGCCGAAGCTGGTGAGCAACGACCTGGTGCGGCGCATGAAGCCGGGGAGTGTGCTTGTCGACATCGCGATCGACCAGGGCGGCTGCTTCGAGGACTCACGCCCGACCACGCACGCCGAGCCGACCTTCCAGGTCCACGAGTCGGTGTTCTACTGCGTCGCCAACATGCCCGGCGCGGTGCCCAGTACGTCGACGTACGCGCTGACCAACGCCACGCTGCCCTACATCGTGGAACTCGCCGGATGCGGGTGGCGTGAGGCACTCCGCCGGGACGCCACGCTCGCCAAGGGGCTCAACGTCCATGACGGAGAGGTCTTCTACGGGCCCGTGGCCGAGGCGCACGGACTCGGAAGCCGCGAACTCGGCACGCTGCTGGGCTGATTCACGCCCCTTCAGGGGCAGCCGCCCGCGTCAATCGCGCAACTCGGCCACCCCGGACCGATGTTGACCTGTCGTCGAGTCATCGCGCCCGTCCCGCTCCGGACCATGTCACCGGATGTCGTCGGCCCCCGCGTCAAGGGGGCCGGTGGCACGTCCGGGCAGTGCTGACGAGGCCGGTCAGGGGCTCAACTGCGGGCTTTTTCCCGTGAGTTCGCGCGTCTGTGCGCCGCCGTGCGACCCCTCCGGGAGTGTGCCGTGACGCACATTGCCTCTTGACAGCGGAGTGTTCGCACCTCGACACATCGTGCCGTCTCCGGTGGATTGTGTTGCTGCGAACCGCCGACACGCCATAGAGTCGCCAATCGTCGGCATGCTGTCACGCTGACCTGTCTAGAAGTTTCCTGGTCACCAAGGAGGTAGGACGACTTGTGAATGAGTCGACATTTTCTCCCGGGGGTGGTCAACCAGGAGCACCTGTGCGGGGCCAGGGGTCCTCGGGGTCCGAGGATGTCGGCTCCGTAGCTGTCCGCACCTTCGCCGCCCACCAGAGCGCATCACCGACATCAACAGCCCAACAGAGCATGGACGGCCGCCAAGTGAACGCCATGGCCGGGAACTCCGCGGGCGACGAGTCCGCCGAGCTCGCCGACTACAGTGACCCGCACCGCGTCCCCTACGGCGAGCTGCCCGAAGGGCACTTCTACGACCCGGACGCGGACTACGAACCCGACCCCGAGTACGCGGCGACCCTCGCACCCGACGCCGCACGGCAGCGCCGCGAACGGATCGGCCCGACAGGGCGCCCGCTGCCGTACTTCCCGATCCCCGGACCCGTCAGCGAGCCCGGCCCCGCGAAGATCATCGCGATGTGCAACCAGAAGGGCGGCGTGGGCAAGACGACCTCCGCCATCAACCTGGGCGCCGCGCTGGCGGAGTACGGACGTCGCGTGCTGCTCGTCGACTTCGACCCGCAGGGCGCGCTGTCGGTCGGCCTCGGCGTGAATCCGATGGAGCTCGAACTCACGGTCTACAACCTGCTGATGGAGCGCGGTCTGGCACCCGACGAGGTGCTGCTGAAGACCGCCGTCGCGGGGATGGACCTGCTGCCCAGCAACATCGACCTCTCGGCCGCCGAAGTGCAGCTCGTGAGCGAGGTAGCCCGTGAGTCGACGCTTCAGCGCGCCCTGCAACCGCTGCTGAGCGACTACGACTTCATCGTCATCGACTGCCAGCCCTCCCTCGGCCTGCTGACCGTGAACGCGCTCACCGCGGCGCACAAGGTGATCGTGCCGCTGGAGTGCGAGTTCTTCGCGCTGCGCGGCGTCGCCCTGCTCACCGAGACGATCGAGAAGGTCCAGGAACGGCTCAACCCGGAGCTGGAACTCGACGGAATCCTGGCCACGATGTACGACTCACGCACGGTGCACAGCCGCGAGGTGCTGGCCCGCGTCGTCGAGGCGTTCGACGACAACGTCTACCACACCGTCATCGGACGGACCGTCCGCTTCCCGGAGACGACCGTCGCCGGCGAGCCCATCACGACGTACGCCTCCAACTCCGTAGGTGCCGCCGCCTATCGCCAGCTCGCCAGGGAGGTGCTCGCCCGGTGCCACGCCGAGTGAGTCTTCCGGCTGCTGACGAACTCTTCCGCACGACCGGGGGCTCCGCGGTTCAGCCGTCGACCCCCTCGAACCAGAACCACATCAACGGTGAGGAGTCCGCCGACAAGAACGCACAGTCCACGACCCGGGTGCCGGCACCGGCCGGGGGACGGGACTCCGCCGACTCCTCGTCCGTGGACGCGGCGGAGGAGACGGACTCCGGCATCGGCGAGGACGCCGACTCCGAGGCCGGGGACGGCGGCGGCAGCGAGCACAGCGCGGCGGGAGAGGGCGACGAGTCCGGCGCCGAAGGGGGCGCGACGCCCGGCGGCCCCGCCTCCGGCGGCAGCGAGCACACGGGCCGTGACAGCGGCGAGGGACCGGACAGGCAGCCGGGACCGCGCCGTTCGGTCCCCGGCCAGGGCAACTCCCAAGGCGGCGTGGGGCGTTCGGGCGGCGGCCAGGGCGGAAGCGCGGGAGCCATGGATGTCCCGCCCCGTCAGAGCGCGGGCCCCGTCGGCGGCCCGGCGGCCAAGTCCCCGCAGCAGACGAAGAGTTCACGCACCGCCGAGCCCAGGACCCGCCAGCCCGCGGGCAGTACGGGCAGGCGCGGCGGACGCGGCGCCAACCGCCGCCCCAGCGGACGCGAACGGCACGACGAGAAGATCACGGTCTATGTCTCCGCCGAGGAGCTGATGGACCTGGAGCACGCCCGCCTCGTGCTGCGCGGCGAGCACGGCCTGGCCGTGGACCGCGGCCGTATCGTGCGCGAGGCCGTGGCGGTCGTACTGGCCGACCTGGAATCCCGGGGGGACGCGAGCATCCTCGTACGGCGGCTGCGGGGGCGCTGAACCGACCTGTGCGCCACCACATCCGAAAGCGCGGGCACTTGAGTGAGCCGGAACGCCCTGTCCGGCTCCTCCCCAGTACGCTGCCCCGCGATGCCCACTCCTGACGACCGCCCCGAGCCCACGCCCCGCGCCGCCCGCCGCGCCCTGGGGCGCGGGCCGGGCACACCTGCCGCCGGGGCGGGGGACCCGGGGGCCGTGCGGGAGGCCGAGCCCGAGGCGGAGGTCGTACGGGACCCGGTGGCCGAGCGAGAAGCCGTGCGGCAGCCGGTAGTCGAGCAGGGGACCGCGCCCGGGCCGGAACCCGCGTCCGGGTCCGAGGCCGTACGGGAGCCGGAGCCGGAGACCGAACCCGGGCCCGCACACACGCGGGAGCGCGTACCGGAGCCCGAACCCGAGCCGGACGTACCGGTGTCGGACGGACCCGCGTCGCACGAACCGGCGGACGACGACGAGCCCGCCGCCGGTGAATCGTCTCCGCATGACGAGACCCGGGAGGACCCCGGGACCCGGGAGGACCCCGGGACCCGGGAGGACCCCGGCCGGGACGGCGGCCAGGACGACGGCCGGGGCGACGGACGGGCCGGGACCGAGGACGGCGCCGAAGAGCAGCCCGACGACGGGCGGTTCAAGGTCGTACTGGACAACTTCGAGGGTCCCTTCGACCTCCTGCTCCAGCTCATCTCCAAGCACAAGCTGGACGTCACGGAGGTCGCGCTCTCCAAGGTCACCGACGAGTTCATGGCCTACATCCACGCCATGGGCCCCGACTACGACCTCGACCAGACGACCGAATTCCTCGTCGTGGCCTCGACGTTGCTCGATCTCAAAGCCGCGCGGCTGCTGCCCGCCGCGGAGGTCGAGGACGAGGAGGACCTCGCGCTGCTGGAGGCCCGCGACCTGCTCTTCGCCCGCCTGCTCCAGTACCGTGCGTACAAGGAGATCGCCGGGATCTTCGCCGAGCGCATGGCACAGGAGGCGCACCGCCACCCCCGTACGGTCGGCCTCGAACCTCATCACGCCGAGCTGCTGCCCGAAGTCGCCATCAGCATCGGCCCGGAGGGCTTCGCCCGGCTCGCGGTGAAGGCGATGCGGCCGAAGCCGAAGCCGCAGGTGTACGTGGAGCACATCCACGCACCGCTGGTGAGCGTGCGCGAGCAGGCCGAGGTGGTCGTGGCCCGGCTCCGGGAGCTGGGCGAGGCGACCTTCCAGCAGCTCACGCAGGACGCCCCGGACGTCCTCACGGTCGTCGCGCGCTTCCTCGCGCTGCTGGAACTCTTCCGTGAACGTGCCGTGGATCTCGAACAGGAGGAGGCGCTGGGTTCGCTCACCGTCCGCTGGAGCGGCGAGGACGGCAAGGAGCCGCTGGTGACGGACGAGTTCGACCAGGAGCCCGGACCGCAGGACGGGGACGGCACGCACGACGGCGAGCCGGAGCCGGCGGCGGGCTCCCGGGAGGAGTACGGGCGGGAGTCCGCGCCCGAGGAGGAGTTGAAGGCATGAGCGGGGAGACGTACGAGATCCAGGAGGCGGCGGCGGACGTGCCGGACGAACCAGCGCGCGGCGCGGAAGCGGCCACAGCCGCGGACCGGCACACAGCGACCGGCCCCGAACCGGACGAGCACGCCGCCGAGACCGCCGCGGGGTCCGCCGGTGACGGGACCGCCGAGGCCACCGATGCGGGTGAGGAGAGCGAAGCTGACGAGGCCGCCGAGACCCACGAGGTCCCCGACGGTGCCGGACTCCCGGACGTATCCGATGCGCCCGAGGAACCCGAGGGTGTCGCCGCGCTCGAGCTGAAGCCCGCTCTCGAAGCCGTGCTGATGGTCGTCGACGAACCGGCCACCGAGGAGCACCTGGCGAAGGTGCTCCAGCGCCGCCGCCGTGAGATCTCCGACGCCCTGCGCGAACTCGCCGACGAGTACGACCGGCAGCGGCGCGGCTTCGAGCTGCGGTTCGTCGCCGAGGGCTGGCGCTTCTACACGCGTGCCGAGTTCTCCGAGGCCGTGGAGAGCTTCGTACTGGACGGCCAGCAGGCACGGCTGACCCAGGCCGCCCTGGAGACGCTCGCCGTCGTCGCCTACCGCCAGCCCGTGAGCCGCTCCCGGGTCTCGGCCGTACGAGGAGTCAACTGCGACGGCGTGATGCGTACGCTCCTCCAGCGGGGGCTGGTCCAGGAGGCGGGCGCGGAACCCGAGACGGGTGCGATCCTGTACACGACGACGCATTACTTCCTGGAGCGTCTGGGCCTGAGAGGACTCGACGAGCTTCCGGAGCTGGCGCCCTTCCTTCCCGAGGCGGACGCCGTGGAGGGGGATTCCCAGGAGGGGGTGCCGTCGTTCGACGTAGACGCAGACGACGGCGGCGACGCGGTCCACGACAGAACGCAGACGGAACACTGATGCGAAGCAGCGGCAACACCGGCGGCAACCGTAAGAACAGGGGCACGGGCGGCAGGCAGTCCCCCCGCCCGGCCGGCGGAGGCGGAGGAAGGCCGAAGCGCACGGAGCGCCCGCGCCCGGAGGAACGCCGCTACGGCAGGGGCGAGGGACCCGGCTCCGCGAGCGGCGCCGGAGGCGGCAAGCCCGGCGCACGAGGCGGCGGCCGTAGCGGGAGCGCACCGAAGCCGGGCGCCAAGTCCGGCCCCAAGTCCACTGCCAAGCCCGGCGGTAGGCCCGGCGCCAAGGGCGGCCGCAAGAGCGGCCCCGAGAGCGCCCCGAAGAGCGGCACGGCACGGGGCGCGGCAGCCCGTGGCGTAGCGGCGAGGAACGCCGCCAAGAGCGGACCCCGCAAGGTCACCGGCAGCGGCGCCCCCAAGGCCCGCGCCCGCAACGCGTCAGCGCCCTCGCGTCCCCGCGAGTACGAGGCGCAGATCGAGGAGCGCAACCGCGCCCGCCACACCAAGCCCGCCGCGAAGCTTCCGAAGACCTTCGGCGAGCAGGAGGGCGAGCGCCTCCAGAAGGTGCTGGCACGCGCGGGCATGGGCTCACGGCGTGCGTGCGAGGAGCTGATCGAGCAGGCGAGGGTCGAGGTCAACGGCGAGATCGTCGTCGAGCAGGGCCTCCGGGTGGACCCCGGCAAGGACGAGATCAAGGTCGACGGGCTGACGATCGCCTCCCAGTCGTATGTCTTCTTCGCGCTCAACAAGCCCTCGGGCGTCGTCGCGTCGATGGAGGACCCGGAGGGCCGCCAGTGCCTGGGCGACTACGTCCAGAACCGGGAGACCCGCCTCTTCCACGTCGGCCGCCTCGACACCGAGACCGAGGGGCTGATACTCCTCACCAACCACGGTGAGCTGGCCCACCGCCTCACCCACCCCCGCTACGGCGTGAAGAAGACGTACCTCGCCGCGATCCAGGGCCCGCTACCGCGCGACCTCGGCAAGCGCCTCAAGGACGGCATCAGGCTGGACGACGGCTTCGCACGCGCGGACCACTTCCGCGTCGTGGAGAACACCGGCAAGAACTATCTCGTCGAGGTCTCCCTCCACGAGGGGCGCAAGCACATCGTGCGCCGCATGCTCTCCGAGGCGGGCTTCCCCGTCGAACGGCTCGTAAGGACCCGCTTCGGACCCATCGCGCTCGGCGACCAGAAGTCGGGCTGGCTGCGCCGTATGACCAACACCGAGGTCGGCATGCTCATGAACGAGGTCGGCCTCTAACGGCGCCTCCCCGGCCTCCCGCCGCGCTCCTCCCCGGGCCGTCGTCTCAGTGTGCGGTCCGTACGGACGTCCGCTCTCCCCGTCGATCTACGCTGTGCGACGTCGGCCGCGCCCTCGGGCGTACGCCGGGGCAAGGCAGCGGAGAGCGGCAGGGGAGCGGGGCAGGCGTGGCGGTACGAGCGGTGCGGGGAGCCGTCCAGCTTGAACGGGACGAGTCCGCCCATATGCACGAGCGGGTGTCGGCGCTGATGACCAGCCTGCTGGAGCGCAACGGCCTGACCGCCGACGACCTCATCAGCGTCTGGTTCACGGCCACCCCCGATCTGCACAGCGACTTCCCGGCCGCGGGCGCACGTAAGCTCGGCATCGTGGACGTCCCGCTGATCTGCGCCCAGGAACTCGACGTCGCCGGTGCCATGCCGCGCGTGGTGCGGGTGCTGGCGCACATCGAGTCCGATCTGCCCAAGTCGCGGATCGACCACGTCTACCTCGGGGCCGCGGCGGCGCTCCGCAAGGACATCGCCCAGTGACCCGCGAGCACTCAGGACCCGCGAGAACCCAGTGACCTGCAAGCACCCAGCGATCCGCAAGCATCCAGCGATCCACGAGGACGTCGACCGGTAATGCGTACAGCTCTCGTCGTCGGCACGGGCCTCATCGGCACCTCCGCGGCCCTCGCCCTCACCGGACGCGGAGTGCGGGTGCACCTGCGCGATCTCGATCCGGAGCGCGTACGTACGGCGACGGCGCTCGGCGCGGGCACCGACGCGGAGCCGTCGGGCGCAGTGGACCTGGCGATCGTGGCCGTACCGCCGGCGCACGTGGCACGAACCGTCGGCGACGTCCAGCGCGCCGGCCTCGCCAGGGCCTGCATCGACGTGGCCAGCGTCAAGGGCGGACCGCGCCGCGAACTCGCCGGGCTCGGCGGCGACCTGGCCGGATACCTGGGCACCCACCCCATGTCCGGCCGGGAGCAGAACGGGCCGCTGGCCGCGACCGCCGACCTCTTCGAGGGACGTCCCTGGGTGCTCACCCCCACCGCCGAGACCGACACCGAGGTGCTCAACCTCGCGCTGGAACTGGTCGCGCTGTGCGGCGCCGTCCCGGTGGTGATGGACGCCGACGCGCACGACCGTGCCGTGGCCCTCGTATCGCACACCCCGCAGCTTCTGTCGAGCATGATCGCGGCCCGTCTGGAGGCGGCCGACGAGACGGCCGTGCGCCTGTGCGGCCAGGGCATCCGCGACGTCACGCGCATCGCGGCCTCCGACCCGGCGATGTGGGTGGAGATCCTCTCCGCCAACCCGGGCCCGGTCGCGGACATCCTCGCGGAGGTGGCGACCGACCTCGACGAGGCCGTACGGGCGCTGCGCGCGCTCGGCTCGGCGGACGAGGAGAAGCGGGGCGGCGGCGTCGCGGGCATCGAGCGGGTGCTGCGCCGGGGCAACTCGGGCCGGGCGAGGGTGCCGGGCAAGCACGGGCAGGCACCGGCGGCGTACCGGACCGTGGCGGTCCTCATCAGCGACCGGCCGGGCGAGCTGGCCCGTATCTTCGCCGACGCGGGCGCGGTCGGCGTCAACATCGAGGACGTACGCATCGAGCACGCGACCGGCCAGCAGGCCGGCCATGTGCAGCTCATGGTGGAACCCGGTGCGGCACCCGTGCTGGAGACGGCGCTTCGCGAACGCGGCTGGTCGCTGCGGCAGCAGTGAGCGCGAGGGCGTGCACGGCGGTGCACGCGCGAACGACGTGCGGGACCCCGCGACGCCCCCCGGCGGTCCCGCGACGCCCCCGACGGTCCCGCGGCGTCCCCGCGGAGGCCGTGCGAGGGCGGCGGGCCGGAGCCCCCCGGTGAGCCGGTAGCCTTGTGCCCGGGCCGGTACGGCACGGCCCCGACCGCTCCTGCCCGTGCTCCAGAAAGGTCCCCCACAGCGTGTCTGCAGTGATTGTCGCCATCGACGGCCCCTCCGGCACGGGCAAGTCCAGCACCTCCAAGGCCGTCGCGGAGGCCATGGGCCTGAGCTACCTGGACACCGGAGCGCAGTACAGGGCGATCACGTGGTGGATGCTGAGCAACGGCGTGCCCGCCGACGACGCGGAGGCGGTCGCGGCAGCCGCCGCCAAGCCCGTGATCGACTCCGGCACCGATCCGGCGGCGCCCACCATCGCCGTGGACGGTACGGACGCCTCGGGGCCCATCCGTTCCAAGGAGGTCACGGCGGCGGTCAGTTCCGTCAGCGCCGTACCCGAGGTGCGGTCACGTATCACCGCGCTGCAACGTGCCATCGCGGCCGAGGCGCCCGGCGGGATCGTCGTCGAGGGCCGGGACATCGGCACCACCGTCCTCCCCGACGCGGACCTCAAGATCTTCCTCACGGCCTCGCCCGAGGCCCGCGCGTCCCGGCGCAGCGGTGAGCTGAAGGGCAAGGACGCCACGGATCTCTCGGCGACCCGCGAGGCGCTGATCAAGCGCGACGCCGCCGACAGCGGCCGTAAGACCTCGCCGCTGAAGAAGGCCGACGACGCCGTCGAGGTGGACACCACCGAGCTGACGCTGGAGCAGGTCGTCGAGTGCGTCGTCACGCTCGTCGAGCAGGCCGCGGCCGCCAAGGGCGGCGGCACCGTCGGAGCGGAAGCGGCCGAGGCGGCCGATGAGAAGGCGGGGCAGATCTCCAAGTGACTTCGACCGGCTCCGCCCCCGGTACGCGAGGGGCAGTGGCCGGACGCCGTATCGGTCTGGCCGTGATGCACGGCCTGTGGCGTCCGCGCGTGCTGGGCGCCTGGCGCGTACCGCCGAGCGGGCCCGCGATCCTGGCCGTCAACCACTCGCACTTCGTCGACGGCCCGATGCTGATCGGCACCTCCCCGCGGCCCGTGCACTTTCTCGTCAAGAAGGAGGCGTTCGTCGGGCCGCTCGGCCCGTTCCTGCGCGGCATCGGGCAGATCTCCGTCGACCGCGGCGGCACCGACCGTGCCGCCGTACTCTCCGCGCTCGGCGTGCTGGAGCGCGGCGGGGTTCTGGGCATCTTCCCCGAAGGCACCCGTGGCGAGGGGGACTTCGCCTCGCTGCGCTCGGGGCTCGCGTACTTCGCCGTACGCTCGGGGGCGCCCGTCGTGCCGGTCGCGGTGCTCGGCAGCAACGACCGTCCGGGCCGTTGCGTCAAGGCGCTTCCCGCGGTGCGCAGCCGTATCGACGTGGTCTTCGGCGACCCGTTCGAGGCGGGCGACGGCAGCGGCCGGCGTACGCGTGCGGCGCTGGACGAGGCGACGGTACGCATCCGCAAGCGGCTCTCGGACCACCTGGCGGACGCACGCCGGACCACGGAGCGCTGACGGGACGCGAACGCCGGCCGGCCTGCCGCCCTCCCGCCCGGGCACAAGGCTCAAGGCACACGCCACACGGCGAACAGCACACGGCAAGCGGGCCGCCGAAGGCCCGGCAGACTTGAAGTAGCCGCGGCGCGGACCTCCGTACCGCGGCGGACCACCTGATGTGAACGACGAGGACGAGACCGCATGGACGACAACGGACAGCACGGCGTGTACGAGCCCGGGCACGACCACGGCGAGCTGGACGACGCCGAGTTCGACCGGTTCATGGAACTCGCCGCCGAGGAGGGGTTCGACGCCGAGGAGGTGGAGGGCGCCCTGGAGGAGGCCGCACAGGGCCCGCTGCCCGTGCTGGCCGTCGTAGGACGCCCCAACGTCGGCAAGTCGACACTGGTCAACCGGATTCTCGGCCGCCGTGAGGCCGTCGTCGAGGACCGTCCCGGGGTGACCCGTGACCGCGTGACCTACGAGGCCGACTGGGCCGGACGCCGGTTCAAGGTCGTCGACACCGGCGGCTGGGAGCAGGACGTGCTCGGCATGGAGGCGACCGTCGCCGCCCAGGCGGAGTTCGCGGTGGAGGCGGCGGACGCCGTCGTGTTCGTCGTGGACGCCCAGGTCGGCCCGACCGACACCGACGAGGCCGTCGTACGGATGCTGCGCAAGGCCGGGAAGCCCGTCGTGCTGTGCGCCAACAAGGTCGACGGCCCGACGGGGGAGGCCGACGCCGCCTATCTGTGGGGGCTCGGACTGGGCGAGCCGCACCCCGTCTCGGCGCTGCACGGACGGGGCACGGGCGATCTGCTGGACGTCGTGCTGGAGGCGCTGCCGGAGGCGCCCGAGCAGACCTTCGGGGGAGCGCGGCCTGGCGGTCCGCGCCGGATCGCGCTCATCGGACGCCCCAACGTCGGCAAGTCCTCGCTGCTGAACAAGGTCGCCAAGCAGGAGCGCGTCGTCGTCGACGCGACCGCCGGGACGACCCGCGACCCGGTGGACGAACTCATCGAACTGGCCGGAAAGAGCTGGATGTTCGTCGACACGGCAGGCATCCGCCGCCGTGTGCACCTCCAGGAGGGCGCCGACTACTACGCGTCCCTGCGTACCGCGGCGGCGCTGGAGAAGGCGGAGGTCGCGGTCGTACTGATCGATGTGACCGAGCCGATCAGCGTGCAGGACCTGCGCATCATCACCATGGCGGTCGAGGCCGGACGGGCCCTCGTCATCGCGTACAACAAGTGGGACAACCTGGACGACGAGCGCCGCTTCTATCTGGAGCGTGAGATCGAACGGGACCTGGTCCAGGTCCGCTGGGCGCCGCGCGTGAACATCTCGGCCCGTACGGGGCGGCACATGGAGAAGCTGGTGCCCGCCATCGAGACGGCGCTGGAGGGCTGGGAGACGCGGGTGCCGACCGGGAAGCTGAACTCGTTCCTCGGGGAGATCGTCGCCTCGCACCCGCACCCCGTACGCGGTGGCAAGCAGCCGCGCATCCTCTTCGGGACGCAGGCGGGCACCCGGCCGCCTCGCTTCGTGCTCTTCGCGTCGGGCTTCCTGGAGGCGGGCTACCGGCGCTTCGTGGAGCGGCGTCTGCGCGAGGAGTTCGGCTTCGAGGGGACGCCGCTGCACATGTCGGTGCGGGTGCGGGAGAAGCGCGGCAGGAAGCGCTAGCGGCCCGGGTGCCCTCGACCTGCCGCGGGCCGGGGCCCTCGACCTCCCGGTGTCTGTCCCGGGCCCCGTCGAGCGGTCAGTACCGCGGTGACTGGCCGTCGCGCGGTGCGGGCGGCAGCGCCGGTACGCGGCTGCCGTGCCGGGGGAGGGCGTCGTGCGCCGACCAGTCGTCGCCGTGGCGGCCCTCGTCGCCCCAGTTTCCGGTGCCGGTGCCGTGCACGGTCCCGAAGCCCTGGAAGCGGAGTTCCTCCTCGCCGCTGCGGTCGCCCGGCAGGGTGCGGAAGAGCCTGCCGTACTCCGCGTACAACGCGTCGTAGATGGGCGTAGGGGAGGAGTGGGCCGAGGGGGCGTCGTGGCTCGGGCGCATCGCCGGGATGCCCAGGCCGGGGCCTCTGCCCTGGTCGCGGTAGGGACGGTGGGATCGTGAAGGTTCGTATGGCTGCACGTCTGGGCCAACGACGGCGCCGCCCCACGGATGCGGGGCGGCGCGGCGAATGACCTGTTCGCAGGGGTCGTCGGAGTTCGCGTAGGGGCGCAGGGGGCTCGTGGGGGTGGGGCCCCGGCCGTGCGTACGAACCCGCCGCAGGCGGCGGCCCGTCGGGGCCGGGGCGCGGACGGTGTCAGGAACCGGCGAGCGGCATCGCCGCACCGACGAGGACTCCCCGTGCGGCGGCCTGCACCAGCGCTTCGCGCAGCAGATCCTCGCGGGGTTGCTGTCCGATGGCGCCGACGGGTGCCGCGTAGACGAGCACGGTGTTGCTCTGGTTCGCCGCGTTGCGCCAGCCGTCGGTGACCGGCAGGGCCTGGTGGGCCTGCCACCAGATGTTCTGCTGGGGCGAGTTGCCCGTGGGCGGCTGGAGGATCGCGTGGAGCTGGCCCATCGCGACGAGCACCGACCAGCCCGGTACGGGCGCCGGGGGCCGGGTGAGGCCGGTGACGGGGAGGAAGCCCTGTTCGAGGAGGAGGGGCAGGAAGTCGTCGGCCTGTCCGTCGGAGCCGGGGCGGGCGATGCGTGAGGTGGGCTCTACGGCGACGGCCGCGTGCACCGTGTCGTCGATGAGGACCTGACCGCAGGTGACGCCGAGCACGGCACGCTCCGGAGCGCGCTGCCCGGCGTTCGCGGCGGCGGGGGCGCCGGGAGCCGGTGCGGCGCCGGGCCCCACGCCGGGTCCTGCGCCCGGCCCCGCACCGGGTCCCGCACCGGGCGAGGGCGTGCGCGGAGGCGCGGCGCCGTGGCCGCCGTGCGGAGGAACAGCCGTATAGGGAGGCGGAGTTGCCGGTGGAGCCACCGGAGCGTGTACAGGGGCGCCGGCTGCACCGTCCGGGGCGGCCGACGGCGCGGGCACCGAAGGCGCCGGGGAGACCCCTGGCGACACCCCGGGCGAAGGCCCGGGAGCGGGCGTCACGTTGGGCCCGACGGGAGTGGGACCGGTCACGGCACCGGCACCAGGACCGGCACCGGGCTGCTGCGTCTCCGCCCCCGCCGCCGCTTCGGCGGTGATCGTACGGACGGCGCCCTGCACTTCCTCCTCCGAGACCCTGATCACCTGGGAGGGGACGCAGGCGGCGTGCGCGAAGGCGAGTACCGCGGTCTCGTCCCCGACGAACAGCACGGTGCTGGTGGGTACTCGGCCCGGGTCGCCGGGAGTGCGGCACGAGGTGCAGTCGTAGCGGCCCGGGGCGTTGTCGCCCGCGAGCAGCCTGTCGGCTTCATCATCGCCGATCTCGGCACGTACGTCGTCGCTGACATCGAGCATGGGGGACACGGGGGCTCCCTGGGCGTTCGGTTCTTGTCCGTCTGAACAACGGGGGAGCCGTGGCCCCGGTCACGCGTGAGCGGAGGCGGAATCGCGGCGCCGGGGAACGCTCATGCCCAAGCTCCGCGCCCCGCACCGCCCGTAGTGCAGAAACGGTGCGCCGGACGGCGAACTCCCGCAACGGTTCCGGGAGTTTCTTCACGATGTCGGAACTTCTCTGGAACAAAACCCCGATAGCGGCCAACCATCACCCACCCGAGCCGGTCTAGCCAGTGACAGACGGTAAGTCGGGGGATGAACGCTCTACAAGCGTGGGAGTCGGGGCAGAATGCACATCTCGTTTCTGATCAACAGCGGGTACGGCATGGGGGGAACGATCCGCACCACGTTCAATCTGGCGCGGACGCTGGCCGAACAGCATGACGTGGAGGTCGTATCGGTCTTCCGCTACCGGGACAGGCCGTTCTTCGACCCCGGTCCGGGGGTGCGCCTGCGGTCGCTGGTCGACATGCGCCGCCACAGCCCGGCCTACGAGGGCGACGATCCCGAACACGCCCTGCCCGCCCGGGTGTTCCCGGCAGGCGACGGACGGTATCCGCAGTACAGCGCGCTCACGGACCGCCGCATCGGCGAGTATCTGGGCACTACCACGGCGGACGTCGTCATCGGCACCCGTCCCGGGCTCAACGCGCACATAGCCCGCCAGACGCGCCGCGGCCCGGCCCGCATCGGCCAGGAGCACCTCACCATCTCCACGCATCCGGCGCGGCTGAAGCTGATGCTCCGCGACACCTATCCGCGGCTGGACGCCGTCACCACGGTCACCGAGGCCGACGCACGCGACTACCGCCGGATTCTGCGGCTGCCGGGTGTACGCGTCGAGGCGCTGCCCAACAGCGTGCCCGCCCCCGGCGTAAGGCCCTCCGACGGCACCGGGAAGTGGGTGGTGGCGGCCGGAAGGCTCGCACCCGCGAAGCGCTACGACGTGCTGATACGTGCCTTCGCGCAGGCCGCGGCCGAACGTCCCGACTGGGGACTGCGCATCTACGGCAACGGCCGCGAACGCGACCGGCTCCGTGCCCTCATCGACGAACTCGGCCTGTACAACCATGTGTTCCTGATGGGGCCCGCACATCCCATCGAGGCCGAATGGGCCAAGGGCGCGATAGGGGCGGTCACTTCGAGCCTGGAGTCGTTCGGCATGACCATCGTCGAAGCGATGCGGTGCGGACTGCCGGTGGTGGCGACCGACTGCCCGCACGGGCCGAAGGAGATCATCCGCGACGGCGTCGACGGGCTGCTCGCCCCCACGGGCGACGTACCGGCGATCTCCGGGGCGCTGCTGCGCCTCATGAACGACGACGCACTGCGGCAGCGCATGGGGCAGGCCGCGCTGGCCTCCTCCGCCCGCTTCGACCCCGCGCGGGTGGGCGCGCGCTACGAGGAGCTGCTGACCGCTCTGACCGTACGGCACGGCGGCGCGGTGCACAGGGCGCGAGCGGCGCTCCTCGGCGGTGCCTACGCGGCCAAGGACGCCCTCGTCGGCATGAGACCGGCCCTGGCGGGAGGACGAGCATGAGCACACACGTCACCGGCGGGCCCGGAGCGATACGCAAGGCACGGACGGCGAACGGACGGCTCCGCAAGGGCTCCTCCGCCACGCCTCCGCTCCCGTCGCGGCTCGCGCCGCACACCGCGTCGCCCAGGCCGTCCGCGGCCCCGGCCTCGGTCCCTTCCTCGTCCGCGTCGCCGCCGAGTCCCGTGCCCCCGCACCCTCGTGCCGACTGCACCGCCGACAGCGCGGGCGGCCTGACCTTCGACGTACGACTCGGCGACGTGCTCCCCGCCGGGTCCGGCGCCGGGCCCGACGCCGGGCCCGACGAAGGACCCGAGGAAGGACTCACCGGCGGCGCACCGGCGGCCAGGCCGCCCGACGACGCCGCCCTGCTGCTTCGGTTGCGCGATGGCGAAGGCCCCTCCGGCACCGTGCGGCTGCCGCTCGCCCCGGCCGAGTCGGAGGGCACCTTGCGCGCCGTGCTGCCGAGCATCATGAGCCTCCCCGAGGGCCGCTGGGACGCCTATCTCGCCCTCGGCGACGAAGAGCCCCGCCGCCTGCTGCCCGGCGTGCACGATCTGCGCTCGCTCATCGGCCGCGTGCCCCGTGAGGGCCGTACGTGGCTGGGAGTGCGCATCCCCTACGCCACCAAGTACGGCAATCTCACGGTCCGTTCATGGCTGCGCTGGCCGCACGCCGAGGCCGGGCCGCTGGAGGTCGCGAACGGGAGCGTGGCCCTGCGCGGCACGCTCCACGGCGCCCGGCTCTCCGCCACGGCCACCCTGGAGGCGCATCCACGCGATCCGGCAGCGGCCCCGGTCAGCGTGCCGCTGCACGAGGACGCCTGCGACCGACGCGACGGCCCCTCCGCGCGGTCCGGCCACGGCACCCCCGTACGGCCCGGCCACGGCACATCCGCACAGCCCGATCACGGCGGGACCGTACGGACGGAACACAGCGGTCCGGCCCCCCGCTTCACCGCCCGGCTGCCCCTGGAGGCCCTGCCGTCGCCGTCCGGACCCCGCGTATGGGATCTGTGGGTGCGCCCGGCCGCCGGGGAGGAGCCGGTGCGTCTCGCCCGGATACTGGACGACGTACCGGACAAGAAGCGGATCTTCAGCTATCCGCCGCAGCGTGTGACGGCCGCTGACGGCTCCGCCGTCTCGGTCAGGCCCTACTACACGCTCGACAACGACCTCTCCATACGCGTGAGTTGTGCGGAGCCGGTGTGAAAGCCCGCATGAGGGCCACTCGTTGGGTCGAGGAGGTGTTCACCCGATGGTTCCCATACTGCTCGTACTGCTTCTGGCTCTGATCCTTTTCGGCGCCGGCTTCGCTTTGAAGGCGCTGTGGTGGATCGCCGTGGCGGTCCTGGTGATCTGGCTGCTCGGCTTCCTGCTGCGCAGCACGGGCGCCGGCGGGAAGAGGGCGCGCTGGTACCGCTGGTAGCCCTCCGGGCGGTCGCTGACAGGGCCGGCAGTGCCCGGCGACCTGGAGCGAGCCGACTCGTGAAAGCAGTGCCGGGCGCCTCGTGCGCCGGCACCAGGAAGATGTGAGCCGTCACCGGTTGCGGACGAAGGGTGTCCGCAACCGGTGACAGACTCATGACCATGGTCGAGACCTCGGCACGACTGCTGCGTCTGCTCTCACTTCTCCAGTCCCCGCGCGAATGGTCCGGCGCCGAACTGGCCGAACGGCTCGGTGTCACGCCGCGCACGGTGCGCCGCGACGTCGACCGGCTGCGCGGCCTGGGCTACCCGGTGCACTCCAGCACGGGCACGGCAGGCGGCTACCAGTTGGGCGCCGGTGCCCAACTGCCGCCGCTGCTGCTGGACGACGAGGAGGCGGTGGCCGTCGCCGTGGGCCTTCGCGGCGCCGCGAGCGGGGGCGTACAGGGCATCGAGGAGTCGTCCGACCGCGCGCTGGCCAAGCTCGAACAGGTGCTGCCCCACCGGCTGCGCCGCCGCGTCAACGCGCTGAACGCCTACACCGTCCCTCTGACACGCGCCCACCGGGGACCGGCCGTGGAGGCGTCCGTCATCACCGAACTCGCCCACGCCTGCCGCGATCACCAGCAGCTTCGCTTCTCCTACGAGACCCACGACGGCACCGTGGGGCGGCGCATCGTGGAGCCGCACCGGCTGGTGAGCACCCATCGGCGCTGGTATCTCGTCGGCTGGGACACCGAGCGGGAGGACTGGCGCACCTTCCGGCTCGACCGCATCACGCTCACGCCCCCGCACGGCCCGCGCTTCGCCCCGAGACAGCCGCCGGCCGAGGATCTCGCGGCGTGGGTGTCCGAAGGCGTGGCAGTGCGTGCGTATCCGGCGCAGGTGACGGTGCTGCTGCGCGTGCCGATCGAGCAGGCTGCCGGGGCGGTCACGATTTCGACGGGCGCACTGGAGGCGGTCGACGAGCAGAGCTGTCTGCTGCGTACGGGCGGGCCGTCGCTCGAAGTCATCCTTCCCTACATCCTGATGCTCGGATTCGACTTCGAAGTACGAGCGCCCGAGGGGTTGTTCACCCAGGTCAGGGCCTTGCGGGACAGGCTTGACCGGGCGCTGGGCGGAAGTTGAGGACCCGCTTCCTCTTCTTTGCCGCGCGTGTCCTTCTCTCCACTCGTCTCGTTCGACTCTCGACGTCTCTCTCAACTCCGCGTTCTGTGCGCCGAGTCACTTCCTTCCCGCTCGCTTCCCGTCCCGTTCCGTACGTCTCCTCCTTCCACAGGAGGATGTCCGTAGCGGGACGGGACACGAAGGGCGGGAAGGCTCGTTACGCCGGAATTGTGCAAGCGGTTGCAACTCACAAGTCCCGTTTGCCTCCGTAGAGTTACCGGACCCCGGAGTCCCCGCAGGAATTCGGAACGCTCTCCGCCATTTCCGGCGGCAGGCCGGGAAGCGAATTCCGGTTGAGGAATCCAGGGCCGGTGAAGGCGGCAATGGGCGCCGCCGTAGAAGCCCCGTACGAGTGACACGGTGAACGGTGAACGACGCGGGGATGCCTGTGACAAGAGTGTGACGAGCCGACGATACGGCCCGTACTTCCGGCGGTACGGTGGCCGCATGGCACCGGAATCTTCAGCTCAGGACAACCCGCAGGACGACCCGGAGAGCTACGTCGGGCTCACGGCGGAAGCGGCCGAGGAGCGCGCGTACGCACGTGGCTGGACGACCGTGCGCTCGCTGCCGCCGGACGCGATCATCACCATGGAGTATCTGAGCGGGCGCCTGAACTTCGCCGTGGAGAAGAACACGGGGAACGTCGTGCGCTGCTGGAAGGGCTGATCCCGCCCGGCCGTGCGACGCAGCGAGCGGCCCCGGTGCCCGACTCGGGGCACCGGGGCCGCTCGGCGTCCGGCCATGTGCGAGTGTCCGACCCGCCCGGCTCAACGTTCCTGCCCGGCCGCTCACTTGCTGCGCGGCCCGAGATGGGCCGTGCGCGGCTGTGTGCGGTCCGAGTAGGGGCGGTGCGGGCCGGCGGGGGGCTGCGGGCTGACCGGCGCCCGCTCCGCCCGCAGCGGGTGCTGGCGTCCTGGCGCGTGGTGGAGCCTGGCGGCGCCTATGCCCGTGCCCGACGAGGACGACGCGGGCGCACGGCCGCCGATGACGGCCGCCTCGCCGTGCTGTGCCTCGTCCTGCGCCGCCATCTCCTCGGTCGCGAAGCCCCTGCCCGACGGCAGCAGCGACTGCCGGGTGACGGGGGAGAGCGGCGAAGGCACGAGACGACGGCCGGGCACGGTGCTGCGTCCGCGGTCCCTCCACGCCTGTATCCGAGCCTCGGCCCAGGCGATGACCGGTTCCGCCCACGGCAGCCCCAGCAGGATCAGCAGTCCGGCCGCCCAGCCGAGCAGTACGTCGCTGACCCAGTGCGTACCGAGGTAGACCGTGGTCGCGCCGACACCGAGGGCGAAGTTCGCGGCGACCACCGACAGCACCCTGCGGGCCCGCGGAGTGGTGGCCAGATACGCCAGAATGCCCCAGGTCACAACGGCGTTGGCCGTGTGACCCGAGGGGAATATGTCGCCGCCGGCGAAGAGTTCGGCGGATCCGACGGTCGTCGCGTAGTGCGGCCCGAGTCTTCCGAGGCCGATTTTCACAGCGCCCACAGTGACGTTGAGGGCCAGCAGCGCCGTACCGAGCACCAGCAGCGGGCGCAGCGTGCGCTGCCGCCAGGAGCGCCAGCCCAGCCAGGCCGCCACCAGCACGGCGGTCGGGCCACGCTGGCCCAGCACCACGAAGTAGTCGAGGAACTCGTGCACTTGCGGCCACTGCTTGTAGGGCCGGAAGAGCATGACCTGCCAGTCGAGCCGCACCAGATCCGCCCGGACCAGCACGGCGATGACAATCACCGCATAGAGCACCGAAGTGACGCCGAACAACAGCCTGCGGGTTCGGCTCATCCGCGGGACATCGCGGTTGCTCGGTCGCTCGGGCTCTTGTTCAAGCCGGGCGAGTAGTCGGTCGGTACGCACCCAGTCGACGTTACAACGGCTGCGTGAGGTAACCGCACACGCGACGGGCGTTCGTGATGACGATGTGATGTGGAGTGTGTCTCACCAAGGCTTTGTGACGGTGAATTCCCCCAGCTTATCCGGGGTTTAGACGCCGCATTCCGGATGCCCTCGTGCGCCGCCGCGTACATGCCGCACCGTGAATTCCGTTCACCGGCGGTCGATGAGGAATTCGGTTCTTCTTTTCCCATCGGATTCGCCTGCCGCGTCCGGGAGTTGACGCGGAGAAGTGCCGCGGGTCCTTGGACCGGCTGCCGTGCGGCCCGCGGCCGTACGAGCGCGGTGCAGAGCCGGGACGCGAGTGCCGCGACGGCGGCGGCGGTTGATCCGGGACGGCGTACGGCGGCCGTACCGGGGCAGGTTGGCCGCCGTGCCGGGGCCGCACCGAGCCGTCCCGGGGCCGTGCCTCCGCCGTACCGCCGCGGTGCCGCCGCCGTGTGGCGATCCTGCGGTGACCGTGCGGCGAAGGTGCGCTGCGGGGGCCTTGGTGAGATGCGCCACGCGGTCGCCTGACAGACTCGCGTACCCTGACGGCCACTCGTCCCTTCTCCGGGCGCCCTCGCGTACGCCCCCGCTCGCCGGGGAAGCCGCGGGAGCGGACCCGGTGATCCCCCCACCTTGAAGGAGCGAGCGCGAGAGGAGGTGCGCAGATGTCCGGGACGACCACGGCCGGAGCCGGGGAGACGGCGGACGCCGCGCACGCGGCTGCCCGGCCCCTCGCCGGTGCCGCGCCCCGCGTGAACCGCTGGACCGTCCTCGTCGTCCTCTGCGCGAGCCTGCTGCTGGTCGCCATCGACGCCACGGTGCTGCACGTGGCGGTGCCCGCCGTCTCCGAGGAACTGCGGCCGGGCTCCGTCGAGCTGCTGTGGATCGTGGACGCCTATCCGCTGGTGTGCGCGTCCCTGCTGATCCTCTTCGGCACGCTGGGCGACCGCGTGGGACGACGACGGGTGCTGCTCTTCGGCTACGCCTTCTTCGCGGGAGCCTCGGCCCTGGCCGCCTACTCACAGACACCGGGCATGCTCATCGGGGCACGGGCCCTGCTGGGCGTCGGCGGCGCGATGATCATGCCCGCGACGCTCTCGATCCTCCGCCACGTCTTCCCCGACCGGCGTGAGCGGGCCGTCGCCATCGGCATCTGGAGCGCCGTCGCCGCCGTGGGAGCCGCGGTCGGCCCGCTCGTCGGCGGGCTGCTGCTGGAGCACTTCTGGTGGGGCTCGGTCTTCCTGGTCAATCTGCCGCTGATGGCGGCGGGATTCCTCGTCGGGCGCTGGCTGCTCCCGGAGTCCACCGGCTCCCGCGAGGGCCCCTGGGACGTGCTGGGAGCGGTCGTCGCCGCGGCCGGTCTCTTCGGCGTCATCCTCGGCGTCAAGCACGCAGGAGGCGGCCATCCCTTCTCGCCGTCGACGGCCGTGCCGCTGCTTACCGGTGTGGTTCTGCTCGGGGTGTTCGTACGCAGGCAGCGGCGGCGCACGTATCCGCTCATCGACGTCCGTACGGTCGCGCGGCGGGCTTTCGGCACCTCCGTGGGCTGCATCGTGCTCACGGTGCTCGCCCTGGTGGGCCTGGCCCTGATCGCCGCGCAGTATCTGCAACTCGTGCTCGGCCTCTCGCCGCTACAGACCGGACTGCGGCTGCTGCCGCTGTCGCTCGCGGCGATCGCCGCCGGGCTCGCGGGCTCCCGGCTGCTGGGTCTGCTGGGGCCGCGGCGCATGGTCGTCCTCGGCTTTCTGCTCACGATCGTCGCCGTGCTCGCCCTCACGGGGCTCGGACAGCAGGACAAGCCCGCACTGCTCGTCGGAGGCTTCGTAGTGCTGGGCTTCGGGCTGGAGACCACGCTCTTCGGCTGCTACGAGTCCATGCTCAACGAGGCGCCTCCGTCCCGCTCCGGCGGTGCGGCGGCGATCGGCGAGACGGCGTACCAGCTCGGCGCCGGCATGGGAATCGCCGTGCTCGGCAGCGTGATGAACGCGGCGTACGCGCCCGGTGTGCGCGATGTGCCGGGCGTCTCCGCCGCCGCTAAGGGCGACGCGAGCCACTCGCTGGGCGAGGCTTACGGGATCGCACACCGGCTCGGCGGCTCGGCGGGGGAGGCGCTGCGCTCGGCGGCGCGCGAGGCGTTCGTACACGGCATGCATGTGACGCTGATCGCCAGCGCCGTGCTGCTGCTGTTCGGGGCGCTGGCGGCGCTGAGGCTGCCGCGCACGATGGAGAACGGGAGCGCGAGCGACGAGGCCGTCGAGGCGGCCGACATCGAGGCGGTCGAGGGGGAGGCGGTCGCCGCGGAGGCGGTCGGTACGGAGGCGGTCGGTACGGAGGCCGCGGAGGCGGCCGGTGCCGGGGCCGCGGAGGCGGCTGCGGGCGACGGGACCGGGTCCGTCACCCCGGGCGGCCGGGACGAGCGGCGCGTCACGGCGGCGGCGGTGCGCGGACGGCTGCCACGTCAGGCCGACCGCAGCCGGCAGCGGAACGGGAAGGTCCCCGCGTCGTCCGGCGACTCCGTGAACCGCGACGGAAGCGGCCACACGAGCGCGAACGGCAAGGGCGAGGGGCATGGCGTCCAGGGTGCCCGTGGCGGCGACCAGACGAACGGCCACGGGCGTGACGGCCGTGACGCGCGGGAGCACCGTGCTTCTCGCGACACGGGACAGGGCGGCGGCAGCGACCTGCTGCCGAGCGGCAGCACCCGGCCCTGATCGAACGAGCCCGCCCGAACCGGCCGGACCCGACCGGTCCGACTCGACACCGGCCCCGACCCGACGCTGGTCCGCCCCGACGCTGTTCCGACTCAACGGGTGGAACCGGGCTTTGAAGCGACGCCGAAGCGGCGCTGAAGCGGTGCTGAACCGAACTCCGGGGGGAGAGGCCCGACTTCGCCGTGCGGGCCCGGTCAGCTCTGGTTGAAGAAGCCGCCCTCCGCCGCACGGCGGTTCTCGTTGCCGACGATCTTGTAGTCGTCCGGCGTCAGCAGGAAGACCCGCGTCGCGACCCGTTCGATGGATCCGCGCAGTCCGAAGGTGAGTCCGGCCGCGAAGTCCACGACGCGCTTGGCGTCCGCCGACTCCATCATCGTGAGGTTGATGATGACGGGCACGCCGTCGCGGAACAGTTCGCCGATGCCGCGTGCGTCGCGGAAGCCGTCGGGCGTGACCGTCGCGATCCGGGTGCCCTGATCCTGTGCGGCCTCCGCCGTCACCCGGATCCGCGGGTCCGTGACCCAGGGCTCCTGGGCGGCGTCCCCGGGCTCCGGCCCTTCGGCGTAGTCGTCGTCGTAGTAACGCATTTCGCTGTCGTCGACGAGGCCCAGCCAGGCACTCGCCTTGCGCACCGATCCCATGGACGCCTCCTCTCCTCTGCGCGGTCCGTCCGCAGTCACATCGAGCAGCTCCCCCCGGAGTCCGCATCTCTATGGTCGTCCATGATGCGGATGTTGCGCCAAGTGGATACATGCCCAGAACTGGATTCGTGACGGTACTGGTGCAGAACATATGGCGCCGGGTCAAGGAACTTGTGGGGCACGCGTGGTGACGGTGTGCAGGTTGTGCACCTCCTGCCGGGTGCCGGCCGGGGGGCGGACGGGTGCGGGGCAGCCCCTGCACCATGGTGTCCTGCCGCCTTTGTGATGCCGCTCTGCGACGCGTGCGAAACACTGTGCGAGGTGTCAACAGCAAGGCGGAGAAGGGGTGTTCGGGTCCGCGCTCGGGTTTTGTGGCCCATGTTCCGCCGGTCTTCCGCGAGTTGAGGGGCTGTCGGACCGTTCGGAAGCGGGCGCCGTCCGGACGCCCACCGCCGCACCGCCGAAGTCCCGGGGCCGTCCTCCGTGATCGCTTCGCGCCCGTCGTCGGCGGACGTCCCCGTCCGGCCCGGCGGAGGCCGCCGGAAACCCGAAGTCGTTACCCCGCTGAGACATACGCGCTGAGACTTACGCATTGAGTCATGCGTGTTGAGTCCTACGCACTGGGACATACGCGCTGGGACACGCGCTGGGACATACGCGCTCAGACAAACGCCGGCAGCCGCCGAATCGCAGCAGACGCACCCGCACTTGCTTTCCCCGCCCGGAGAACGAAACGAAATCCCGTATCTAGAACAGCAATCGGCGGACAGAACGGGACAAGTGCGCTTGTTGCGGCAGTTGAGGCCATCATCTTCCGTTGTCGTCCCTTGCATTCAAACAAGGGATCGACGTTGTCAGTTGTGATGTGTACGGTCGACCTGCGGCAGCCCGGCTTTTCACCGGTCGCCGCCGACTCGGCCTTGTGCGGAAACAGTCGTTCTCGTAATACTCGTTGGTACGAGTTGGCATGGACGCGACCTCATCGGGCAAGCAAGGCCGTGTCCGTACTTCCTCCGGGGCCTCCCCCAAAAAATGCAAGGGCGGCCTCAACCCCCCACTGGAGGTTCAGAGTTGAAGAAGATATCGAAGCGGCAGATGGTCATAGCGGGCGCGGGTGTCGCAGCGCTCGTCGCCGGATCGCTGACCCTGTCGACGGCCAACGCTGCGGAAGACAGCGCGCCGAGCCTCAAGACGCTCTCCAGCACGTCTGCTTCGAAGCTCGCCTCGAAGCTCACCTCGGACATCAAGGGTGACGCGGGCTCGTTCTACGACGCGAAGGCCAAGAAGCTCGTCGTCAACGTCACGGACCAGGCCGCCAAGGAGAAGGTCGAGGCGGCGGGCGCCGAGGCGAAGATCGTCCAGCACACCATGGCCCAGCTCAACTCGGTCAAGGACGCCTTCACCGCGAAGGAGATCGCCGGTACCGCTCGTGTCGTCGACGTCAAGACCAACAAGGTCGTGATCACCGCCGACAAGACGGTCAAGGGCGAGAAGCTCGCGCAGCTCAAGAAGCAGGCCAAGGCCGAGGGCAGCAAGGTCGAACTGAAGCGCAGCGCGGGCAAGTACACCACCAAGATCGCCGGTGGCGACGCCATCCACGGTGACGGCGGACGCTGCTCGCTCGGCTTCAACGTCACCCTCGACGGCAAGCCGGCCTTCCTCACCGCGGGCCACTGCACCACGGCCATCGCGAGCTGGTCGGACAGCGAGGGCGGCCAGGAGATCGCCAAGAGCGGCGACGGCAAGTTCCCGGGTGCCGACTACGGCATCGCCTCGTACACCGCCGAGGTCGACCACCCGAGCGCCGTGAACCTGTACGACGGCGGCACCCAGGAGATCTCGGGTCCGGCCGAGGCCGAGGTGGGCCAGAAGGTCACCCGCAGCGGCAGCACCACCCAGGTCCACGACGGCACGGTCAAGGCCCTGGACGCCTCCGTCACCTACCCCGAGGGCACCGTCGACGGTCTGATCCAGACCGACGTCTGCGCCGAGCCCGGCGACAGCGGCGGCTCCCTCTTCGCCGGTGACAAGGCTCTGGGCATGACCTCCGGCGGCAGCGGCGACTGCTCCGCCGGTGGCGAGACCTTCTTCCAGCCGGTGACCACGGCCCTCGAGGCCACGGGTGCTCAGCTTCCCTGACGCATCCGGCGCCTTCGGCGCATCCGAGGCCTCCGGTGTGAACTCGCGCTGAACTGCGTCGAGTTCGCACCGGGTGCCTCCCGCCCGGCGACGGGCACTGTCACTCATGCGGAACCCCCGGGCGCTGCCCGGGGGTTCCGTCGTTTCGTTGTTTCTGCCGTTTCTGCCCTTTCCGCGTTTCTGCCGTTTCCGTCGCTGCTATGGGCAGTCACCCGGTCATGGCACTCACTCCGCGGCGACCAGCTCCGCGATCTGCACCGCGTTCAGTGCGGCGCCCTTGCGGAGGTTGTCGTTCGAGAGGAAGAGAGCGAGGCCGTGCTCGGCGGTCTCGTCCGTACGGATGCGGCCGACGTAGCTGGCGTCCTTGCCCGCCGCCTGAAGGGGCGTGGGGATGTCGGACAGCTCCACGCCCGGCGCCGCCGCCAGCAGTTCACGGGCGCGCTCCGGTGTGATCGCCCGCTCGAAACGGGCGTTGACCTGGAGGGAGTGGCCGGTGAAGACCGGGACGCGCACACAGGTCCCGGAGACCTTCAGGCCTGGGATGCCGAGGATCTTCCGGCTCTCGTTGCGGAGCTTGTGCTCCTCGTCCGTCTCGTCCAGGCCGTCGTCGACGATCGAGCCGGCCATCGGCAGCACGTTGAAGGCGATCGGGCGCGCGTACTTGTCCGGCTCGGGGAAGTCGACGGCGTCGCCGTCGAAGGTGAGGCGAGTCGCGTCGCTCTCGACGGCCTTGCCCGCCTGCTCGTTCAGCTCGGCGACGCCTGCGAGGCCGCTGCCGGAGACCGCCTGGTACGTGGCGACGACGAGACCCGTCAGCCCCGCCTCGTCGTGCAGCGGGCGCAGCACGGGCATGGCCGCCATGGTGGTGCAGTTCGGGTTGGCGATGATGCCCTTCGGGCGGTTCCTGGCGGCCTCCGGGTTCACCTCGGAGACGACGAGCGGCACTTCGGGGTCGAGCCGCCAGGCGGAGGAGTTGTCGATGACGACCGGGCCCTGCGAGGCGACCTTCTCCGCGATGGCCTTCGACGTGGAGCCGCCCGCGGAGAACAGCACGATGTCCAGCCCCGAGTAGTCGGCCGTGGCCGCGTCCTCGACGGTGACCTCGCCGCCCTGCCAGGGCAGGGTGCGCCCGGCGGAACGGGCGGAGGCGAACAGACGCAGCTCCTCGACGGGGAGTTTCCGCTCGGCCAGAATCTCCCGCATCACGCTGCCGACCTGGCCGGTGGCTCCGACGATCCCGATCCTCATGGGGCTCCTTCTGTGCTGTTTCCGTCGTGTCCCGATTGCGGTGTGCATGCGGGGTGGCTTCCCCTGCCTTCGGCGGGGAGGCACCAGGCCGGCGCCTTCCGGGGGCGCAGGCTCTTCTACCCTGCACTGCCGCCTCTACGATCGGCCACTTCTTTGACATCGGTCACACGGGGGCCGTACGGGCGGGGAGGCGGGAGCCCGGCGACGGGGGCCGCGGGCCTGCCCGGTGACCGTTTGGCGGCGCGATGACGTGGGCCGACACTGGGAACGGAGGAGGTGTACGTGATGCGTAAGGTGGCCGACTGCCGGGACTATCCCAGCGAGATGAACTGCACCCTGAGGATCTCGGGCGAGGAGGAGGAAGTGGTACGTGCCGCCGGTGAGCACGCCGCTTCCGTGCACGGGCACGCCGACACCCGCGAACTGCGTGAGCAGATCCGCTCCATGCTCAAGGACGACGTACCGCAGCACGCCTGAGTCCGCCGGGGTCCTGGGTCCGCCGGGGTCCTGGGTCCGCCGGGGCCCTGATTTCGTGACGCCCTGAGTCCCGGTGCTCTGAGCCCTGGGGTCCTGACTTCCCGGGTCTCCGGGGCCGGGTTTCTGGGCTCCCGGCCGGGCTGGAAAACCCGCAACCGGCCGTCGTGGGGCGGCCGTTCGAACCTGCCGCCCGGCGGCGGCCTCCTCCGGCCGCGTACCGCCGATGAGCTGCGGAGAGACATCACACGCACTACTCGAACGCGAGTTCGAGAGCTGGTCTATGGTGGGTGTGTGCCTGAGGACGGGCCAAGGTGCGGATGCGGCGGGAGGTGCGTGCGATGCCGGGATTCGTGCACCTGCATGTCGCCTCCGGGTTCTCCATGAGATACGGGGCCTCACACCCCGAGACGATCGCCGAACGGGCCGCCGAACGCGGCATGGACGCGGTGGCGCTCACCGACCGCGACACCCTCGCCGGAGCGGTCCGCTTCGCGCGTGCGAGCGCGGGCGCGGGCGTACGTCCGGTGTACGGGGTGGATCTGGCCGTGGCGGAGCGGCCGGAGAAGAGGACCGCGGTACGCCGCCGCCGTACGCCCGTCAGGGGCGGTGCCTTCATCGACGAACCGGCGCAGCGCGTGGTCTTCCTCGCCGGCAGGGGAGCCGCCGGATGGGAGCTGCTGTGCCGGCTGGTCACCGCGGCGCACTCCGGCGGCGGCGAGCGCCCCCGGCTGGAGTGGGAGGACCTGGCGGAGATCGCCGGCGGGACGGGCGCCGGCGCGGCGGCAGGCGCGGGCAGAGGCGCGGGCGGAGGTGCCGCACGCTCGCACACAGGCTCCGGAGCCGACGCCCTGACCGTGCTGCTGGGCCCCGAGTCCGACGTCGGCCGTGCACTGGCCGCCGGACGCCCCGACCGTGCTGCACGCAGGCTGGACGGCTGGCGGGAGGTCTTCGGCACGGACGCGCTGCGCCTGGAGGTCGCCGGGCACGTTCCGCTGCGGGAGTCCGCGCGGATGCTGGGGCTCGCGGCGCAGCAGGGGGTCAAGCCCGTACTCGCCAACGGGGTGCGTTACGCCGACCCCAGCCAGGGCCCGGTCGCCGACGTACTGGACGCGGCACGCCGCCTGGTTCCCGTGGACCCGCGGAAGGGGCTGGACGGCGGCGAGCGGTGGCTCAAGGGCCCGGAGCCCATGGCGGCTGCCGCGGAACGCATCGCACAGGCCGCGGGTTTCCGCGGCGACACCGCGAAGCGGCTGCTGGCGCTGACGCTGGAGACCGCCGAGGGCTGCCGCGTCGACCCGCAGGACGACATCGGCATCGGGCGGGTGCACTTCCCGGAGCCGTGGCTGGTCGGCGCCGGCGGCGGCAGAAGCGCCGAGCGCGTGCTGCGTTCGCGGTGCGCGGCCGGCATGGTCGCCCGCCGCTACGAGGGCCATCGGAAGCGCTGGGACCGGCTCGAACACGAGCTGCGGATCATCGAAGGGCTCGGTTTCTCCTCGTACTTCCTCACCGTCGCGAAGGTGGTCGAGGACGCACGGGCGATGGGGGTGCGGGTCGCGGCGCGCGGCTCGGGCGCCGGTTCCCTGGTCAACCATCTGCTGGGCATCGCACACGCCGACCCCCTCGAACACGGCCTGCTGATGGAGCGGTTCCTCTCGCCGCGCCGCGGAGCGCTGCCGGACATCGACATCGACGTGGAGTCGGCACGGCGGCTGGAGGTCTACCGTGCGATCTTCGACCGCTTCGGCGAGGAGCGCGTCGCCGCCGTCGCCATGCCGGAGACCTACCGGGTGCGGCACGCGATCCGCGACGTGGGCGCGGCGCTGAGCATGGACCCCGCCGAGACCGACCGGCTCGCCAAGTCGTTCCCGCACATACGGGCACGAGACGCGCGTGCCGCACTCGACGAACTCCCCGAGCTGCGCGGCGTGGACGCCGAGCAGTACGGGCCCCGCTTCTGGGATCTGGTCGAGTCGCTGGACGCGCTGCCACGCGGAATCGCCATGCACCCGTGCGGGGTTCTGCTCTCGGACTCCTCGCTGCGCGCCCGTACGCCCGTGGTGCCCACCAGTGGCGAGGTGCCCCTCAGCCCTCCGGGGTCGGGGAGCGCGCCCATCGGGATGTCGCAGTTCGACAAGGACGACGTGGAGGAGATGGGGCTGCTGAAGCTGGATGTGCTGGGGGTGCGCATGCAGTCGGCGATGGCGCACGCGGTCACCGAGATCGAACGGGCGGGCGCCGGCCGCGTCGTGCTCGACGAGGTGCCGGAGGGCGATCCGAAGACGTATGCGCTGATCCGTTCCGCCGAGACGCTCGGCTGCTTCCAGATCGAATCGCCGGGACAGCGCGATCTGGTGGGGCGGCTGCAACCGGAGAGCTTCCACCATCTCGTCGTCGACATCTCGCTGTTCCGGCCGGGTCCGGTAGTCGCCGACATGGTGCGGCCGTTCATCGAGGCGCGGCACGGGCGGAAGCCCGCCGGATATCCGCACCCGGATCTGGAGCCCGCGCTGCGGGAGACGTTCGGCGTCGTGGTCTTCCACGAGCAGATCATCGAGATCCTGTCGGTGATGACCGGATGCGACCGTGCGATGGCCGACGAGGCGCGGCGTGCGCTCTCGGACGGCGAGCGTCAGGGGAGGGTGCGGGCCTGGTTCGCGCAGGAGGCGTCCCGGCGCGGCTACGAGCCCGAAGTCGTCGGACGCACCTGGGAGATCGTGGAGGCGTTCGGCTCGTACGGCTTCTGCAAGGCGCACGCCGTCGCCTTCGCCGTACCGACGTATCAGTCGGCGTGGCTGAAGGCGCACCACCCGGCGGCCTTCTTCGCGGGGGTGCTGGAGCACGATCCGGGGATGTACCCGAAGCGGCTGCTGCTGGCGGACGCGCGCAGGCAGGGGGTGCCGGTGCTGCCGCTGGATGTGAACCGGTCGTCGGCGTCCTATCGGATCGAACTGGTGTCTGATTGCAGGGGTGTTGGGGATGCCGGGCACGCGGCCGCGCCGGACGCCGGTGGGCCGGAGCAGCGGGGGCGGTCCCGCTGGGGACTGCGTCTCGCCCTCTCCGAGGTGCAGGGCATCAGCGAGGCGGACGCGGAACGCATCGCCGCCGGACGGCCCTACGACTCGCTGGCCGATCTCTGGCGAAGGGCACGGCCGCCGCGTCCCGTGGCCGAGAAGCTCGCACAGGTGGGGGCGCTGGACGCCTTCGCGCCCGACGGGAACCGGCGAGACCTGCTGCTCCAGATCGCCGAACTCCACCGCAGACAGCGCGGTTCCGGTGCCCGTGAGGGGCAGCTCGCGCTGGACCATCTGGCTCCGGGCGCCGCCGTACCGGAACCGGCCGGGCTTCCCGACCTCGACGACGGCGAGCGGCTGGGCGCGGAGCTGAGGGTCCTCGGCATGGACGCCTCCCGTCATCTCATGGACGAACACACCGCGTTCCTGCGGGAGTTGGGCGCGCACTCCGCACGCGCGCTGCGCGACGCACGGCACGGCGAGACGGTGCTGGTCGCCGGTGCCAAGGCCGCGACCCAGACGCCGCCGATCCGTTCGGGGCGGCGCGTCATCTTCAGCACCCTCGACGACGGCACCGGACTGGTCGACCTCGCCTTCTTCGACGACAGCCATGCCGCGTGCGCGCACACCGTCTTCCACTCCTGGCTGCTGCTGGTACGGGGAGTGGTGCAGCGGCGGGGCCCGCGCAGCCTCAGCGTGGTCGGGTCGGCCGCGTGGGATCTGGCCGAACTGGCCGAACTGCGCCGCACCGGCGGCCTGGACGCGGTCGCGGCCAGGCTGGCGGAGCCCGCGCCCGTGCCTGAGGGGGAGCAGGAGGGCAGCAAGGGCGAGGGAGACGACGGGGACGACGGGGACAAGCGGGGCGAGGGAGAAGGGGACGAGGGGAAGGAACAGGGGAAGCGGAGGAAGCGGAAGGAGCAGAAGGACGGCGCCGGGGGCCGCACCGTGGAGGTGGCGAAGGGGTACGAGATGCACCCGTGGGCGGACCTGCGTCCCCCCGGTGACGCCGCCGACTCCCCGAAGGCGCTGCGCAAGCTGTGGC
Source organism: Streptomyces marispadix (assembly GCF_022524345.1). NCBI lineage: Bacteria > Bacillati > Actinomycetota > Actinomycetes > Kitasatosporales > Streptomycetaceae > Streptomyces > Streptomyces marispadix. Next base: position 764,458 of record NZ_JAKWJU010000002.1, on the reverse strand, counting down.
ACTCCAGTCCGGGGAGCGCGGGATGACCCCCGGGACCGGGACCGGTACGGGGAGCGGGGCCGGTACGGAGACCGGATCTGGGACCGGGGCTGGGACCGGCGAACTCCACGTGCTGTACGTGCACTTCGGGGAGCAGACGGAAGAGGGGTTCTCCGCGCTGCTCGGCCTCCTCGCGGACTTCACCCCCGTGGTGCAGGCGCTGCCGCCCGACGCCGCGCTCGCCGATGTACGGGGTGCGCTGCGCTACTTCGACCGCGACGCACCAGGTCTGGCCCGGCTCGTACGGCTCCGCGCGCTGGCCCTGTACGGCACCGACTGCACCGTCGGGGTCGCCGTCAACCCGCTGCTCGCGCGGATGGCCGCGCACTCCGGGCCGCCGGGATCGGTCCGTGCCGTACGCCCAGAGGAGACCGCCGGGTTCCTCGCGGACAAGCCAGTGGCGGCGCTGCACGGCGTGGGCCCGGCGACGGCCCGCACCCTGTGCTCTTACGGGCTGGACACCGTCGGCCGTGTAGCGCAGGCCGCGCCCGTCACCTTGCAGCGCATCCTCGGCGCGAAGAGCGGGCGCCTTCTCCATGAGCGTGCGCGAGGCGTCGATCCGGCCACCGTGGTTCCGGACGAGCCCGCGGCTTCGGAGAGCGCCGGGTTCCGCTTCGGCCGGGACGAGCTCGATCCGGACGCGCGGCGCCGTGCGCTGCTCACCCTCGCCGACGAACTGGGTTTCCGTATGCGCACCGGCGGCCAGGTGGCCCGCGCGCTGACCCTCACCGTCCGCTACGCCGACCGCTCCGCCACCACGCGCACCCGCAGGCTCGGCGAACCCTCCGCGCACACACCGGTGTTGACCGCCGCCGCCTACGCCCTGCACGACGGGCTCGGGTTGCAGCGGGCACGTGTACGGGCGGTCGGGCTGCGTGCGGAGGAGCTGATGCCCGCCGAACTGGCCGCCCGGCAGCTCTCGTTGGACTCCCGCGAGGAGAAGGCGAGGCGCGCGGAGGCGGCGGCGGACCGTGCGCGGCTGCGGTTCGGCCCGTCGGCGGCGCATCCCGCGGGGCTGTTCCACGACGCGGCGTAGATCCTCGACCACCGTCCGGCCGGCGGCGGTCGGCCCCCCAAGGCGCGGACCCGGGTTCCGCACCGGACCACCCGTGCCCGTGCCCCCGCACCCCTGTGCCTCGGTACGACCCGGCCCGGCGGCCGGTCAGGACACGGCGCGTGCTGGGGGTACCGCCCAGCGCTAGCCGGGGGAGGCGATGCGCTGCCGGAAGACCTCGTAGAGCACGGCGGTCGCGGCGCCTGCCGCGTTGAGCGAACTCGCGGACCCGGCCATGGGGATGCGTACCGTGCGGTCGCACAGTTCGCGCCAGGCGGCGCTCAGACCGGACGTCTCGTTGCCTACGAGCAGCAGTGCGGGCCCGGTCAGATCGGCGTCGAACAGGTCGGCGTCGCCTGCCTCGTCCGTACCGACGACGGCGATACGCCGCCCGGCTGCCCTGTGCCGCTCCAGCCAGCCGGCGACGTCGCGCGGGGAGGGCACCCGCACCGCCGGCAGCGCGAAGAGCGAACCGGTGCTGGCCCGCACCGACTTGGGGTCGTAGACGTCGGCCGCGTGCCCCGACACGATCACGCCGTCGGCGCCGAAGGCGTCCGCGGAGCGGATGACGGTGCCGATGTTCCCCGGGCTGGTGGGGCGGTCGAAGAGGACGCCGAGGAAGGCGTCGCCCGTGGCGTCGATGCGGGACAGGTCGTCCTCCGGCATTTCGAGCACGGCGACGACCTCGGGCGCGGTCTCGTCCTTCCCGCCCAGCTCGGCGAGGAGTTCGGGCGCCATGGCGACCCGTTCAGCCCGTACGTCGCGCAGCAGGTTCTCGGCCCAGCGGGACAGCGGGCGGCGGGTGGAGTGGATCAACGTACGTACGGGCCAGCCGCGTTCGACGGCGACGGTGATGGGGCGGACGCCCTGGACGAGGAACTCCCCTGCGCGCTGCCGCTTGTTCCGGTTGGTCAGCAGCGAACTCCACTGCTGGAAGCGGGCGTTGCGGGAAGTGATCTTCAAAACCGCCGTGTCCTCCCGCTCTTGACTCCGTACCGCCGCGGCAGCCTACACGGGATCGGGGCGGTCACCGAATCTTCACAGTCGCGGTTATGGCCCTTCAATGTTACCGCTGCGTTAATTGACGTGACTTCGTCAATGTGGTCTGCCTCACTCGGTACCCCCCACAGTGCCACCACCCCCCACAGCCACCACTTGGAGCGCATCCGCACCACCCCCCACGAGGCGACCACGCGGCGATCACGAGAAAACGCCCCCTCACCCCCACGAGGAGACGGCAGTGAAACTGTCCTGGAAGCACTCCCGCACCCCGGCAGTCGCCGCGGCGGCCGCGTTCGTCATCACGGCCCTTCCGCTCACGGCGTCAGGCGCCTCGGCGTCGGAGACCGCACCGTCGGAGCCTGTCTCGTCCAAGTCGGCGGCCGAGTCGGCTGGTTCGGCCGAGTCAGCCGAGTCGCCTTCGGAGTCCGCCTCGTCAGCGGACGACCGTGCGGCCGGTCAGGCCGCCGCGCAGGCCAAGCTGGCCGACAAGCCCGCGGCGGACTCGTCCGCGGCCGAGTCGGAGAAGTCGGCGAAGTCCGAGGGAGGCGGCTGGAACGACTACGACTGCAAGCCCTCGAAGGAGCACCCCCGCCCCGTCGTTCTCGTGCACGGCACGGGAGGCAACGCGGTCGACAACTGGCTCGGTCTGGCGCCGTACTTGAAGGACCGCGGCTACTGCGTCTTCTCCCTCGACTACGGCCAGTACAACAACATTCCGCTGCTGCACGGCCTCGGCCCCGTCGAGGACTCCGCCGAGCAGCTCGACGAATTCGTGGACAAGGTGCTGGGAGCCACCGGCACCGAGAAGGTCGACATCGTCGGCCACTCGCAGGGCGGCATGATGCCCCGCTACTACATGAAGTTCCTCGACGGGGCGGACAAGGTGAACGCGCTCGTCGGCATCGCACCGAGCAACCACGGCACCACGCTCAGCGGGCTCACCAAGCTCGTCGACCTCATTCCCGGGCTCGGCGACGCCGTGGACGGGCTCGCACCGTCGCTGATGCAGCAGAAGGAGGGCTCGGAACTCCTCAACCGCCTGAACGAGGGCGGCGACACACTGCCCGGCGTGAAGTACACGGTCATCGCGACCAAGTTCGACGAGGTCGTCACGCCCTACAAGTCGCAGTTCCTCCAGGGCCCGAACGTCAACAACGTTCTGCTCCAGGACCTCTGCCCGGCGGACATCTCCGAGCACCTGGCCGTCGGCCTCTTCGACAAGCTCGCCTTCCACGAGACCGCCAACGCGCTCGACCCCGCCAACGCCGAGCCCACCACCTGCACCTCGTAGACATCCGCCGGCGCGTACGCAGCCGCGCACCCGCGGAGCTGCGCACAGACGGAGCTGCGCACGAACAGAACAGTGCACATACGGAACAGAGCACATACGGCAGTGCCGGGGCTCCGCGGAGAGCGGAACCCCGGCACTGCCGCGTTCACCGTCACGTCGGCACATCGGCTCCCGTGAAGCGCTAGCTCCCGTAGAGCCTCCGTGCATAAGCAGGCCCGTAGTGCTCCTCCAGCAGCTCCAGCGGATCGTCCTGGCGCTCCAGCGCCTTGGACATCCTCGCCCGGCCCGGCAGCGCCTCCGGCTCCCAAGTGCCGGGGTCCCAGGCGGCGGAGCGCAGGAAGGCCTTCGAGCAGTGGTAGAAGACCTCCTCGACCTGGACCACCAGCGCCAGTACGGGCCGGTGTCCCTTGACCGTCATCTCGTCGAGGAACGGCGCCTCGCGCACGATCCGTGCCCTGCCGTTGATACGGAGGGTGTCACCGCGGCCGGGCAGCAGATGGACGAGGCCGGCCCGAGGGTTCTGAAGGATGTTGCGGAACCCGTCGGCCCGTCTGTTGCCCGGCCGTTCGGGGACGGCGATCGTGCGCTCGTCGAGCACCTTGACGAAGCCCGGAGGGTCGCCCTTCGGTGAGACGTCGCACGAACCGTCGCGTCCCGATGTGGCGATCAGACACAGCGGCGAGTGTGCAAGCCACTCCCGGTCCAGCGCGTGCAGCGTGCTCCGGACCTTCCGTGCTGCGTGCGGGGCCGGATCGCCCAGCAGCTCCCGCAGCTCGGCCTCCGAAGTGACTTCCCGCGTCGCCGTCGGCGGTTCCACATGTGCCACCCTGCCTCACCTTCTCCGCAGGCCACGCAGGTCTCCTCCTCGTCCTGCTCGTAACGGCATTTCATCATCATGCGGTCAGTTGCCACCGCGGCGGCCGAGGTCACGACGGCGTGCTCCGAGGCACACCAGGGCGGCACCGACGACGAGCACGCCCGCGCCGGCGAGCGCGATGTTCGACGTCATGTCGTCGCCGCCGGTCTGCGCGAGGCGGTCGCCCTGGCCGTCGCTCTTGGTCGCGGGGGCGTTGTGGGACGAGTGCGCGCCGTCGGTGCGGGTGCCGTGCTGCGTTCCGTGCGTGCTGTGCCCGTGCACGGAAGCGTGGCCTCGACCGCCGTGCTCCACCGTCGACTTGGGCGCGCCCGCGGCGATCTGTGTGTCGCTGGGCGCGTCGGGCGTTCCGCTCGCCGACTTCGTCTCCGCGCCGGAGGCCGCGGCACCCGCGCCCGAGAAGGTCACGTCGGAGCAGGTGTAGAACGCCTCGGGGCTGTCGGAGCGCTGCCAGATGCTGTAGATGAGGTGACGGCCGTTCCTCTTGGGCACGTCGCCCTTGAACTTGTACTCGCCGCCCTGGAGTTGGGGGTCCTTGACCTTCGCGAACGGCTTCGACTCCAGGTCCGACCACTTCAGCGGCTTGGACGGGTCGTAGCCGGACTTGGTGATGTACAGCTCGAAGGAGCCCTTGTGCGGAGCCGTCGTCTTGTACGAGAAGGAGTGCGAGCCGGCCTTCATCTTCGAGGCGGGCCAGTCCTTTCGCGGCAAATCCAGGCCCTTGTACTTGGCGCGCCCGGCGCTGCACAGCTTCCCGTCCGGGATGATCTGCTTGTGCTTCCCGGCCGCGTCGGGGATGTTGACCTCGTTCCAGTCGTACAGCGCCTGGGTGCCGCCTGCCTTCACGGCCGCCTTGCACGCTGCGGACTGCGGGTTCTCCGGTCCCTCCGCGAAGCATCCGGATACGCGGCTGACCGGGTCCGTCATCGATCCGTGTGCGGAGGCGGGGGTCGCGCCTGCCATGGACAGCGCTAGCGGCACGGCCGAGACGGCTGCCATGCGGGCGAAGGTGCGACGAGCGGACATCTTCGGGCTCCTGAATGTGGGGGGTACGAGCCGCCCCTTGCCCCGCGCGCCAGTTGGTGCCGGGCGAGCCGGGCCGGTGCGGTGTGCACGCTGCACGTTAGCCGCGCTCAGCAGCCCTTTCGACGCTCCGAGGCGCCGGCTCGCCATCCTTATGGTGGCGTTAAGGCGGGGGTAAGCGGGGCCTCAGACGCCGCCCCTCGGGGCGCGGCGTTGTGCGCGCTCCATCTGTTTTCTGCGACTTACGAGTTGTGCCCGTGTCTGTGCAACTCCGGGGCGTTTTCATGGGTCTAGCCTCATGCCACAGCGAACGCGCCCAAAGGGGGCCTCCCATGAGGAAAATCCGCCTGCTCACCGTCACAGCGCTCGTCAGTGCGGGACTTCTGACCGCAGCGCCCGCCTCCTCGGCCGCGTCCGCCGGTACCGGCACGGCCGCCGTCTCCTCCACCGCGTCGACGAGTTGCGGCGTCATGTGGGGGAGCACCCCGAAGACCGCCCAGGGTGCGGCCGACCGTCCGCTCACCGACGTACGGACCGGGCGCCACGCCTGCTACGACCGGATGGTCCTCGACATCCGGCCGGGGTCGTCCGCCGACTCCCCCGGCTACCGGGTCCGTTACGTCGACAAGCTCTACCAGGACGGCTCCGGGCATCCCATCACGATCGGCGGCGGCGCGATCCTGGAGATCGTCGCGGACGCACCGAGCTACGACCCGGAGACCTTCGAGCCGACGTATCCAGGCCGTGGCGGCAAGCCGCTGCCCGGGGTCGACCTCACCGGCTACAAGACCTTCCGCGACGCCAGGTTCGGCGCGAGTTACGAGGGGACGACACAGCTCGGCCTCGGGGTCAGGGCGCGGCTGCCGTTCCGCGTCACGGGGCTGGGCGACCGTCTCGTCGTGGACGTGGCGCACTCATGGGCGGCACCGCGCTGAGCCGTGGCCCCGCACCGGGGGCGAGTCCGGTGCCGGGGCGCCACGGCAGGTCCGAAGGGTCCGAGGGTGCGTGCCGTCTCAACCGCCGAACTGCACGGAGCGTTTGGCCAGCCCGGCCCAGAAGCCGTCGATGACCGTGCGCTGCCGGGCCAGTTCCGGCTCGCCCGCGCCGAGGGCCACGAAGAGCGGGGCGAAGTGCTCGCTGCGCGGGTGGGCGCGGCGCCCCGCGGGCGACTTGTGCTCGAAGTCGAGCAGCGCGTCGACGTCGCCGCGCTCCAGCGCCTCTCGCCCCCAGTCGTCGAACTCCCTTGACCAGGCGGGCGCTTCGTCCACGCCCGCGCCCCACCGCAGCTCGCTCAGATTGTGGGTGAAGAAGCCGCTGCCGATGACGAGGCAGCCCTCGTCGCGCAGGGGAGCGAGCCTGCGTCCCAGGCGCAGCAGCTCCTCGGGTTCGAGGGTGGGCATGGACATCTGGAGCACGGGCACGTCGGCGTCCGGATACATCTCCACCAGCGGTACGTACGCCCCGTGGTCGAGGCCGCGTTCGGGAGCGTCATGGACCTGTTCGCCTGGGCGTGAGAGCAACGCCCTTACGCGCCGGGCCAGTCCGGGCGCGCCCGGCGCCGGATAGCGCACCTGGAAGTAGCGTTCCGGGAAGCCCCAGAAGTCGTAGACCAGCGGCGCCGTACGGGTCGCGGAGAGCGTGACCGGGGCGGACTCCCAGTGCGCCGAGACCATCAGGATGGACTTCGGCCGGGGCAACCGGCCGCTCCAGCGGGCCAGTTGTGAGGTCCACAGCTCGTCGTCGGCCAGCGGCGGCGCGCCGTGGCTGAGATAGAGCACGGGCATACGGGAGGGCGCCGCCGCGCCGGGGGCCTCGTCGCGCCGCCGCGCCGGGGGCCTCGTCGGGGCCGGTCCGGGTGCCGCTCCCGGTCCCGTCTTCTGTGCCGCTCTCGGTGGTCACGTTCGCTTCAGCCCTTCCCCTGCCGGTTCAGGCTCGGTGCAGGTCCGGAGCCGTCCGAATGTGGTTCGAATTTGAACAACCTGCTCCGCGACGATAGCCGATGATTCGAATTCGAACAACTGCGTACGATTGCGCCATGGCAGACGTGAAGTGGCTGGACGAGCGCGAGTCGGCGGCCTGGCAGAGCTTCCTCCGGGCGGGCAACCGGGTCGGGCAGCATCTCGACCAGCAGTTGAGAGAGGGCGGCGGCCTGTCCCACCCGCAGTACGAGATCCTCGTCCGCCTCGGCGACGCCCCGGGCGGTGAGATCCGTATGACGGAGCTGGCCAAGAGCCTGGTCACTTCGAAAAGCGGCCTGACGTACCAGATCGGGCGCCTGGAGAAGCGCGGCCTGGTGCGGCGCCGCACATGCGAGAGCGACGTGCGCGGGGTCTACGCCGTGCTCACCGGCGACGGCAGGCGCGCCCTGCGCGAGGCTGCCCCGGGCCATGTGGCCGCCGTGCGCGAGGTGCTGATAGACGTGCTCGAAGTCGAAGAGCTGGAACTGCTGGCGGAAGCGCTCGGTCGTGTGGCCCGCCGCCTGGAGGGCCCGCAAGGAGCCCGGACGGACGAGCCGGACCGGGACCGGACGGCCGGCCGCACCGGCGGGCGGGACGGCGAGTGACGAAGAACACGAAGAGCGGGCCACAAGGGCATGACGCATGAAAGACGCGAAGAATCCCCAACGTTGGCGAACCGCTCGCTTCCGAGCGGTGATACGGAACCAACCCTGCTCCGTTTCGCGTGTGTTCTGCGACCAGGGGGCAGATGCGACGGAAGGCCGAGGCACAATCGGAGGACAGGGCCGCAACATGAGCACGATGAGTAACCCGCGTGGGGCGAGAAGGGGTGTGCGGTGAACCTGCTGGATGTGCTGTTGCTGCTCGCAGTGCTGGTCTTCTCCGTTTCCGGCTATCAGCGTGGCCTTGTCGCGGGGTTCGTCTCGCTGGCCGGCTTCGTGGGCGGAGCCGTCGTCGGTGTGTGGGCCCTGCCGTTCGTACTCGGCAAGGTGCCGCCCGGCACCACGGAGGCCACCGTGGTGGCGCTGCTGACCGTGCTCGTACCGGCGGCGCTGGGGCAGGCCGTGGCCGCCCCGCTCGGCTGGCGGCTGCGCGACGCGCTGAGCTGGACCCCGGTGCGCTGGGCGGACGGCGCGGGCGGAGTGGTCGTCAACGCGATAGCCGTGCTGGTGGTCGGCTGGGTCGCGGCGAGCGCACTGTCCGTCTCGCCGTCGCCGGTGCTCAACCAGACCATCCGCGGTTCGCAGGTGCTGGGCACGGTCCAGGACCGTATGCCCGACCAGGCCGCCACCTGGTTCAACGACGCGACGGGCGCGCTCACCACGGCCGGATTCCCCCCGGTCTTCAACCCCTTCGAGCACGAACCGGGCACCGCCGTCGCCAAGCCATCCGGCGACTCGGTCACCCCGGCGGCGACCCAGGCGGCCAAGCGCAGCACGGTCAAGGTCGAGGGAGTGGCCGATGTGAGCGGCAGCGCACGCGGCCAGGAGGGCAGCGGCTTCGTCTACACCGAGCAGCATGTGATGACCAACGCGCACGTCGTCGCGGGCGTCGACGAGCCGACCGTACGCGTCGGAGGCGTGGGCCCGCGCTACGAGGCGAGGGTCGTGCTCTTCGACCCCAACACCGACGTGGCCGTCCTCGCCGTGCCCGGACTTCAGGCGCCCGCCCTGGAGTTCGCGGGCAATGCCGCGCGGGGTGCCCCCGGTGTCGTCGCCGGATACCCGGAGAACGGCAGCCTCGATCTGCGTGCCGCGGCCGTCGCCCAGCGCGTACAGGCCCAGGGCCAGGACATCTACGGTGACGACCTCAGCACCCGTGACATCTATGCCATCCGCTCCACCGTCCGGCCGGGCAACTCCGGCGGCCCGCTGCTGACCAAGGACGGCAGGGTCCTCGGCGTGATCTTCGCCCGCTCCACGACGGACGCGGGCACCGGCTACGCGCTCACCGCCGAGCAGGTGCAGCAGCACGCGCGCCGCGGTGCGAGCGCCACCCAGGCCGTCGACACGGGCAACCGCTCGGCACTCTGAACCACCGTCCCAGTACGGCCGAGGCGGCAGGGCAGGCCCCGCCCGGCCTCTGCCTGCGCGCCGCGCCCCTCAAATCGCCCTGGAATAGCGCCACTCGGCCGCCGCCTCCGTATAGCCGAGGCTCCTGTTGAGAGCCAGCATCGGTACGTTCATGGCGTCGTTCCCCGTGAAGGCCCGCGTACGGCCCGCCTCGCGTGAGCGGCGCAGCGAGTCGAGCTTGGCCAGTCGCGCCAGTCCCCGGCCCCGGTAGGCCCGGCGGGTTCCGGTCATGCCCGACCAGTAGCGTTCACGTCCGTCCGTCTGCGCCACGGAGTACGACGCCACTTCGCCGTCCGCCAGTACGACGGAGCTGAGCCGGTGGTCGATGTCCGGGCGGTCCCAGTTCAGCCGCAGCCAGTCGTCGTAGGGGACGAACCCGTGCCGCACATCGCCGGGTTCGTCGGCGGTCGCCTCCAAGTCGGCCTCGTACAGGGGCCGTCGGTCGTCCGCGAAGTCGAGGTACGTACGGAGTTCGACGCCGTCGGGCAGCGGCGACGGGGGTTCGGGGAGCGGGGCGTCCGCGAGGTCGAGACCGAGGAAGCAGGCACGCCGCCCCCGCACATAGCCGCGGCGTTCGGCGAACCCGGGGGAGCGGCCGTCGTCCGGGACCCACGTCCACGCCCGGCTCGCCCCCAGCGCGGCAAGGCGGCGCTCCGCCTCCGCGACCAGCGCGCCGCCCGCGCCCAGACCCCACGCGTCCGGGCGCACGGCGACGTGGAGATACCCCTGGTCCGGCTCGGTGCTGCCGGCGATCAGGCCCGTATCGGCGCAGCCCACGATGCGCCCGCCGGAGTCCCTGGCGACCAGCCAGCGCACACGGCAGGCCGCGGGCGCCGACTCGGCCTCCCAGACGACCGATTCGGCCGTGCACACCAGATAGGGCACGGCCGCACGCCGCACCTCGGCCACGCCCGCGGCGTCTGCCGTGCGGAAGGCTTCGACGGTGACCTTCGACGTCATGGAGCGGCACGCTACGGGCCCGGCGGTGGCGCCGCTGCTGAATTTCCGCCCGCTGGGGGAGAATCGCCGGGCGTCCGCGCATCGGCCGGCACATCCCCGCCGTCGGCCCGCGCGGCGACAGCCCGCGATCGAAGAAACGCGAACAGACCGGAGACCACGTGGCGTTGCAGATCACCATCGACCCTGACGCGCCGGACGCGCCTTACGAGCAACTCCGTGCCCAGATCGCCGAGCAGGCGCGCGGCGGGGGTCTGCCCACCGGATACAAGCTGCCGACGGTACGGGGACTGGCGGGCGAACTGGGCCTCGCCGCCAACACCGTCGCCAAGGCGTACCGGGCACTGGAGTCGGACGGAGTCATCGAGACCAGAGGGCGTCACGGCACCTTCGTCGCGGCGGCGGGCGACGCGGCGGCCCGGCAGATCTCCGCTGCGGCACAGACCTACGCTCAGCGGGCCCGCAGGCTCGGCCTGGAACGGGAGGCGGCGCTCGCCGCGGTCGAGGACGCACTGCGGGCCGTCTACGGGTGAGCGACGGGGCGGTATGCGGCGACGCGGCGGTATGCGGCGGTCGGCCTCCGCTGCCGGACGCTCGGGAGCCCGAACGGGCCTGTCACACAGGGGAGTTCACGGAATCTAGCGGTTCGAAGCCCTACGGGCCTCGCAGGGCCGTGCCAAGGCCGCCGCCCGCGCCCGCCTCGCGGGCCGAGCTTCACATGGGCGTACCCGTACGAGTGAGCAGCCGCATACGGGCCTCCATCAGCGCGAAGCCCAGCAGATTCAGCCCCCGCCACTGCGAAGGGTCCCGCACCCGCTCGTCGTCGGCGGCGAGGCCGATGCCCCACACCCGGTCCAGCGGGCTGGCCTCGACCAGCACCCGGCTGTTGGTGCCGAGCAGGAACTCCCGCAGCTCACCGTGCCGTTCGAACTTGCGCAGACTGCCTTCGACGACGATGGCGAAGCGTTCGCGCTCCCACACGCTCTGGTCGAAGCCGCGCACCGAGCGTCCCGCGGCCTTCGCCTGCCGGGGATGGCGGGCCTCGACAGCGCTGCGCTCCGCCTCGGCGTCGCCGAACAGCCGGGCCTTGCGGGCCATCATCCAGTGCTCCGTCGTGGCGTACTCGACTCCCTCCGCCACGAACGGCGCGTGCCACCACTGGCTCAGACAGCCCTTGCCGACGCTGCCGTCCCGCCGTGGCCGATGGCCCCAGAAGTAGAGGTACTTGAAGCGCTCACCGCTTGCGGCGCGCTCGGCGAGTTCGGCGACATCGGCGACCATGGCGTGATTCTGGCAGTGCGGGGCCCGCCGCTCGACCGTTTATCCGGCGAGGCGAGTCACGGCAGGGCGTCGTCGGCGGCACGGGGACGGGGCGGGGGCGCGATGCGCCCCCGCCCCTGAGCTTCCCGCTCATACGGCTCGTACCCGCGTGGGGCCCCCGCATCCGGCCGCACCGGTGGCGCCCGCCAACCAGGCCCTCGCGGACGGGAGTTCAAGGACGCGCCTTGGAACTCCCGCCTCAGCAGCGCGCCTTCACGGACATAAGAGCCGACATGGCCTCACGACCACGGCCTCGCAGCCGCGTCCTCCCGACACGCCCCTCACAGATACAGCCCGGAGCCCTCGCCGTCGTGCCGGGCCGGGACCGACGCGGGCGAAGAGCCCTTGCGCAGCGCGAACAGCTCGGCCAGCGTGGCCCCTTCGCGGCCGACGCCCTCCTCCGTGCCGAGCCAGCCGACCGCCTCGGTGCGGCTGAGCGCGCCCACCTCGATACGGGCGAGACAGCGTCCGGGGCGCACGACCGCGGGGTGCAGCCGTTCCAGGTCCTCGTTCGTGGTGACGCCCACCAGCACGTTGCGTCCCTGGCCCAGCAGGCCGTCGGTCAGATTGAGCAGGCGCGAGAGTGCCTGCCCCGCCGCGTGCTTGGCCTCGCCACGGATCAACTCGTCGCAGTCCTCCAGAAGCAGGAGGCGCCAGCGCTGCTCGTCGGAGTCGCTGTCGTCCGCGCCGATGGCGATGTCCATCAGATAGCCGATGTTGTTGAACAGATGCTCGGGGTCGAGAACGCAGTCCACCTGGCACCAGTCGCGCCACGAACGTGCCAGCGTGCGCAGCGCGGAGGTCTTGCCCGTGCCCGGCGGGCCATGGAGCAGCAGAAGCCGCCCGGAGATCTCGTCCGGGGTCACCTTCATCAGCCCGTCCATGGCATCGGCCACCCGCGCCGTGTAGTTGGGGCGCACCTCCTGCCACGTACCGGCCGTGATGGCACGGGTCGTACGGCGCGGCCCCCGCATCGGCGAGTGGTACCAGAAACCCATGGAGACCTTGTCGGAGCGGGGCTCGGGCTCGTCCTCCGCGCCCTTGACGGCCTCGTCGAGGCGCCGCTGGGCGAGTTCGCCGCTGACCGCCGTCACCGTGACGTCCGCGCCGTGGGTCCAGCGCGAGACCAGCACCGTCCAGCCCTCGCCCTCCGCGAGCACCGTGCTGCGGCCGTCGGCCTGCGCCTCACGCAGCACCGTGGCGTCCGAAGGCAGCAGTGTGCGGCCCTTCTTGACACGGTCGACCGAGTGGCTGCGGGAGTACGGCTGCTCCCCGTTGGTGAACCGTCCGAGGAACAAGGCGTCGATGACGTCGGACGGCGAGTCGGAGTCGTCGATGGTCAGATACGGAGTAATCGCGTGCTCGGGCTGGGTCGGAGAGGTCAGAATCTCACTCCTGTCGTCGGCGGCCGAACGGCGTGCCTGTGCTGACATGGCTCACATGATCCGGCATACCCGGCCTCGGCGCACGTACGTTTCTGCCCGGTCGGTCAGGACACGGGCGGGTATCACAGGGTGCCGGTAATGTTCGTCAACGCGCCTGTGGGGCAGGTGAATCCTGTGACCGGGATACACGGGTGGAGCAGTCGGGCGTTAGGGTTGCTGTGCCCGGGCCTCGTGCCCTCGTACGGGTGGGGAGTGTCATGGAACAGATAACAGTGAGCGGCAGGGCGCGAGTGCCTGCGATCAAATGCGGTACGGGCGCGACGAGTTCGCGCCTCGACCGGCATCTGGCTGTGCTCGCCGGCCCCGCCGTGCCGCAGGGTGAGACGGAAGAAGCGACTTCGCTGATGCGTGAGATCACCCAGCGTGATTCGGCGCGGCACCGGACGGCAGTCCGGGGCGCACGTGTCTCGCTGTTCGCGCCGTTGCGCAAACTGCGCCGCACGCTCTTCGGCGGTCGCGGCTGAGCTTCCTTCGTAGACATCTTCCCTGGGCCTTTCGGCCCGGGGAGGCCCCAACCCTGTGCCCAGGGGCGGTGGCCGGTCCTCCGGCCGCCGCCCCTTTGCGTGTGTGCGTTCCGTCTGCTTCAGGTCCCGGCCTCGGCCCCATCGTGCTTCGTCCGTGCCGCGAGCCTGTGAACCTCCCCTACAGCAGGGCCAGTTGGCCGCCCGGCCCTTCCTCCGGTACGTCGAGGACCGACGCCGGGCGGCGAGAGGCCGCCGGTACGGGCAGCAGGCCCGCGCGGTGCAGCTCCGCCCGCCCGATCGGCACCGGCCCCTGCTTCGAGCCGTCAGCTTCCGCTCCGGCGCCGGCGGCGGCCCCCGCCATCCCGGCTGCCGCCGCGGCTCCGGCGTCCAGATCGCGCGCCAAGTCGCGTTGCTGCGGGCGTAGTTCGGCGATCATCGTGAGCACCGTGATCAGTTCCAGCAGCTCCGACGTCCACTCCGGCGGCCGGTTGCGGGGGCCGGTCCTGCTCGGGCCGCCCGAGCCGGAAGCGCCTCCGCCCGCTGTGCGAGCCATGCCTCCAGTACGGGAGCGCCGCCCGCCTCGAACTCCCAGGCCGCCCGTGCCACCGGTGCCACACGCCCGTCCCCGATGTGCAGCGAGCGCTCCTCGGCGTCGTGCAGCACTTCACCGTCTGCGGGTGCAGTGGCGGGCAACGGGGCCCGTACATAGGGACGTTGGCCGCCCGGCAGCCGTGGCCTGCCCGTGAGTGCGTCAGCGCCGCCCTCCGCCGACGCGCAGCGCGCACCCCTCGTATGGAGCCAGATCAGCCGACGGCCCAGCGCCACCCCACGCCGCCACAGCTCCGGGTCCGCCGTCAGCGGCACCGCACGCCCCGTGGGCCCCGGCCGCGCTGCGGCGGCGATCCAGGCCAGCATGTCCTCCGGTCCGACCGGCACACCCAGGCGTCCGGCGAGGTGCTCCAACAGGCCGGGCAGCACGTTGGGTTCACGGCCGCCGGGTCTTCTGTGCAGCGGCCGGATGCGCCCGGGCCGCCCCGCGGGCGGGCGCCCGTCGGGCAGCAGCGCGGTGAAGGTGAACAGCGGTCCGGGGCGCCGGTGGTCGTGCCCCGTCTCCACCAGATGCGTCTGACGGCCGTCGCTCACGCGCCACAACTGCGGGCGTGCCACGTCGATGAGCCGGTGGTCGGGGATCAGCCACTGCTGGTCGTACGGCCCGTGCAGGAACCGCACCGGTTCCGGGCAGCCTCCGCGCTCCGAGACCAACGGCCCGTCGTGCGCGGGGACTCCGGGCAGCGGTGCGACGGCGCTGTGCAGGGTGCGGGAGCGGCTGGGTACGAACAACGCCTCGCGTGCGGCCTCGTCCTCGGTGCGGACCAGGGCGTTCCAACGGGCGCGCAGCGTGGCGGAGTCCGGCGCCGCGACCCAGTCGCGGCCCAGGCGCAGGGGCGCGACGGACCACGGCATCAACTCGTCGAGCAGGGGCGCGTGCGGCCCGAGTGCGTCCTCGGAGCCGCCGTCCGCGCCGCTGCTGACACGTGTGCCGATTCCGGGGCCGCTGTCCGTGCCGGGTCGGTCGTCGCTCACCACTCGATGCTACGAGCGTGCCCGCGCCCCAGTCAGCGGCCGGGCCCGCCGACGGGCCAGTCCCGGCCCGTCCTCAGCCCCGTACGAAGACCCTCAACGGCCCCACTGCGGACGTCTCATGCCGTGCAGTCCGCCGTAAGCGGCCCGCTCCGGGGACTTCCAGCCCGCAAGCAGCGAGGGATCGACGCGGTACACCTCGACCCCGATCGGGTGGCAGAACTCCAGCGGGTCCACATCGGAGCCCGGCCCCCACATCGGTACGGACAGATCGCCGCCGGGACACGTCGACAGCGCGCACAGCAGGTCCAGTTCGGCGAAGAACTCGAAGTGGTCGCCGGGACGCGCCGGGCAGTCCTTCATGAAGTACCGGTCGTCGTCGTTGAGTCCGGTGCACTGGAAGACGTTGAGCACGTCGTGCACGTCGAACTCGGTGAGCCCGTAAGGCAGTACGGCCCGCACCAGATTGGAGTGGCAGTGGTGGTCGAAGTCCTCGCCGGTGAGCATGCGGTTGACGTACGGATCGCACCGCGTGCCCAGCAGGTCGTGCACCCTGCCGCCTTCGGCGTCTTGCCCGTACCCGGCGAGAGTGTCGCTCGTGACGGTCACCAGCGGACGCAGGAACGGCAGCGTCGACCACAGCCGGTCGTAGGTGCTTACATGCGCGCGCTGCAACTGCCGTGTGCGGGAAGCCCACAGGCGCTCGCGCGGGTCGTGCAGGTTCCATATGTTCAAGTCGCCGACCTGGGGACCGTCGAGGGTGACCAGGCGGCACACATGCCCGGCCGGGACCTCCCACGCGAGGCCCGAACGTATGGGCACGGTGAAGGACTCGACCGGCTCGCGGTCCCCGGTCGCGATCTCGTCGTAGAAGGCGCGGTCGACGTCGAGGGCGCCGCCCTCGGCGGACTGGTACGCGGCTGCGGTTCCGGCCATGGGCGGCTCTCCTTACGTGCCTGTCGAAGCGCCTCCGTCCCGGCGCGCCCTGTCCGTCTCGACGTGCGCGGGCCGTCCGTCTCAACAGTGGCGGGGGCGCCCGTCTCAGTGTGCCTGGAGGGTCACGGAGAAGGAGAAGCGGTCGCCGCGGTAGTGGATCAGGGCGACGTCCACCACCTGCCCGTCCTCGTCGTACGTCACTCCCGTGTAGTGCAGGATCGGGCTGAGCAGCGGCACTTCGAGCAGTTTCGCGGTCTCCGGGTCCGCCAGCCGCGCCTCGACGGTGTCGGTGATCCTGCTGATCCGCACGCCCACGCCGTCGCGCAGCACCTTCGTCATCGGCCAGCCGCGCTCCAGATCCGCGGGGTCGATACGGGGGGCGACGCGTGGATGGATGTAATTCTCCGCCCAGTTGGTCGCCTCGCCGCTCTCCGGGTCGTGGCGCAGCCTCCGGTACGCCGTGGCCTCCGTGACGTCGGGGAAGTGCTCGGCCAGCTCCGGCGGAAGCTGCGCGGGCCCATGGCCGAGCAGCGTCGTACGGTCGCCGGACTGCTGGGCCACGATGGTGTCGACCGAGCCGAGCAGCCGTACGGGTCTGCTTCTGCACGCCTCGGGCTCGATGAAGGTGCCTCGCCGCCGGTGCCTGGAGATCAGCCCCTCCGTCTCCAGCTCCTTCAGCGCCTGCCGCATGGTCAGCACGCTCACGCCGTAGTGCTCGGCGAGGCGTTCCTCGGTCGGCAGCCGCAGGGGGGCCTGCGGGGTGCGCCCGAGTATCGAGGCACGCAGCGACTGCGAGACCTGATACCACAGCGGCAGCTTGCGGTTGAGCTCCAGCGAGTCGGGAGCGAAGACGGACACGTTGGCACCCCCTACGGGCGGAATCGGCGCTGGAGACCCTGCCACACGTCGTCGTAGCCGGACTGGAGATGGCCGGCCGCGAGGGCCTGCCCCGTGGGGATCACGGGCCAGCGCGTCTCGAACATGAAGGCAAGGCCGTCGTCGATCTTCTGCGGTTTCAGCTCGGCGGAGCTGGCCCGCTCGAAGGTCTCCCGGTCCGGTCCGTGTGCGGACATCATGTTGTGCAGCGAGCCACCGCCCGGGACGAATCCTTCCGCTTTCGCGTCGTAGGCGCCCTCGATCAGGCCCATGTACTCGCTCATCACGTTCCGGTGGAAGTACGGCGGGCGGAAGGTGTCCTCGCCGACGAGCCAGCGTGGTGCGAAGACCACGAAGTCCACGCCCGCCAGGCCGGGGGTGTCGGAGGGCGAGGTGAGGACGGTGAAGACCGACGGGTCGGGGTGGTCGTAGCTGATGGTGCCGATCACGTTGAAGCGGTGCAGGTCGTAGACGTAGGGGACGTGGTTGCCGTGCCAGGCGACGACGTCCAGCGGCGAGTGGTCGTAGCGGGCCGCCCAGAGGTTGCCGCAGTACTTGTTGACCACCTCGACGGGCGCGTCCACCGCGGCGTCCTCCTCGTACGCGGCGACGGGAGCCATGAAGTCGCGTGGATTCGCCAGGCCGTTGGCGCCGATCGGGCCCAACTCCGGGAGCGTGAAGGGCTGTCCGTAGTTCTCGCAGACGTAGCCGCGGGCTGTGGGCCCCAGCAGTACGACCCGGAAGCGCACCCCGCGCGGAATCAGCGCGACATGCCCCGGCTCGACTCCCAGCAGACCGAACTCGGTGCGCAGCAGCAGCCCGCCGCGCTCGGGGACGATCAGCAGCTCGCCGTCCGAGTCGCAGAAGACGCGGTCCGTCATGGAGGTGTCGGCGGCGTAGAGGTGTACGGCCATGCCGGAGCGCTGCGTGGCGTCGCCGTTGCCGCCGAGGGTCCACAGGCCGTCGACGAAGTCCGTGCCCGCCGGGGGGTCGGGCAGCGGGTTCCAGCGCATGCGGTTCGGGTCGGGCACGGTCTCGGTGAAGGGCGCGCTGCGCAGTCCGCCGTTTCCGGTGCGTACGAAGCGGGGGTGCGCCGCGGACGGGCGGATGCGGTAGAGCCATGAGCGGCGGTTGTGTGCGCGGGGCTCGGTGAAGGCCGTGCCGCTGAGCTGTTCCGCGTAGAGGCCGAGCGGGGCGCGCTGCGGGGAGTTGCGCCCCAGGGGGAGTGCGCCGGGGACGGCCTCGCTGCTGTGCTCGTTGCCGAAGCCGGAGAGATAGGACAGTCCGTCGGCCGTCTTGCGTGCCTGTTCCTGTGCCGCCGTGCCGCTCTCGGTGCCTGTGCCGGTGCCGCTGCCCATGGTCATCGGGTCTCCTGCCGCCTCTGGTCCCCCTGGATTCCTGTACTTGACCATAGGAATCCGGGGTGTCCGCGTCAATGAGGCGGAGAGGCGGCGGGCCACGCGTGGCGCGATCGTGTCCCGCGGCGGACCGTCGGCGACGCCACCCGTGTCGCCACCCGTAACCCCCGTCACGTTCCTCCGCTCTCGCGGGTGAACTCCCCTCGGCAGGGCCTACAGTTCGTGGCACGGAGTGACAACAGCACGGTCCGAGGGAGCCCCATGACCGCGACCGGTACATCGGACGAGTCCGCCGAAGCGACCCCCAACGGCAGCCACCCCCACGAGGACAGCCGCACCGGCCTGCGCATCTGCCCACTGTGCGAGGCGACTTGCGGACTGGAGATCACAGTCGAGGCAGGCCGCGTCACCCGTGCACGCGGTGACCGCGACGATGTCTTCAGCCAGGGATTCGTCTGCCCCAAGGGCGCGTCCTTCGGCCAACTCGACTCCGATCCCGACCGGTTGACGCGTCCGCTGGTGCGCGACGCCGACGGCGAACTCAAGGAGACCGGCTGGGACGAGGCGTTCGCAGCGGTCGCCGCCGGGCTCGGCGGCGTGCTGGCGGCAGGCGAGCGCGACGCCGTCGCCGTCTACCTCGGCAACCCGAACGTGCACACCATGGCCGGCGCCCTCTACCCGCCGCAGCTTCTCGGCGCGCTGGGCACACGCAACTTCTACACGGCCAGCACCCTCGACCAGATGCCCAAGCACGTCTCCTGCGGCCTGCTCTACGGCGATCCGCAGGCCATCCCGGTCCCCGACGTCGACCGCACGGACCACCTGCTGATCATCGGCGCGAACCCCGTCGAGTCCAACGGGTCGCTCGCCACCGTCCCCGACTTCCCCGGCAGGCTGAAGCGGCTGCGCCGCCGCGGAGGCCGCCTCACCGTGATCGATCCGCGGCGCACCCGTACGGCCCGGCTCGCCGACCGGCACGTGGCCGTACGGCCCGGCAGCGACGCGCTGCTGCTGATGGCGATGGTGCACGTGCTCTTCGAAGAGGGGCTCACCGACACCGGCGAACTCGGGCCGCACCTGACCGGCGTCGACGAAGTACGCGACCTCGCAAGGGAGTTCAGCCCCGAGGCGGTGCAGGACGCCTGCGACGTGTCCGCCGCGGAGATACGTGCCCTGGCGCGCGAGCTGGCGACCGCCCGCAGCGCCGCCGTCTACGGCAGGGTCGGCTCCTCCACCGTCGAGTTCGGCACCCTCACCAACTGGCTCGTCGACGTGCTCAGCGCACTGACCGGCAATCTCGACCGGCCCGGCGGCTCCATGTTCCCGCTGTCGGCCACCGCACGGGCGCCCCGCCCCGCGCCAGAACCGGGCCGACCAGCCGCCCCCGGCAGGGGATTCGCGCTGGGCCGCTGGCGCAGCAGGGTCAGCGGCCGTCCCGAAGCCAAGTCGGAGCTGCCCGTCGTGGTGCTCGCGGAGGAGATCACCACCCCCGGCGAGGGCCGCGTAAGGGCGTTGATCACACTCGCGGGCAACCCGGTGCTCTCCGCACCGGACGGCGAGGGGCTGGAGAAGGCCCTGGCCGACCTGGAGTTCATGGTCAGCGTCGATCCGTATCTCAACGAGACCACCCGGCACGCCGACGTCGTACTGCCGCCCGCGAGGCCCAGCCGCACCCCGCACTTCGATTTCGCCTTCAACGCGCTGCCCGTACGCAACCAGGTCCGCTACACACGTGCCGTCGTGGAACCCGGCGAGGACGAGCCGGGGGAGGCGGAGATCCTGGCGCGGCTGCTGCTCGCCCTCGCAGGTACGCCCGACGCCCCGCCAGGCACCGTCGACGAGGCCGTCATCTCGCGCACCCTCGGCAAGGCCGTCGCCGACCCCGGGTCGCCCGTACACGGCCAGGACCCGGGGCAGTTGGCGGAGCGGCTGACCGGAAGGGACGGAGTCGAGCGGCGCCTGGACATGATGCTGCGACTCGGCCCCTACGGAGAGGGATTCGGCGCCGGGCCCGGTGAACTCAGCCTGGAGAAGCTGCTCGCCCACCCGCACGGCATCGACCTGGGCCCGCTGCGCCCCCGGCTGCCGGGGCTGCTGCGCACCCGCTCCGGCACGGTCGAACTCTGCCCCGAGCCGATACGTGCCGACGTGCCGCGGCTGCGGGCGGCGCTGCGGCGGCGCACCGAGGACGGCGAGCTGGTGCTCGTCGGAAGGCGCCACCTGCGTTCGAACAACAGCTGGATGCACAACGTGCCCGCGCTGCGCGGCGGTTCGAACCGCTGCACCCTCCAGATGCACCCCCACGACGCCGCGAGGCTCGGCCTGGCGGACGGCGACAGCGCCCGGATCACGGGCGACGGGGGAGCGCTGACCGCACCGGTGGAGGTGACCGACGCGGTGCGCAGCGGCGTCGTCAGCCTGCCGCACGGCTGGGGCCACGACCGTCCCGGTACGCGGATGAGGGTCGCCGCAGACGATCCCGGGGTCAACGTCAACCAGCTCCTGGACGGCACGCTCGTCGACCCGCTCTCCGGCACCGCCGTACTCAACGGCTTTCCGGTACGGGTGGCGGCGCTGGACCCGTCCGACGTGGAGCAAGTCGGCGTGGGCCCGTCTGACCTGAACCTGGCGGACGCGGGTCCGGCGGCGGGTGCCCCCGGTGCGGGGCCCTCCGAGGCTGCGCCCTCCAACGGGACAGCCGTTCCGCCGGTGCGAACGACGGGCACGGGTTCGGGGTGAGCGCTGCGGACCGTGGCCGGGCGCCGGGTCCGGACGCGGTACCGGAGGGGGACGCGGTACGCGAGCCGGTCTCGCCCTGGCCGCCTCCGCGCCGCTGGCTGCTGCGCCTGGTCGCCTCGTTCGTCTTCGCACAGGGCGCCGTGAGCATGGCGAGGCCCGCCGTCTCGTACCACGCGCTCGAACTGGGCGCCGGGCCGCGGGCAGTCGGTGCAGTCTTCGCGCTGCTGCCGCTGGCAGTCGCCGTACCGCTGGGGCGGCGCACCGACCGGCGGCGCTGCGGGCCGCTGCTGCCCGCCGGTGCCGCGCTGATCGCGGCGGGCTGTGCGCTTGCCGGTACGGCGCCGACGCTCGTACTGCTCGCCGTGTGGAGCGCACTGCTGGGGCTGGGCCATCTGGTGTTCATGATCGGTGCGCAGTCGCTGGTGGCGCGGCAGAGCAGCCCCGACCGTCACGACCGCAACTTCGGCTACTTCACCATCGGCGGCTCGATGGGCCAGCTCATCGGGCCCCTGCTCTCCGGCTGGGTCGTGGGCGGTGCGGGCGACCCGTCCGGACCGCACGGGACTGCCCAGCACAGCAGCGCCGTCGCCCTGTTCGCGGCGGGCGCGCTGACGCTCTGCTCGTACGCGACGCTTTGGCGCATCGAAGGCCGAACGCCCAGGGAGCGGCCGGGAGTCGAGGAAGCGCGGCCCGAGCCGTCCGCGTTCGAGTCGCCCGACGCCGAGCCGTCCGCGTCCCCGCCGTCCGCCGCCGAGCCGCCCGCGGGTGCTTCCGCCGGCGCCTCCGCGCATGTACCGGTCGCGCGGATACTGCGCGCACGCGGAGTCCCCGCGGGCATCTTCGCCTCACTCGCCGTGCTCTCCACGACCGACGTGCTCACCGCCTACCTTCCGGTCGTCGGTGAGGAACGCGGCATCGCACCGGGCGTGGTGGGCCTGCTGCTGAGTCTTCGGGCCGCCGCGTCCGTGCTGTCGCGTGCGGCGCTGCCCGCGATGAGCGCACGCCTGGGCAGACAGCCGTTGCTCGTACTGAGCTGCCTCACGGCGGGCGCGCTGTGTGTGCTGCTGGCCGTGCCCGTACCGGTGTGGGCGCTGGCGTCGGCACTCGTGCTGCTCGGCTTCTGTCTCGGCGTCGGCCAGCCGCTGACGATGAGCACCGTCGTACAGGCGGCGCCCGGCAGCGCACGCTCGACGGCGCTGGCGCTGCGGCTGACGGGCAACCGGCTCGGGCAGGTCGCCGCGCCCGCCTTCGCCGGTCTGCTCGCGGGGGCCGCCGGAGCGGCAGCGCCCTTCGTGCTGTTGGGCGCGCTGCTGCTGGGCGCGTCCGGCACCGCCGCGCGTGCGGGGCCCGCGGACGAGGCACGCCCGCGCACGCCGCCGACGGAGACGCAGAATCCGACGGAGACAGAGACGCCGACGGAGACCGATGCGCCAGGCACTCGGGCCCGGGTGGTGAGGAGCCGTGTGGCTCGCGTCGCACGCGTGGCCCGGGGCGCCCGGTCGGCACGCGTGACCCATGGCACCCGACGCCGTACTGACACCTCAAACTAGCGGCGCTAGTTTGGGTCCATGCAGGCACACGACGGTTTGTACATCGACGGCGCTTGGCGCCCCGCGAAAGCCGCGGAGAAGATCGAGGACATCGACCCCGCGACAGGCGATCTGGTCGGCACGGTGCCGGCCGGCGGCGAGGAGGACGTGTCCGCCGCGGTAGGTGCGGCACGCGCCGCGCTGCCGAGCTGGGCGGCGACCCCGCCCGCCGAACGGGCCGCGCTGCTGGGCCGGTTGCACGACGTGCTCAAGGACCGCCACCAGGAGATCGCCGAGACGGTCACCGCCGAACTCGGCTCGCCGCTGGGCTTCTCCAAGATGGTGCACGCCTCGGTACCGGTCGCCGTCTGCGGCAGCTACGCGAAGCTCGCCGCCGAGTACCCCTTCGAGGAGCAGATCGGCAACTCCCGTGTGTTCCATGAGCCGGTGGGCGTCGTGGGCGCGATCACGCCCTGGAACTATCCGCTGCATCAGATCGTCGCCAAGGGCGCACCCGCCTTCGCCGCCGGGTGCACCATGGTGCTCAAGCCCGCCGAGGACACTCCGCTCGTCGCCCAGCTCTTCGCCGAGGCCGTACACGAAGCGGGCTTCCCCGCGGGCGTGTTCAACCTCGTGACGGGCCTCGGCCCCGTGGCGGGCCAGGCGCTCGCCGCTCATGAGGGCGTCGACCTGGTGTCGTTCACCGGCTCCACCGCGGTCGGCCGCTCGATCGGCGCCGCCGCGGGCGGCTCCGTCAAGCGCGTCGCGCTCGAACTGGGCGGGAAGTCCGCCAACGTGATCCTGCCGGGCGCCGATCTGACGCAGGCGGTCAAGAAGGGCGTCGCCAACGTCATGGCCAACTCCGGCCAGACATGCAGCGCCTGGACCCGCATGCTCGTCCACTCCGGCGAGTACGACGAGGCGGTGAGGATCGCCGCCGAGGCCGTGGGCAAGTACCTCCCCGGCGACCCGAAGGAGGAGTCGACCCGCCTCGGCCCTGTCGTCAACGCCAAGCAGCACTCACGCGTAACAGGCTTCATCGCCAAGGGAGTCGAGGAGGGCGCCGAGGTCGTGGCAGGCGGCCCGGAGGCACCCGAGGGCTACGAGGGCGGCTGCTATGTGCGCCCCACCGTCTTCCGCGACGTGACCCCGGAGATGACCATCGCCCAGGAGGAGATCTTCGGGCCCGTGCTGTCGATCCTGAAGTACGAGGACGTCGACGACGCCGTACGCATCGCCAACGACAGCGTCTACGGGCTCGCCGGTGCCGTATGGGCGAAGGACGAGGAGGAGGCCGTCGCCTTCGCACGCAGGCTGGAGACGGGGCAGGTCGACATCAACGGCGGACGGTTCAACCCCCTTGCGCCGTTCGGTGGTTACAAGCAGTCCGGCGTCGGCAGGGAACTGGGTCCGCACGGTCTGGGGGAGTACCTCCAGACCAAGTCCCTCCAGTTCTGAGGCCGTTCACGGCCCGAATCCACGCGACCCGCCGCGCCCGGCCGCCCCGCCGCGCGCATGACACCGCGGGGCGCTCCACCGCCCGCCGCTTCCACGCCGTCCCGACTCACCAGCCAGGAGCCCGACATGGTCCGCGCAGCCGTACTCCCCGCCGTAGGAAGGCCGCTCGACGTCACCGAGATCGATCTGCCCGAGCCCGGCCCCGGCCAGGTGCGGGTGCGGCTGGCCGCCGCCGGTGTCTGCCACTCCGACCTCTCCCTGTCCAACGGCACGCTGCGCCAGCCCGTGCCCGCCGTGCTGGGGCACGAGGGCGCCGGCACGGTCGTCTCCGTAGGCGAGGGCGTCCAGGGGCATGCGCCGGGCGACCCGGTCGTACTCAACTGGGCGCCCTCGTGCGGCGAATGCCACTTCTGCGCCGCCCTCGGCGAACCGTGGCTGTGTGTGGACGCCAACTCCGGTACGACCGTGCCCTATGCACGTACGAAGGAGGGCGAAGACCTCTATCCGGGGCTCAGTTCGGCGGTCTTCGCGGAGGAGACCGTCGTCTCGTCACGCTCGGTCCTGCCGCTGCCCGCGGGGGTGCCGCTCACCGAGGCCGCTCTGCTGGGCTGTGCCGCGCTGACCGGATACGGCGCGGTGCACCACAGCGCGAGGGTGCGCCAGGGCGAGTCGGTGGCCGTGTTCGGAGTGGGCGGCGTCGGTCTGGCGGCCGTGCAGTCGGCGAGGCTGGCGGGCGCCGGCGCGGTGATCGCGGTCGATGTGTCCCCGGAGAAGGAGGAGTTGGCGCGGGCGGCGGGCGCGAGCGACTTCGTCGTCGCCTCGGACACGACCGCGAAGGAGATCCGCAAGCTCACCGGCGGGCTCGGCGCGGACGTCGCCGTGGAGTGCGTGGGCCGTGGCGCGACCATCCGCACCGCCTGGAACTCCACGCGGCGCGGCGGCCGTACGACGGTCGTGGGAATCGGCGGCAAGGAGGAGCAGGTGACCTTCTCGGCCCTGGAGATCTTCCACTTCGCCCGCACCCTCACCGGCTGCGTCTACGGCAACTGCGACCCGGCGCGCGATCTGCCCGTACTTGCGGAGCATGTACGCGAAGGACGCCTGGATCTGGGCGCGTTGGTGACGGAACGGATCGGTCTGGAGGGCATCCCCGCGGCCTTCGAAGCGATGCTCGCGGGGCGTGGCGGGCGCGCGCTGGTCGTCTTCGGCGATCAGGCCGTACCGTCCTGACCCTCCGGGGGAGCACCGTCCGCAGGCCCCTCCGAATCACCGTCGGAAGGCGCGCCGTCCGAAGACGCACCGTCCGACGCTGAACCGTCCGAGGCCGCTGCCGCACGGAGACGGGCGGCCAGCTCCTCGGTCGCCGCAGACGTGGAGGGGTCCGGGACGCCCCAGGCCAGCAGATGACGGCGGCGGGCCCAGGGCTCCCGCAGTTCGCACATGTCGAGTGGCTGCCGCGGGTCGACGGCCCGCCGCGGAACGACGGCGAGTCCCGCGCCGGCGGCGGCAAGGGAGACCAGAACGCCGAGGTCGGCGACCGTGGTGCGATGACGTGCCGCCGAGGCGTGCGGCCCCAGGTGCTTCTCCATCCAGCGGCGCAGCGAGGAGCCCGCGTCGAGCCCGACGAGAGGATGCTCGGCGACCTCGCTGTAGGTGAGCGGGCCGCGCCCGGCGAGCACTCCGCCGGCCTGGCCGACGACGACGAGCGAGTCGTCGCCGAGCGGCTCCGTGCGCAGGCCGCAGCCGTGGGCCTCGCCGTCGAGGACGACCCCGAGATGAGCCTCGCCGTCCGCGAGCATCCGCACCGTGTGAGGTGTACGGCTCTCCGACACGGTCACGTCGATGTCCGGATGCGCCCGCAGGAAGGAGACCAGGGCCCGCGGCACGAGCCGGTGCATCGCGGAACCGCCGCCGAGCAGGGTCAGTTGGGCCACCCGGGACCGGCTGTAACCGGCGACGGCGCTCTCCAGCAGCGCGGTCCGCGTGAGCACGTCGCGCGCATGGCGGGCGAGGGTCGCCCCGGCCGGTGTGGGCCGCACGCCGCGGCGACCGCGGACCAGCAGCGCCACACCGGCCTGGCGCTCCAGCGAACGCACCCTGGCACTGGCCGAGGGCAGGCTGAGATGCATCCGCCGGGCGCCCGCCGTGATCGATCCCTCGTTCACGACGCGGAGGAAGAGCCGCAGGTCGTCCAAGTCGTAGCGCACGGCCGCAGCCTAGAGGCCCACGGGGGCGCTGCACCTCTGTCCTGCTGCCCTTTGCCCCTTGCCGCCGTCTCGCCGATCCGCCGGCACGGCTCGGGCGCATCCGCCGATTCGAGGGGCCCCTGTCCCCGGCCTACTTGTGGTCGACGAACCAGCGGCTGCACTCCGTCTGCTCCGCGTACGGGTGGACGCAGGCACGCACCGCGTAGCTGCGTGTGCTGCTGCTCTGAAGCCACACCGTGTCGGTCTTGGCCTTGTCCTTGACGCCTGCCTCCCACCAACTCACCTCGTGGACGCAGGACTTGATGCCACCGCCCTCGCCTGTGACCTCGACCGTCGACGGGTGCTTGGGCTTGTCGCCCATCTTGAACGGCTTGAGGCTCCGCTGAACCGAGATCGCGTCCCCGTACGCGACGTCCTTCACGGTGGTGATGGCGTGCCAGTCCGGTGACTTCTCGGTCTCAAGCCGGGTCTTGCGGCCCTTGTGCTTGAAGGTCTCGGTGACGCCGTAGTAGCCGAAGAGAAGCGGGGCGTCGCAGCCGAGCTCGAACTCCCCGCGGGTTCCCGTGCCGGTGACCGGCCGCGAGCCGTCGGCAGCCGACGCCGCGGTGCCGTTCCCGGCGGGCTGGGCGGCGGCAGGCATGCCCCCTGCGATGAGACCCCCGGTCGCCAGCAGCAGCGAAGTGACACTGATCGCCGCTGTACGCATCTTGAGCATTTCGTTCCCCCATTGTCGTTCTGCGTTGTCGTTCCGCGTTTCGAGCAGCGCGCGTCCGCCCGGCCCGTATGGAGGGGCGTGTGCCGCTGCCGTCGCCACGCTCGCCGACCGCGATGCGCGGGTTCCAGGCGATTCGGCCCAGCCCGAAACAGGGGGCGCCGCCGTCGAGCCGGATCGAGCACCTGGATCGAGCCGGATCGAGCGCTTGGGTCGAGCTGGGCCGGGCGCTTGGTTCGAGCGCCCGGATCGAGCAGTTCAAGGGCCTTCGCAGGCAGGGCCGCGCCGCTCGACGGCCCAACGGCCGCCGGACGCACAGCGATCGGCGCCGTGCCTTAGGCACAGCCTCAGTCCGGCTACGTCGATGACGCATTGTGGACCGCCCCTGGCGGCCGGATGCTCGACCAGTGCTGGAGATACCGCTCGTCATGCTGACCGGTGCCGCCGCCGGAGCGCTCAACGCCATAGGCGGCGGTGGCACGTTCGTGGCGCTGCCCGCTCTCGTCGCATTCGGACTGCCGCCTGTCACCGCGAACGCTCTGTCGCGGATCGCCCTCGTGCCGGGGGCCGTCGCCGGTGCCTGGGTCTACCGGCGTGAACTCGCCCCGGTCGGCGCCGCCTCCATGAGCTCCCTGACGGCGGCGAGCGCGACG
The DNA here is from genome assembly GCF_022524345.1 of Streptomyces marispadix. Classification (NCBI taxonomy): domain Bacteria; kingdom Bacillati; phylum Actinomycetota; class Actinomycetes; order Kitasatosporales; family Streptomycetaceae; genus Streptomyces; species Streptomyces marispadix. The sequence goes on along the minus strand of NZ_JAKWJU010000002.1, from coordinate 736,910 downwards.
GGCGGCGGCGTCGGTGCGGTACTGCTGCTGATGCTGCCCGCGTCGTCCTTCGAGGCGGCTGCGCCCTGGCTGCTCGCCTTCGCCACGGTGGTGCTCGCCTTCGGACGGCGCCTGTCCCGCGCGTTGGGCAGCGCGTTCGGACGGCCGCTGAGCATGAGCGCCAGGGCGGTCGTCGCGGGACAGTTCGTACTCGCCGTGTACGGCGGCTACTTCGGCGGTGCCGTAGGCATCATGATGCTGGCGCTATGGAGCATCGGCCTGGGACTCGACGCGGCCGCCGCGAATCCCATGCGGGTCGCACAGCTCGCGGCCGTGTTTCTCAGCGCGACCGTGCTGTTCCTCGTCGCCTCGGACGCCCTGAGCGCTCCGCTGCTGCTCGTCGCGATGCTGTGCGGCGCCGTGGCCGGCGGCTTCGCCGGAGCGCACCTCGCCCGGCGTCTTCCCGCGCCGCTGCTGCGCGGCATCCTGCTTGTCACCGCCGTGACGACGACCGTCCTGTACTTCCTGCGCGGGTGACCGGCATGGAGGGCACCCGCCCGAGCCTGCGCATGAGCCCGCATCCGAACGGAGCCTGAACTTAAGCCTGAGACGGTGCCTGGGCCTGAGACGGTGCCTGAGCCTGAGACGGTGCCTGGGCCTGGGCCTGATCCGGAGACGGAGGCCGCTCGGGAGACCCGCCGTCCTCGCCGGGAAAGCGGGCGGCGAGCCCGTCGACGATCGCCGCCAGGCCCGTCTCGAACGCCCCGTCGTCCACCCAGCGTTGGTGCCGCGCCAGCAGATGCGCCTGGTCGAGGTGCGGATAGTCGCCCTCGTACAGCGACGCGTCGCCGACGAAGCCCCGGGCGAACGAACCGAGAGCCGAACCGGCCACGAAGTAGCGCATCAGAGCGCCGATATGAGTGGCCTGCGCATTGGGCCAGCCCGCACGGGTCATCCCGCCGAAGACGGCGTCGGCCATCCGGAGCTGGCTGGGCCGGCGGCCGGGCCCCTGCGCCAGAAAGGGCACGATGTTCGGATGCGCGTTGAGCGCCGCACGGTACGAGCGCGCCCAATCCACCAGCGCCCGGCGCCAGTCGGTGCCGTCGGTGAACATCGACACCTCGACCTGTGCGCACACGGTGTCGGCGACGGCGTCGAGGATCTCGTCCTTGTTGCGGAAATGGTTGTACAACGACGGCCCGCTCACGCCGAGTTCGGCGGCGAGCCGCCGGGTGGAGACCGCTTGCAGGCCCTCCGCGTCCACGAGTCCCAGCGCACATGCGACGATCCGCTCGCGGCTGAGCAGGGGTCTGGAAGGTCTGGCCATGCGTAAACGGTAGCGGCGGCCGGACGCGGAAACTAGCAGTGGTCGTTTACGGCGCACCACGCGCGGAACGAGCCGCAGAGCGCTGCCCCCGCCGACGCCCGTGCCGCAGGCCGTGCTTTTCGGTGCCCGTAACACATGCTCTAAGCAGATGCTCAGCCACCGATGTATGGTGTTCGACCGGTCGACGGGAAAGGGCACGCGCAATGGCATCGGAGGCGGAACCCCAGGTCGCGACAGCCGACGAATCCTTCGAGGGGGTATCCCCGGACGCCGCCCGCAGGCTGCTGCTGGGCGCCGTCGAAGCGTTCGCGGAGCGCGGCTTCCACGCCACCACGACCCGCGACATCGCAAGCCGCGCGGGCATGAGCCCGGCCGCGCTCTACATCCACTACAAGACCAAGGAAGAACTGCTCTTCCAGATCAGCAAGGTGGGCCACGAGCGCTCCGTCGGCGTCCTCGCCGAAGCGGCCGAGGGCGGAGGCGGCGACTCGGAGCGGCTGGCCCGCGCCGTGCGGCTCTTCGTCCGCTGGCATGCCGAGCACCACACCACCGCACGCGTGGTGCAGTACGAACTGGCGGCGCTGGGCGAGGAGCACTACGAGGAGATCGTCGGGCTGCGCCGGCGCAGCGAGGAGATCCTGCGCGGCGTGCTGGAAAGCGGCCACGCCTCCGGCGAGTTCGAGGTGACCGATCTGCGCGGCACGACGCTCGCGGTGATGTCGCTGTGCATCGACGTGGCCCGCTGGTACAGCCCCTCGGGCCGCAGGTCACCGGACGAGATCGGCGCCCTGTACGCGGATCTCGTGCTGCGCATGGTCGCCCCCAGGGCCCGGCGGGGCGGCTGACCGCCCGCCGGGGGCCGCTCGCTACCAGAAGTAGCGGCTGAGGGTCTCCGCTACGCACACCGGCTTGTCGCCGCCTTCCCGTTCGACGGTGACCTTGGCGGCGACCTGCACTCCGCCGCCCGCCTCGCTCACGTCGACGAGTTCCGCGCGTGCGCGCAGCCGGGAGCCGACGGGCACCGGCGCGGGGAAACGCACCTTGTTCACGCCGTAGTTGACGCCCATGCGGGCCCCCTCGACGCGCATGATCTGCGGTACGAGATCGGGCAGCAGGGAGAGGGTCAGATAGCCGTGGGCGATGGTCGTGCCGAAGGGGCCGTCCTTCGCGCGGGCAGGGTCGACGTGAATCCACTGGTGGTCGCCCGTCGCGTCCGCGAACAGGTCGATCCGCTTCTGGTCGATCTCCAGCCAGTCGCTGACGCCCAGTTCCTGGCCGACCGCGGCCGACAGCTCACTGGTCGAGGTGAAGACCCGGGGCTCCGCCATCCGTACAACCTCCCGCAGACGTGTCGCGCGCCGCCGATGCTAAGCGCTCGCTCAGCATGCTGCGGTGTTGTCGCGCGTGTCAACGCCCGGAGGCCGTAAGGCGCGTGACGGCGGTGCTTCGGCGTCAGCCGGTGCGCTCGGCCGTGCAGCGGGCCGGGCCGCGGGACCGGGGCCGCAGAGGGTGCGTCGGACCCGTGCGGCCCGCTTGCCGGCCGGTGCCGTCAGCTCTGCGATGCCGCCATCGAACCGAGTCCGCCGCGTACGCCGCGGCTGCGCCCGGCAAGGCGGAGGACGTCCTTGCCCACGTCCTTGTCCATGGCCGTGATCATCCGGCGCAGCACTTCCGCGAGGCGCGGAGTGGGCGGAGTCGAAGGGTCACAGGGAAGCAGCGACCTGCCGCCCCACGTCAGTCGGTGCCATTCGTCGTGCGGCGCCGGCTGTCTGATTCCGTGGCGCTTCTCGGCTCTGCGGCGCATCGCGACCTGCGACTCGTACTCAAGCCACACCGAGCGCGCCTCCTCCAGCTCTTCGAGCGCGGAGACCAGCAGCGCCGGGTCGGGCTCACGGTCGTCCGGGTGGAACCCGGCGCGGGCGCAAAGGTGTTGCCACGTCGCGCGGTGTCCGTAAGGGGCGAAGCGCTCAAGGCACTTACGCAGCGCCTGGCGACGCTGGGAGGGTGCCCTGTCAGGGTCGCGGACCTGTTCTGCGAGGGCTCTGAAACCGGCCAATCATCCCACCTCCGACGGAGTGGACCCGACTCGTCGGCGATATGACGTAAGTGCCGCGCAATCGGATCCCCCCGTTGCGAAGTCATTTCTTTCAGGTTGTCCGGGCGTTCCGCTCGTCGGGCTCCCCGGGCTCGTGAGCTACCCCGGCAACGCGTACGCACTCTTCGGCGGCTTGAATTCTCACGCGGCTCTCATGAGTTCTCACAGAACACTCATCAGTCACCAGGACGTGAACACTTTGCGACGACGAGTCCCGCTTCTCGGCACCGATGAGTACCGGTGAGTACCGCCGCGTATCCCAGTGGGTACGCCAAGAGTACGGCGCCGAATACGCCGACGAGCACGAGTACCGGCGCGTAATAGGCCCACGAGCACGCCCTTGGGCCCGCCTTGAGCACACCGGTGAAATCCCCGGCGTAACTGCCCGGCGGAACGTACTCCCTCCCCGCACGGATACATGATCCGCTCCGGACGGGTCAACGCCCGCCGGAGCACGCGTAGTTGAGGGCGCGAGATCACGCCACAGGCCGGCGTGGGACCGCTCCGCCGTGTCCCTCGCATCTCCCGGCGTGCGGCGGCCGGTCGTAGGGTGGGGAGCGAAACCGACGGGCCGAGGGGGAGAGGATCAGCATGGCCGAGGGCGAGTCCCGACCGGATGTGCCGCCGAAGATCGACACTTCCGTGCCTCATTCGGCCCGGATCTGGAACTACTGGCTCGGTGGCAAGGACAACTATCCCGTCGACGCCGAAGCGGGCGACGAGTTCGCAAAGACATTCCCCGGAATCGTCGACGCGGCCCGCGGCTCCAGGTATTTCCTCGCGCGTGCGGTGCGGCATCTCGCGGGCCCGGCCGGTATCCGGCAGTTCCTCGATGTGGGCACGGGCCTGCCCACCGTCGACAACACCCATGAGATCGCCCAGTCCGTCGCCCCCGACTCCCGCATCGTCTACGTGGACAACGACCCGCTGGTGCTCGTGCACGCACAGGCGCTGCTGACCTCCACGCCCCAGGGCGCCACCGACTACATCGACGCCGACGTGCGCGATCCGGACACGATCATCGAAGCGGCAGCGCGCACGCTGGACTTCAGCCGTCCCGTCGGCCTGATGATGCTCGGGATCATGGGCCACATCCCCGACGACGAACTCGCCCGGTCGCTCGTGGGACGGCTGCTGGACGCACTGCCGTCCGGCAGCTATCTCACGCTCAGCGACGGCACGGACATCAGCGCCGCACGCCAGGCCGCGCACGAGAAGTACAACAGCAGCGGCGCCGTGCCGTACCACCTGCGCAGCCCCGAGGAGTTGGGGCACCTCTTCGACGGCCTCGAACTGCTGGAGCCCGGACTCGTCCCGGTGACGCAGTGGCGTCCCGACCACACGCCGTTCCCGGTGACTCCCGTCACCACGTACGGAGGCGTGGGCCGCAAGACCTGACCGGGAGCGGGGGCGCCGCCCCTCGAAGATCCCCTGGTCAGCCGCCGCGCGGCCGTCCCGTGTCCAGCGCGGCCCGGCCTTCTGCGCGGTCCATGGAGCCCGGCCACCCCCTGCCCGGGGCCGGATCCGGCCCTTCCCACCGCCATACCGACTGGTTAGTCTGCCGCCGCGGGATGAGCCGAGACGCTGAACAGCGAAGGGGAGTTGCGGGGATGGAGTCTTTGCGCGACAGCACAGTGGTCGTCACCGGCGGGGGCGGCGGCATCGGGGCCGCACTGGCCCGGAGGTTCGCGGCCGAGGGCGCCCGTGTGGCCGTCAACGACCTCGACGCGGCCAAGGCCCAGGCCGTCGCGGAGGAGATCGGCGCCATCGCCGTCCCCGGCGACGCCTCCAAGATCGTCCCGGTCGCACGCGAGGCCCTCGGCGGCCGCATCGACACCTTCTGCGCCAACGCGGGCGTCGGCACCGCCGGCGGCCCCGAAGCGGGCGAGGACCAGTGGGAGAAGGCCTGGGACGTCAACCTCATGGCGCATGTGAGGGCCGCTCGCGAACTGGTGCCCGGCTGGCTGGAACAGGGCCACGGCCGGTTCGTCGCCACGGTCTCCGCCGCCGGTCTGCTCACGATGCTCGGCTCGGCCCCCTACAGCGTCACCAAGCACGCGGCGCTCGCGTTCGCGGAGTGGCTGGCCGTGACGTACAAGCACCGCGGGATCGAGGTGCACGCCGTGTGCCCGCAGGGCGTACGCACCGACATGCTGGCCGGCAGCGGCACCGCGGGCGATCTGATCCTCGCCGAGACCGCCATCGAACCGGAGGCCGTGGCCGACTCGCTGTTCGAGGCGATGGAGAAGCAGCGCTTCCTCGTGCTGCCCCACCCCGAGACCGCCGGCTTCTACGCAGCACGCGCCTCCGAGCCCGACCACTGGATCGGCGGCATGAACAAGATGCAGCGCAAGCTGGAGGCCCTTCTCGAAGCGGAGGAAGGGTGACGCCCGCGGTGACGTACGAGGACATGCCGTGGCTGAAGCAGCTCGACGAGGCCCAGCGTGCTCCCGTCCAGCCGCCGGAGACGATGCTGCACGCCTTCCGCGAGGCGGTGCGCACCGTCCCCGAACGCACGGCCCTCGCCTACTTCGACGGCCGCATCAGCTACCGCGAGGCCGACGGCCTCTCCGACGGCATAGCCGCCCACCTCGCCTCACGCGGCCTCGGGCACGGCGACCGGCTGGCGCTGATGCTCCAGAACACCCCGCACTACGTCCTTGCGCTGCTCGGCGCATGGAAGGCGGGCGCGGTGGTGGTGCCCGTCAACCCCATGTACAAGGCGGCGGAGGTCGCCCACGTGCTCCACGACGCCGAGGTGACGGCGCTGGTGTGCGGCGAGCGGGCCTGGGAGGGGTATCTGCGAGCGGCGGCGGCCGATTCGCCGGTACGCATCGCGCTGACCGTCTGCGAACTCGACCTCCAGTCACGTGACGACGAGCGCGTGCTGGACTTCGCCCGTACGGAGCCCGCGGAGGACGCCGACGACCTCCTCGCCGTCGCACGCGCCGGGGGCGCGGCCCCCGCAGGACGCGAGCTGACCGGCGGCGACATAGCGTTGATCAGCTACACCTCCGGCACGAGCGGCGCCCCCAAGGGCGCGATGAACACCCACGCCAACATCGCCTACAACGCCGAGAGGCAGCACACCGGGCTGCAACTCCCCGAAGGCGCCTGCATCTTCGCCCTCGCACCGCTCTTCCACATCACCGGCATGGTGTGCGAACTGTCCGCGTGCATCGCGGGAGCAGGCACCCTCGCCCTCGCGTACCGCTTCGAGGCCGGTGTCGTGCTGGACGCCTTCCTGGAGCACGAACCGGCCTTCGCCGTCGGCCCGTCCACCGCCTATATGGCGCTGGCCGCGCATCCGGCGGCGACACGGCAGCACTTCGCCTCCTTCCACGTCCTCTCCTCCGGCGGGGCGCCCCTGCCGCCCGCGCTCGTGGAGAAGCTGGGGGCCGCCTTCGGTACGTATCTGCGCAACGGTTATGGGCTCACGGAGTGCACCGCGCCGTGCGCGTCCGTACCGCCCGGGAAGCAGGCGCCCGTCGACCCCGCTTCGGGCACGCTGGCGGTGGGCGTGCCGGGCCCGGACACGGTGGTGCGCATAGTCGACGACGAGGGCAGGCCCGTGCCGCTGGGGGAGCAGGGCGAGATCACCGTGCGCGGCCCGCAGGTCGTACCCGGCTACTGGCGGCGGCCCGAGGAGTCCGCCGCGGCGATACCCGACGGTGAACTCCTCACCGGCGACATCGGGTTCATGGACGAGGACGGCTGGCTCTACGTCGTCGACCGCAAGAAGGACATGATCAACGCCTCCGGCTTCAAGGTGTGGCCGCGCGAGGTGGAGGACGTCCTCTACAGTCATCCCGCCGTACGGGAGGCAGCGGTCGTCGGCGTCGGCGACGCCTACCGGGGCGAGACGGTCAGGGCCTACGTCAGCCTCCGGCCCGGCACCCCGGCGGCGCCGGACGAGCTGATCGGCCACTGCAAGGAGCGGCTGGCGGCGTACAAGTATCCGCGGCAGGTCGAGATCCTGGACGACCTGCCCAAGACGACCAGTGGGAAGATCCTCAGGCGGGAACTGCGTTCCCGCGGTGACAGCGGCGAATGAGACAGCGGCGGCGGTCGGCGCGGTGACGCGGTGAGCGGGCGCACGAAGAGAGGCAGGTGAGGGCAGATGGCCACACCCGAAGCGGCGTCCCGCACCGGCGGGGGCAGGAAGAGCGGTACCCACGGAAGGGCGGCACCCGCGGGGCAGCCGTCCCCGCCGCCGGCGCCCGTACCGCAGCGGCTGATGGCAGCGGCCACGCGCCTCTTCTCCGAGCGCGGCTACGACCGTACGTCCGTGCAGGAGATAGTCGAGGCCGCGGGCGTCACCAAGGGCGCCCTCTACCACTACTTCGGCTCCAAGGACGATCTCCTGCACGAGATCTACGGGCGGCTGCTGCGGCTCCAGCAGGAGCGGCTGGACGCATACGCGGACGCGGAGCAGCCAGTGGAGGAGCGGCTGCGCCGCGCCGCCGCCGACGTCGTCGTCACCACCATCGACAACCTCGACGACGCACGGATCTTCTTCCGCTCCATGCACCAGCTCAGCCCGGAGAAGCAGAAGCAGGTACGGGCCGAGCGGCGCCGGTACCACGAACGCTTCCGCGACCTGGTCGCGGAGGGGCAGCGCACCGGTGTCTTCACCACCTCGACTCCGGCGGACCTCGTCGTCGACTACCACTTCGGCTCGGTCCACCACCTGAGCACCTGGTACCGGCCCGACGGGAAGCTCACGCCGCAGGAGGTCGCGGATCATCTCGCGGATCTGCTGCTGCGGGCGCTGCGCCCGTAGGGCGAGGAGCGGACGGCGACTTGAGGGGCGCGCGGCCGTAAGGACACGCGGGTGCGTACGGTCATGCGTCCCTGCGCGGCTGGGTAGGCAGCCGCACCCGGGTCCGTACGCGGCGGGCCCCGAACGGAGGCGGCGACAGGCAAGAGCCGATCGGCAGGCGCCAACTGGCAACAAGCAACTGGCAACTGGCAAGCAGGCGACAGGCAGGCCGCGGTCGGCAGCCGGCAGAGACGGCAGACCGCACGCGGCGGAAGGCGAGCGCCGGGCGGCGCCCGTAGCCCGGCGGCCCCGGCCGTCACGAGACGAGCGAAGCGAAGAGCAGGCAACTACGTTCCGGAGGTAGCACCGGTGAAGGCATGGCGCGTCCACAAGAACGGCGAGCCGCGTGAGGTCATGCGGCTGGAGGAGATCCCCGACCCCGAACCCGGCGCGGGCGAAGTGCTCGTGCGGGTGCGCGCCGCCGCCGTCAACTTCCCCGACGCGCTGCTGTGCCGGGGCGAATACCAGATCAAGCCGCCGTTCCCCTTCACACCCGGCGTGGAACTGTGCGGCGAGGTCGTCTCGGTGGGCGAGGGCACCGAGAGCACCGAGGGCCCCGCCCTCGTGCCGGGCTCCCGCGTCATCGCCCAACCCGCGCTTCCCATGGGCGGGTTCGCCGAACGTACGCTCGTCACCGCGGCGAGCGCACGTAAGGCCCCCGACGCCCTGGACGACGCCGAGGCCGCCGCGCTCCACATCGGCTATCAGACGGGCTGGTTCGGGCTGCACCGCCGTGCCCGCATCCAGCCGGGGGAGACGCTGCTGGTGCACGCGGCTGCCGGTGGCGTCGGCAGCGCCGCCGTACAGCTCGGCAAGGCGGCGGGCGCACGCGTCATCGGCGTCGTCGGCGGCAAGGCGAAGGCGGAGACGGCACGCGAACTGGGCTGCGACGTCGTCGTGGACAGGCGCGAGGACGACATCGTGGCCGCCGTGAAGGAGGCCACGGGCGGGCGCGGCGCGGACGTGATCTACGACCCGGTCGGCGGCGACGCCTACGCCAAGTCCGTCAAGTGCGTCGCCTTCGAGGGCCGCATCGTGGTCGTCGGCTTCGCGAGCGGTGCCGTCCCGACACCCGGCCTCAACCACGCGCTGATCAAGAACTACTCGATCCTGGGCCTGCATTGGGGCCTGTACAACACCAAGGACCCGGCCGCCGTCGAGGCCTGCCACGAGGAACTCACGGCACTCGCGGCGGACGGCGCGGTCAAGCCGCTCATCAGCGAACGCGTCCCGCTGGAGGAGGGCGCGAACGCGGTGCAGCGCGTCTTCGACGGCATCACGACGGGGCGTGTGGTCGTGCAGCCCTGAGCGGCCGGGGGACAGGGCGAGGGCGGCGTCCCTTCCGCGTCAGGAGGAACGCCTGCCGTCTCCGCCGATGTTGATGCCGCCCTCGATACTTCCGGCCTGGATGACGGGGCCCCGGATGTCCGCGTCGGTGATGGTGTTGGTCACCGGCGCGGAAGGGGCGGTGTGCTGTCCGGCCTCGGCGATCAGCGACCTCAACTCCTGTGCGGCGTCCGGGTCTTCGCGAAGCAGCCTGCGCAGCCTCGTACGCAGTCCGGCCTCGACGTCGGCCGCTGCGTTCTCGTCGGAGGCGTCCCGCGCGGCGACCAATTCGCCGCGCGACTCCTCCAGTTCGGCCTCCACGGACTCGCTGTCGGCTCGGCCGCGCCCGAAGAGCGCGGCCACCCGGTACTTCGTCGCGGTCCAGGCTTCGTCGACCATGAGGCCGACCAGCGCGGTGGCGCCGGAGGCCGCCAGTGTCATCAGTTCGGGTTCCATGGGTCCTCCTCGGTGGCGGTCGGCGTGCGCGGGCATCGGCTCGCCGTCGCAGCGGACGTCGGCACATCAAGGCGCGGAGTATGAGAAGAAGGCGAGTCCTCCCACCCGTAGAGCATCTTCCGGCTCTGGGCGAGGCGGTATTCCCTTTGCTGCCCGGCTCGTCGTAGATCCGGCCGAGCGGCACCGTCTTGGTTTCCGTGGTGTGCTGCGGAGTTCCCGGCGACGGTGCGGAATCGCCGGACGGGGCCGAGGACTTCGGCGTCTCTTCCGGGATTCGGGCTCCTTCTCGTCCGTGCCGGACTCCTTCGGTGCCGGTGCGAGTGCCGGAGACGAAGGGGCGGGCGAGGGCTGCGAGTTCGCGGAAGCCGAGGGTGCGGGCGCGGCCGCTCTTCGCCGCTCGTCCCCATGCCGTCGGCGCCCAAGACTTTCCCCCGTACATCGAAACTCGGTCCCCCATGCTAACTCCCGTGCGTAGCGGCGCCGTTGGAAATCGCCGTCGGCAAGTACGGCTCGGGGACATCAGGCGTTCGATGCACGCGGTGCGTGTGCAACGGCGCGGTCGCGCCCGCGGTGTCGCGGGAGGGACAATGTGAGGCGCTGATCCGGGGGAGTCCTCTTCCCCCGGATCAGCGCTGAAACATGAGCGCTTGGATCATCAGCGCTTGCTTCACTCGGAGGCCGAGGCCAGGCTGAACCGCTGTCCGCCGGGGTCGATCTCCAGGATGCGGACCGAGACGCGGCTGCCTACGGGCCAGGACTCCTGGTAGGCGAGGCCCGTGACGCCTTCGTATTCGACGAACGAACCGAACGGCACTTCCCCGGTGACCACGCCTTCGATGACGTCACCGGCCCGGTGGCGGTCGAGGAATTCCTGCCAGCTCATGAATTCACCTCCTTCCGTTACGAGTCGCTGCACATGTCGCTGTGTGCTGCTCGTAACGGGGGCGGGCCTCTCGCCCGCGCGGTGATCAAACGCCGGCCGGGCGTCCGTTCTGTGTGCGGCACATGGCCGACCCGGCAGTCATGTGAACGACTTTAGCCCATGTCCTGCGTGTTCGCGGCTGGTCGGGCTTCGGCACGGAGGCCATCGCCCGCCGGCGGGGCGGCGGTCTGTGCTGCGGACCTCGCGCCTGCGTTCGACGCTACGGCGCCGATCGCGAATGTCAGCCCGAACAGGCCGAGGACGATGGCCAGTTGGCCCTTCGCCTGAGCGTCCGCCTGCCGTGCCGCGACTTGAGCGGACCACGCGGCCGAGTCCTTCTGCACGCAGGACCAGAAGCCCTGATCGGGCTGGTCGTCCGCGGAACCGTCGTGACACGTCGACTCGTCGCCGACCTCGGAAGGCTGGAAGGGCTCGTAGCCGCCGGTGCCTTCGTCGGCCCGGTCGTAGTAGCCCTGCGCGAGGCCCGGCTCCAGCTTGTCCGACACGTGAGAGGTCGCGTTGATTGCGACGATGGCCGTTATCAGCGCTGCGAGCAGGCTGACCGTCGCCAAAACGATGCAGATCACCGACCCGGCGCTGCGTGCTTGCGATGTCATGGCCGGTGAGATTACACCGCACACGCTTGCGCCCGGCCCCTTCCTGCCGCGGAGGGGACCGGGCGCGGGAACGCGGCCCCAGGGGCGCCGTCAGCGTGTGCGGGCCGCCGTCAGCGCACGCGGCCGCTCACTCCTCGCCCGACGTGTGCCGCTTCAACTCGCGCCGCGCCAGCGATCGTTGGTGCACCTCGTCCGGGCCGTCGGCGAGCTGGAGCGTACGGGCCGCCGCCCACAGCTCCGCCAGTGGGAAGTCCTGGCTGACGCCGCCCGCACCGTGGAGCTGCACCGCACGGTCGAGGATGCCGACGACGGCACGCGGAGTGGCGATCTTGATGGCCTGGATCTCCGTGTGCGCGCCCTTGTTGCCCACGGTGTCCATCAGCCAGGCCGTCTTGAGCACCAGCAGCCGCAACTGCTCGATCTGCACCCGTGCGTCGGCGATCCACTCCCGTACCTGGCCCTGTCCGCCGAGCTCCCTGCCGAAGGCCGTACGGGACTGCGCACGGCGGCACATGAGTTCAACCGCACGCTCGGCCATGCCGATCAGCCGCATGCAGTGGTGGATTCGCCCGGGGCCCAGCCGTGCCTGTGCGATGGCGAAGCCGCCGCCCTCCTCGCCGATGAGGTTGCTGCGCGGCACCCGGGCGCCGTCGAAGACGATCTCGGCATGGCCGCCGTGGTAGTGGTCCTCGTATCCGTAGACCTGCATGGCGCGGCGTACTTCGAGACCGGGGGTGTCCCGCGGCACCAGCACCATCGACTGCTGGCGGCGGATGTCGGGGGCGTCCGGGTCGGTCTTGCCCATGACGATGAAGATCTTGCAGTCGGGGTTCATCGCACCGGAGATGAACCACTTGCGGCCCGAGATGACGTAGTCGTCGCCGTCACGCCTGATGCGGGTCTCGATGTTCGTCGCGTCGGACGAGGCGACATCGGGCTCGGTCATGGCGAAGCCGGAGCGGATCTCGCCGCTGAGAAGCGGCTCCAGCCACGTCCTGCGCTGCTCGGCGTTGCCGAACTCGGTGAGCACTTCCATGTTGCCGGTGTCGGGTGCCGCGCAGTTGACCACCGTCGGCGCCAACTTCGGGCTGCGGCCCAGTATTTCGGCGAGCGGCGCGTACTGGAGGTTCGTCAGGCCCGCGCCATAGGTGCGGTCGGGAAGGAAGAGGTTCCACAGCCCGTACTTGCGGGCCTTCTTCTTCAACTCCTCCACCACGGGCGGCGTCTGCCAGGGCGAGTCCAGTTCGGTGCGCTGCTCGTCGGCGACGGCCTCCGCCGGATAGACGTGCTCGTCCATGAAGGACTGGAGCTTCTTGCGCAGCTCTTCCGTACGGGCGTCGAATGCGAAGTCCACTGAGACCTCATCCCTTCCGCAGCGTGGTGAGTCCGTTGTCGATGAAGACCGGGACGAGGCCGCCGATCCGGTCGAAGCCCGGACCGACCGTCTGCCCGAGCGTGTAGCGGTAGTGGATGCCCTCCAGGATCACCGCGAGCTTGAACCAGGCGAAGGCGGTGTACCAGTTGATCCGGGACACGTCGCGTCCCGATCCGGCGGCATAGCGTTCGATCAGCTCCTCGGGCGAAGGGTGCCCGGGGGCTTCGGCCGTCGAACTGACCGGTGCGCCGGGGACGTTGAGCGGTTCGCTGTACATCACCAGCAGGCCCAGGTCGGTGAGCGGATCGCCGAGCGTGGACATCTCCCAGTCGAGCACCGCGGCGATGCGGTCGTCGGCGTCCGCCAGCACGTTGTCCAGCCTGAAGTCGCCGTGTACGACGGCCGGTTCGGGCGAGACGGGAAGCTGCTGCCCGAGTATGGCGTGCAGTTCGTCGATGCCGTCCAGCTCCCTGCTGCGGGAGGCGTCGAGTTGCTTGCCCCAGCGGCGCAACTGCCGCTCCAGGAAGCCCTCCGGGCGTCCGAAGTCCTCCAGCCCCACGCTCGCCGGGTCGACCGAGTGCAGTGCTACGAGCGTGTCCGGGAGCGCCAGCGTCAGCGCACGGGTGCGTTCCGGTCCGAGCGCGGCCAGTTCGTCAGCGGTGCGGTACGGAGTGCCGTCCACCTGCTCCATGACGTAGAAGGGCGCGCCGAGCACGTCGTCGTCCTCGCACAGCAGCACCGTCGCGGGCACCGGCACGTCCGTGCCGCGCAGCGCGCTGATCACGCGGTACTCACGGGCCATGTCGTGCGCCGTGGCCAGTACATGGCCCAGGGGCGGGCGGCGTACGACCCAGCGGCCGACCCCGTCGGTCACCCGGTACGTCAGGTTCGACCGGCCGCCCTGTATCACCTCGGCCCGCAGCGGCCCCCGCACCAGGCCGGGGCGCTCCCGGTCGAGATGTGCGGCGAGCCGCTCGGGATCGAGCCCGGGCGGATTCTCGATGCTCATGCGTACGCGCTCCTTAGCGTGGGTCGGAGGGGCGGCGGGTCTGGGGCGGACGGGTTCTGACGGGGTACGGGCCCCGGACCGGCGGGCTCTACGGGTGCGGATCTCGCAGGAACTCGTAGGGACTGACAGGGACTCGAAGGGGCTCGAAGGACTCGGGGAACCAGAAGGGATCTCGAACTGAGGGGACGGGAACGCTTGTCGGCACGATCATGCCGACTAGTCGGTATGGCGTCTAGGGGTGCACGGCCCCGGACCGCACGGAACGGCCCACATGTGACGAGACCCACGCACGGCCGCTGCCGAATTCGCCGCATGCGCGTCACGCACCGCATGCGCGTCACGCACCGCATGCGCGTCACGCCCCGCACGCACGTCGCTTGCCGAAGGGCCGAGGGCCGCCGGGCGGCGGAGGCGGATCGTCACGCGTGGCACGCGACCGGCCTGCCGTCGTTGAGCTGCTCCATGTCTCCCCACACCGAGGGGATGTGGAGCGGGTCGCCGGGAGGACGCCCGTCGAGTTCGGCGTAGGCCCGGTGGAGGTTGGCCACCAGCCGTTCGCTCTCTGCCAGTTCGGCGAACTCGGCGAACCCGGCGCGGTCACCGGACCGTGCCTCGCGTGCCGCCTCCAGCGGTGTGAGCCCGCGCTCACGAGCCGAGCGTGCCAGTGCGTCGACGTAACGCAGATAGCGTTCCACCGTGTCGTAGACATCAGGACCGGCGAGCGGTCCGTGACCGGGCACCACCGTTCGTGCGCCCAGCGCCCGCAGCCGGTCCAGCGCGTGCAGCGAACCGCTGAGCGACCCCATGGGTATGAACGGTGTGCCGTGGTGGAAGACGATGTCGCCCGTGAAGACCACGCTCTGCTGCGGCAGCCAGACCACCGTGTCGCCGGTGGTGTGCGCGACGCCGGGGTGCAGCAGACGTACCTCGAACTCCCCGATGTGCACGGTCAGTTCGTCGCGGTAGGTCAGTCCTGGCGCGGTGACGTCGATGTCGCCGAAGTCCACCTCCGGCCAGAGGGCGTGGAGTTGGCGTCCCGCGGCGAGTGTCTCCCTGCGGCACGCCTCGTGCCCGATGACGGTCGCGCCGTGTGCGAAGAGGGAGTTGCCGTAGGTGTGGTCGCCGTGGTGGTGGGTGTTGACGACGTAGGACGGCGCGGGCACGCCGCTGCCCAGCAGCGCCTCGCGCAGCGCTCTCGCCCTGCGGTGCGTGGCGGCGGTGTCCACGAGCAGCGTGTCGTGCCCGTCGCTGATCCAGCCCGCGTTGTTGAGGCACCAGCCTCCGTCGGGCTGAATGTAGGCGTGCACGCCCTCGGCGACCTTCTCGGTGTACGGCTCACGCGACGGCGGCATGTCCTCGACCGCCCCCGGCGCTGACGCAGAGGTCATGCGCGGATCTCTCCCTCGTTCTCACGCCCGCCGCCGGGCCCGGCGGGCCGGTCGGCGGCGGCCGCGTACAGCGACGCCCAAAGCTTGTCAGTGCGTCCTGCCCCGCGGCTACGGTGCGAGAACGGCCAGTGCCCTTTCCGTGACCTCCGCGGGGGTGCCGCCGATGGGGACGGCCGCGCCGTGCTCGTCCGGTTCGAGGGGCTCCAGCGTCGCGAACTGCGAGCGCAGCAGCGAACGCGGCATGAAGTGGCCCTTGCGGTCCTTCAGCCGACCGGCGATCAGCTCCTCGGAGCCGTCGAGATGGAGGAAGAACAGCGGCGCGCCGCTGTCGCGCAGCCGGTCGCGGTAGCGGCGCCGCAGCGCGGAGCAGCTCACGACGCCGCCCTGCCCGGAGCGTTCGGAGAGCCAGCGTGCGATGGCGTCCAGCCATGGGCGCCGGTCCTCGTCGTCCAGGGGCGTACCGGCCGCCATCTTCCTTATGTTGGCGGGCGGATGGAACGAGTCGGCCTCGGCGTACGCCACGTCCAGGCGCTCGGCGAGCAGTTCGCCCACGGTGGACTTGCCCGAGCCGGAGACCCCCATCACCACGACCAGCGGTCCCCGCCGGGCGCGTTCGCGGCCCTCGCGCCCTTGTTCCTCGCTCACCACAGCAGCACCACTCCAACCGTCGCCACCGCCAGTGTGCACAGCAGCGCGGTCCCGGCGGCCACGGGCCCCAACGCCGCCGGGCGGTCCACCTCCATGGCCGTGATGCGCCGGTGTGCCACCACCAGGAACGCCAGCCACGACAGCACCCCGGCCGCCGCTGCCGCCGCCTCCGTCGGGGAGACGCCGCCGCTTCCGTACAGGGCCTCCCGTACGCCGAGTGCCACCGCGACGGCGAACGTCAGGGTGGTGCGGCGCCAGGCGAAGCGCGTACGTTCCGGCTGCGCGCCCTGGTCTCCGGTGCGCTTGCCGGCCGTGCCTTCGCTCCCGCTCACGGCCGGGCACCGTTCGCCGGGGACCCGCTCGCGGGGGACCCGTTCACATGGGACCCGTTCACCGGGGACCGGTTCATCGGCGATCCGTTCACCTGGGGCCCGTTCACCGCCCGCCCCCCCAGCACCACCGCGATCAGGACCAGCACCGCGGCCAGCGCGGTCGCCGTCGCCAGCAGCACCGGGAAGCGGGATGCGGGCAGATCCTCACCGCGCCGCATCGCCCGCTCGCAGCGCATCCAGTGGTTGACCGCGCGGAACGCGCACAGCGCCGCGCAGGCCAGCACCGCCACCGAGATCGCCGTACGCACGCCCCAGCTCAGGCCCGTCAGGAACTGGTCCACGGCGATGCCGCCCGCGACGAGCGCCAGCGCCGTGCGGATCCACGCCAGGAAGGTGCGCTCGTTGGCGAGCGAGAAGCGGTAGTCGGGCGTGCTGCCCTCGCGCCGCAGGAGCTGCGGCGCGAACCACAGCCGTAGTGTCGCCCTGAGCCGGTCGATCATGCGCACGAGCCTACGGGTACGCGCCGCCGCCCACGGCGCCGCTGCCTCGCGCCGGGCGCCTCACGTGCGGCGGTCCGCAGGCGTTCATGTGACCGTGCGCCCGCCCGCCCGCGCCCAGGCCCGTGTCCGTGTCCGTGCCCGCTCACGTGTGGCGCTCGTGCCAGGCACGCAGCCGCCGGTGGCATTCCAGGCCGTCAGGCACGACCTCCCACCCGGGCAGGCTCAGCCGCCGTTCCAGCTCGGCCCCGGGGAGGAAGTCCCACCAGTCGATCTCCTCGGGCTGCGGCCGTACGGGCAGTTCGCACTCCAGCTCGTAGACCCGCAGGAACCAGGTGTGGCGCGGCGATTCGTACAGGAACGTGAAGCGCGGCTGGGGCGCGGGCAGCCCCTGTACGCCCAGTTCCTCCTCGGCCTCGCGCCGCGCGCACTCGTCGTAGCTCTCGCCCGCGCCGACGACGCCGCCGACCACCACGTCGTACATCGACGGGAAGACGAGCTTCTGCGGCGTGCGGCGGTGCACGAAGATCCGGCCGAGCGGATCGCGTACCTGCACGGAGGTGCAGCGGTGCCGCAGCCGCCGTGCCGTGGCGTCCCCTCGCAGCGCCTGGCCGACGACGCGGTCCTCCTCGTCGACCACGTCGATCAACTCCTCCGCCGAGCGCGGCTCTTCGGTCATCGGATCTCCCTCATGCGCCCCATTCCACCACCGGCCCGGGGTGCCGCCGGGACACGAAAGAGGGCTACTCTCCGGTCACCGGATCTTCAGGGCGGACTGGACGGCCGGGCGCGGAACCGATGCGGGACCGGACGGGAACCGATGCGGACCGGCGCGGAACCGGACGTGGAACAGGTGGGACGCATGGCGTACGACGCCGATGTCATCGTGATCGGAGCGGGGCTCGCCGGGCTCGCGGCGACGGCCGAACTGGCCGACGCGGGACGGAAGGTGATCCTCCTCGAACAGGAGCCGGAGCAGTCGCTCGGCGGCCAGGCGCACTGGTCCTTCGGCGGCCTGTTCTTCGTCGACTCGCCGGAGCAGCGCCGCATGCGCGTACGCGACAGCCGCGAACTGGCCTGGCAGGACTGGCTCGGGACCGCCGGCTTCGACCGCGACGAGGACCACTGGCCGCGGCGGTGGGCCGAGGCGTACGTCGACTTCGCGGCGGGCGAGAAGAGGCCGTGGCTGCGGGCGCAGGGCCTGAAGATCTTCCCCGTGGTCGGCTGGGCCGAGCGCGGCGGCTACGGCGCGACCGGGCACGGCAATTCGGTCCCGCGCTTCCACATCACCTGGGGCACCGGCCCGGGGATCGTCGAGCCCTTCGAGCGGCGGGTGCGCGCGGGCGTCGAACGCGGCCATGTCGAACTGCGCTTCCGGCACCGGGTCACGGGTCTCTCGCGCAGCGGCGGCAGCGTCGACACCGTGAGCGGGGAGGTGCTGGTGCCCAGCGACGCGGAGCGCGGCACCGCGAGCAGCCGCGACGTGGCGGACACCTTCGAGCTGCGGGCGCAGGCGGTGATCGTCACCTCCGGCGGCATCGGCGGCAACCACGAACTCGTACGCGCCAACTGGCCGCAGCGGCTGGGAACTCCGCCCGCCCGGATGCTCTCCGGGGTGCCCGCGCACGTCGACGGCCTGATGCTCGGTGTCACCGAGCGGGCGGGCGGGCGCGTCATCAACCGCGACCGGATGTGGCACTACACCGAGGGCATCGAGAACTGGAACCCCATCTGGAACCTGCACGGCATCCGCATCCTGCCCGGCCCGTCGTCGCTGTGGCTGGACGCCACCGGCAAGCGGCTGCCCGTACCGCTCTATCCGGGCTTCGACACGCTCGGCACGCTCGACCACATCATGCACACCGGGCACGACTACACGTGGTTCGTGCTCAGCCAGAAGATCATCGAGAAGGAGTTCACGCTCTCCGGCTCCGAGCAGAACCCGGACCTGACGGGACGGGACCTGCGTCTGCTCCTCGCCCGTGTCGGCTCCGGGGCGCCCGGCCCTGTACAGGCGTTCATGGATCACGGCGTGGACTTCGTCATCGAGCGTGAACTGGGCGCTCTCGCACGGCGGATGAACGAACTGACCGGCGACAAGCTCATCGACGAGGCCGGGCTGCGGCGGGAGATCGAGGCTCGCGACCGGGAGATCCGCAACCCCTTCACCAAGGACTCCCAGGTGACGGCGATCCACGGTGCGCGCCGGTACCTCGGCGACAAGCTGATCCGTGTGGCGTCGCCGCACCGCATCCTCGACCCGAAGGCCGGGCCGCTGATCGCCGTACGGCTCAACATCCTCACGCGCAAGACGCTCGGCGGGCTGGAGACCGACCTGGACGCGAGGGTCCTCGCCGAGGGCGGCGAGCCGCTTCCGGGTGTGTACGCGGCGGGTGAGGCCGCGGGCTTCGGTGGCGGCGGCGTGCACGGATACCGGTCGCTGGAGGGCACGTTCCTCGGCGGGTGCATCTTCTCCGGGCGTACGGCGGGAAGGGCGGCGGCGAAGGCGGTGGGGTAGGAGGGGGCCTTCGGGCGGGCCCTCGCGCTTGGCCGTCGGGCGGGGGCCGGACCGTCGCGCTTGGCTGTCGTGCGGGAGCCCGGGGCCGCGCACCGGGGGAGGGGCGGCCCAACCCGACCGCGTACCGGGTCAGTCGACGAATCCCGGCCACGTCCTGCTGTGTGGCGCACATCGGCCACGCCCGCCCCGGGCGCACTCTCCCGCAGGCCCCCGAGTCCCGGCTTCCTGCGTAGCGGGCCGCTACCGATCCGCGGCCAGCCGCCCCAGGAGATCGCGGCTGGCCGCGGAGACCGCGGGGACTACGCCCAGTTCGGAGAGCATGTCCGTGGCGGCGGCCATCTCCTCCCTGCGGCGGACCGCATGGCGTCGGCTGCCGTCGACGAGCCGGTCGACGGTGCCGGTGTCGGCACGCGCGAGTTCGGCGGCGATGTTCTCCCGCAGCCACTCCTCGCAGCCCGCGGCACGCGCGGCCGCCAGCGCCTCGACCACGGCAGCCGCCATCCCCTTGAAGAACACGCTGCGCAGCAGCTTCCGTTCGGCCGCCGCACCGGCTCCGCCCTCGGTGACGTCCACGGAGGCGCCGAAGGGGGCGAGGAGTTCGGCGGTACGTGCCGCACCGGGGCCGCACGCCAGCATCGGCACGCCCAGTCCGCGTCCCGGCACCGGTGCCATGATCGCGACGTCCGCGAAGGCCACCCCGTGCTCGGCGGCCGTGGCGCCGAGGGCCCTCTTCGCCCCGGGCGAGGCGGTGTTGAGGTCGGCCCATACGCAGTCGGCGGGCAGCGACTCCACGGCGGAGCGCAGCGCGTCGTGCGCGGCGGAGGCGCTGTTGACGCTGAGCACGATCCGGGCGCCGGCGGCTGCTTCCGCTTCGCTGCCCGTACGGGTCACGCCCTCGGGTGTGGGCACCTGGGCGGGGTCGTAGCCTCTTACGACTGTTCCTGCCCGTCCTGCCCGTCCTGCCCGTCCTGCCCGTCCTGCCCGTCCTGCCCGTGCGAGGCCGGCGGCGATGGCACCGCCCGCCTCACCGAGGCCGAGTACGGCGATGACGGAACCGGGGCTGGTGTCAGGGGCCATGCCGCTACACTAAGCTCGCACAAAATTGTTGACAATATCGGTGTGCATCTGTGGAGCGAAGAGGAACCGGAGCGGACGTGGCAGAGGACGGCACGCGAAACGGGACAGGAGTCCCCCTGGTGGAAGCCATTCGCGAGGCGATCATCCGCGGCGAGTTCGTACCCAACCAGCGGCTCGTCGAGGCCGATCTGTCCACGCAGTTCGAGGCCAGCCGCGCGAGCGTGCGGGCGGCGCTGCTGGAGCTGACCAACGAGGGACTCGTCGAGCGCATACAGAATCGCGGTGCCCGGGTGCGTGCCGTCTCCCTCGACGAGGCGGTCGAGATCTCCGAGGTCCGCATGGTGCTGGAGGGGCTCTGCGCGGCGAAGGCGGCGCAGTCCGTCACCGGTGAGGAGATCCGCGAACTGGAGTCGATCGGGGCGGAGATGAGGGAGGCGGTCGCCGACGGCGATCTGCTGGGCTACTCCTCGCTCAACCAGCGGCTGCACAGACGCGTACGGGAGATCGGCGGCCAGGGGACCGCGTCGCGGCTGCTGGAGCGGCTGCGCGGCCAGAACGTACGCCACCAGTTCCGGCTGGCGATGCACCCGGGGCGGCCCTCGGTGTCGCTGCCGGAGCATCTCGCGATCATCGAGGCCATCTGCACGCACGACGCGGACGCGGCGGAGGAGGCCGCGCGTGCCCATCTCCTCAGCGTCATCGAGGCGTTGAAGCAGGTCGACAAGGCGGCAGGCCGGCCGCGTCGCTGAGCGCCCGGCTCGCGCCCCCGTGCGTTGCGCCGCCGGGAACCGCGCTCCGGCGGCTCCCGCAGCCGCCCCGCACTCCAGGTCCCAGGCCTCTCCGCACTTTCCGTCCGACCTCACCTCTTGACCTCTGTAGCCAAGATTGTTAACAATCTGAGCTGAGATTATGGCTGCAAAGGGTCGCGAAGGAGAGACATGACGGAGCACCCCCAGCCGTCCGGCCGGGCGAGAGAGCTGGTGCGCGGCGCGTACGACGTACACATCCACGTGGCGCCCGACGTGATGCGCCGCCGCATCGACGACGTGGCGCTCGCCGAGCGCTTCGCGGACGTCGGCATGGCGGGCTTCGTGCTCAAGTCGCACTACACGCCCACCGCCGAACGTGCCGCGGTCGTCCGCCGCGCCGCCCCCGGCGCGGAGGCCCTGGGCGCCGTCACCCTCAACGCCTCCGTCGGCGGCCTCAACCCCATCGCCGTCGAGATCGCGGGCCGCGGCGGCGCCAAGTTCGTCTGGCTGCCCACCGTCGACAGCGCCAACCAGCGCCAGTGCCAGGCCCGGGAGCCCGAGGGCGCCACCCCGCCGATGTGGGCCAGGCTCCAGGACGATCTGCGTGCGGACGGCATGGCCGCCGACCCCGTCGACGTCCTCACGCCCGACGGCGACGTCGTGCCCGCCGCCCGCCAGGTCTTCCGGCTGATCGCCCGGCACGGCATGGTCCTCGCCACGGGCCATCTGCACGCCGACGAGATCGCCGTCGTCGTCGAGGCCGCCGCCCAGGAGGGCGTCGAGCGCATGGTCGTCACGCACCCGGAGTTCACCTCGCAGCGCGTCGCCGTCGAGCGCCAGCGCGAACTGGCCGCACACGGCGCCCTGTTGGAGCGCTGCTTCACCACGCCCTACACCGGCAAGGTCGAGTGGGAGACCTGGTACCGCGCCATCCGCGAGGCAGGACCGGAGAACTCCGTGATCTCCAGCGACCTCGGCCAGCCCTTCAACCCGCCCGTCGAGGACGGCCTGGCGATCTGCGCCGACCGGCTCCTCGCCGAGGGCTTCACCGAGGAGGACGTACGCACCATGACGGTCCACAACAGCCGGTGGCTCGTCGGCGCCGAACCCCTCGCCGACGCCCCCGCCCGGCACCGGAAGGAGGGCACGGCATGAGCGCCGACGGCAAGGACGACAGGCGCCTGCTGGTCGTCGGCGCGCACAGCGCCGACTTCGTCTGGCGCTCCGCCGGCACGGTCGCCGCCCACACGGCAGCGGGCGGCGAAGCCCTCGTGGTGGCCCTCTCCTACGGCGAGCGAGGCGAGTCCGGGGTGCTGTGGAAGCAGGAGGGCCAGACCGAGGAGAACGTGAAGCGAATACGCCACGAGGAGGCGAGCAAGGCCGCCGCCGCAGTGGGCGCCGACTTCCGCGCCTTCGACCTCGGCGACTACCCGCTGCACGTCTCCGCGGAGTCCGTCGGCAGGCTCGCGGAGCTGATGCGCGACTTCGCGCCCCACGTGGTCCTCACCCACCCCGAGAAGGACCCGTTCAACCCCGACCACCCCGTCGCACACGAGGCGGTCGCCAAGGCGCGGCTGCTGACCTCGGGCGCCGGAGTCGCCAGCGGCTTCCGCACCGCGCCCCCCTCGCAGTTCCTGGCCTTCGAGCCGCACCAGCCGGAACTGTGCGGTTTCACACCGACCGTCTACGTGGACATCACGCCCGTATTCGCTCGTAAGGTCGAGGCCATGAGCTGCATGGCTGCTCAGCAGTATCTCCAGGAGTACTACGCACAGCGCGCCGACCAGCGCGGCAACCACGCCCGCAAGGTCACCGGCGACGACGGCATCCGTCAGGCGGAGGCCTTCCAGCGGCTGCTGCCCAACGTCGTGGACGCGCTGTGAGCGCGGCGAAGCCCCCGGCACCGGCCGCGTCGGCACTGGAGGAGCTGGCCACCGCGGGCGTGGCCACCGTCTACGAGGCGTACGGACGCCGCGGCCTGCTCGACGCGGAGTGGATACCGCTCCAGCCGGGCCGCCGTGCCGCCGGACCGGCCCGTATCGCCCGCTGCGGACAGGGCGACAACCGGGCGGTGCACGAGGTGATGACGCATCTGCTGCCCGGCGAGGTCCTCGTGCTGACCATGCCCGAACCGGAACCAGTGGCCCTCTTCGGGGACCTCCTCGCCACCCAGGCCGCGGCCTGCGGCGCCGCGGCGGTCCTCGTCGACGCCGCGGTACGAGACAGCGCCGACCTGGCACGCCTCGACTACGGGGTGTGGACGCGCTGGCGCCGCGCCCGCGGAGCCACCAAGGACGAGCGCGGAAGCGTGAACGTCCGCGTCGAGGTCGGCGGCACGACCGTCGCACCCGGCGACGTGGTCGTCCTCGACGACGACGGGGCCACCGCCGTCGCCGCGGCCGACGTCACCGCCACCGTCGAGGCCGTGCGCCGCCGCATCGCCAACGAGAACGGCCTGCGCGCACGCTGGGCCGCCGGCGAATTCAGCTACGACGCCTACGGCCTGCGCGAGGCCGACGAGAACCCGCGACCGGGGGTGGGGACATGACCGCCGTGCTGAGCGCAGAGCGGCTGACCAAGCAGTTCACCAAGGACGACAGCGCCATCGTCGCCCTGCGCGACTTCGCCCTCAGCGTCGAGGAGGGCAGCTTCCTCACCGTCCTCGGACGCAGCGGATGCGGCAAGTCCACGATGCTCAACCTCCTCGCCGGGCTCACCGAACCCACCGAGGGGACCGTCTCCCACCGCGGCAGGAAGCTGGAGGGGCCGGACATCGACATCGGCTACCTCACCCAGTCCGACACGCTCATGCCGTGGCGCGACGTACGGCGCAACGTCGAGATGCCTCTGGAGATCCGCGGAGTGAAGGCCCGCGAGCGCCGCAAGACCGCCGCCGGGCTGCTGCGCCGCGTCGGGCTCGAAGGCTTCGAGAAGCACTACCCGCGCGAACTCTCCGGCGGCATGCGCAGGCGCGCGTCCCTCGCGCGCATGCTCGCGGGCACCCCCCGCACGCTGCTGATGGACGAACCGTTCGGCGCCCTCGACGCCCAGCTACGCACCGAACTCCAGGAGGAGCTGCTGCGGTTGTGGCAGGGCAGCGGGCAGACCGTCGTGTTCGTCACCCACGACATCGAAGAGGCGCTGCTGCTCGGCGACCGGATCGTCGTGCTCGGCGGACTCGGGCGCATCGTCGCCGACGAGAGGATCGACCTGCCACGCCCGCGGCACGTGGACGCCCTGCGCGTGGACCCGGAGTTCGTGCGCCTGCACACCGCGATGGCCGCCGCGCTGAAGGAGGGCTCGTCATGACCGAGCAGACCGTGACGCCGTCGTCCGGCCGCAGGCGCAAGGCGTCCGACGGCAGCGGCGCCCCGGGGGAGGGCGGCGCGCCGGCCTCCGGACCCGTACGGATACCGCTGAACCGCACCTGGCGGGAGCGGCACGGCACCACGATGACTGTTTGGGGCCTGCGGGCGCTCCTCGTGATCGTGCTGCTCGCGACCTGGGAGCTGACAGGCGGCTCCCTCTTCGACATCACCTTCACCAGCAAGCCCAGCGCCATCTTCGAACGGCTCGGGGAGTGGTGGGCCGACGGCACCCTCTGGACCCATAGCTGGGTGACCATCCAGGAGATCGTCTACGGCTTCCTGCTCGGAGCGGTCGCCGGGGCGCTTGCCGGGTTCGCACTCGCGTCGGCCCAGCTCGCCTACCGGGTGCTGGACCCGTTCGTGATGGCGCTGTACTCGATCCCCAAGGTGGCGCTGGCGCCGCTGTTCATCGTCTGGTTCGGCATCGGGATGCACATGAAGGTGCTGCTCGCCGCCGCCACCGTCTTCTTCCTCGTCTTCCTCAACACCGCCGCCGGTGTACGGGAAGTCGACCGCGGACTCATCGACGCCGTACGGCTCATGGGCGGCTCCCGCAGGGAGATCGCCCGCAAGGTCGTGCTTCCCGCGTCGATGACGGGGGTGCTCACCGGGTTGAAGGTCGCCGTTCCCTACGCGCTGATCGGTGCCGTCATCGGCGAGCTGGTCGCCTCCAACCAGGGCCTCGGCTATCTGATCAACGACGCCGCGGCGCAGTTCGACACCGCCGGGGTCTTCGCGACGCTCGTCGTGCTGAGCGTCATCGCGGGCCTGCTGAACGTATTCGTCGGCCTCATCGGGCGCCGGGTCAACCGGTGGAAACCCGTGGAGTCGCAGGGGTGAGCGGGTTGATAGCCTCCGCGTCGCCGATCTTCGAGTCCCCGATCTGAGTCCCTTTCACGTCCCACCGCTCACCCTCCACCCGTCCGCCCCGGACGAAGCGGAAAACTGCAACTGGAGCTTGAACCATGGGCAAGCACATCGAGCGCAGAACCCTTCTGAAGTCCCTCGCCGCGACCCCCGTCCTCCTCTCTCCCCTCGCTGCCGGATGCGCCCAGCACGGGTCCTCGACGTCGGCGGGCACGCTCAACGTCGGCCAGATCAGCAACTCGGTGGCGTTCTTCCCGCTCTTCGTGGCGGAGGAGAAGGGCTACTTCAAGGACGAAGGGCTCAAGCTCGGCGAGCGCCCGCGCCTGGGCACCGGCGCGAAGGTGGCGGCGGCGCTGAAGTCCGGCTCCATAGACCTGGGCGGCGGGGTCCTCACCGACGCGTTCAACCTCGCGAAGTCCTCCGAGCCCGGCGGTACGAAGGTCCTCTCCAGCCTCGTCACCGAGTACTACGTCGACATAGTCGTCGGCAAGTCGCTCAAGGCGCCCAGCGAGGCGGCCAGCGTGGAGTCCCGTGTGAAGGCGCTGGTCGGCAAGAAGATCGGCATCACCGGGCCGGGCAGCGGCACCGAAGCCCTCGTCAACTACCTCTTCGACCGCATCGGCAAGAAGGCGAAGACCGATGCGACGCTGGTCAACCTGGGCAGCGCCGCGACGTCCGCGATCGGCGCGCTCAAGTCCGGCCGGGTCGACGCGCTTTCGTTCTTCCAGCCGATCGGCCAGCAGGCCGAGGCGGACGGGTCGGGGCGCATCCTCATCTCGCCCGCGCGTGGCGATGTGGCCGACATGATGGGCGCGTTGCACGGCGTCGTCTTCTCCACGCAGAAGCTGCTGAAGAAGAAGCAGAAGGAGACCGACGCGTTCCAGAACGCGATCAAGCGCGCTCAGCAGGACGTGCAGGGCGACCCGGACAAGGTGCGGGAGCTGCTGGAGAAGTATCTCAAGGACACCTCGCCGAAGGCACTGAACGCGCTCGTGCCGATGCTGCGCAGGGAGATGCCGCAGTCGCCCACGGTCGAGAAGCGGCCTTACGAGACGGCGCGGCGGTTCCACCAGGAGAGCAAGCTGGTGGACAAGGCGCCGTCGTTCGCCGACATGAAGGCGTAAGTCGCGCGGCGGGGGCGGGACTTCGGGCGTCCCGCCCCCGGTTGCGCGTTTCTCGTTCCTCGTTGGGCCGCCCGGCCTGTCAGCGTGTTGCGTACGCGATGAACGCTTCCCATTGCGTTGCGGGGAAGGCGAGTTGGGGCCCGGCTATGTTCTTGGAGTCCCGGACGTGCACGGTGCTCGGGCAGTCGGCGACCTCTACGCAGTTGCCGCCCTCGGGGCTGCTGTACGTGGACTTGCGCCAGTCCAGGGCGACTTCGAGGCAGGCGCCGCCTTCGCCGCTGCTGTAGCTGCTTTTGAACCAGTGCCGCGTCGTGTTCATGCTTCTCCAAGCAACTTCTCGATGAGACCCAGGGATTCGTCAGGCGTGAGCGCCTGCGCCCGGATGATTCCATAACGGGCCTCGACAGCGCGCACGGCTTCCCTCTTTGTGAACCAGACATTGCGGTCCTGGATTTCACCGTAGGCGACCTTGGGCTGGTCGTCGGTCTCAAGCAGGATCAGCGGCCCGGCCTGCCCCGGGTGATCGGTGCGGTGGGTCGGCATCACTTGAAGCTCGACGTGGCGCAATTTTGCCAACCGCACCAGTTGTTGAAGTTGCTCTCGGAGGACCGTCGCACCGCCGAACGGCCTGTGGAGGATGACTTCCTCCAGCACGAAGCTCAGGGTCGGCGGTGGCCAGCGGTTGAAAATCTCCTGCCTGGCGAGACGGGCTGCGACCCGCGCTTCGATTGTCTCCTCGTCGAGAAGCGGGCGGCGCAGCGTGAACACCGCCCGCGCATAGTCCTCGGTCTGGAGAAGTCCGGGAACGACCATGGTCTCGTACTCGTGGAGTTCGACCGCTTCAGACTCCAGCCTCGCGAACTCGCGGAAGAACGCCGGGTATCGAAGGCGGGCCTTGTCCACTTCGTCCTCGACGGCCTTCAGCAACCCCCGCGCGTCCAGGAGCCGTTCCGCTGCCGCGATGAACTGCGGCTTCGCGGGGCGTCGTCCGCGTTCGACCGAGGAGACCTGGTCCGTGCCGTAGCCCGCCTTTTTGCCGAACTCCGCCTGGGTCAGGCCCGCTTGCTCGCGCAGGTGCTTGATCTGTTTGCCGAGGATCTTGTGTACGGGGTCCGATGTGTTCGCCTCGGTGTCGAGGTCGTCGATGTCGGTCATGGCTGTGCCTCACCCAGAGTGCTGGATCTGTCGCGGAAAGCTTATGTGTCCGCGGTGTCCTTACGGGCCGGAACCTGCTCTTCTGGGAGGTTCCTTCCCTGGGTGTGCTTGCGGTCCATCTGGCGCCATTCCGGGCGGAGCCCGGCGAGGTTCGTGGTGAGGAAGTAGGTGACGCCCGCCGTCACCAGTGCGGGCAGGAGGCCGAAGGAGGAGACCGCCGCTCCGGCAACCAGGCCGCCGAGTGGTATGCCCATCCATGCCAGCGAGGTGCCCAACCCCCGGACACGGCCGAGGAGTCGGCGCGGTATGCGTTCGTAGAGGACGGCGCCCAGTATCGGGTTGAGGAATCCGGCGCCGAAGCCGCTGGGGAAGAAGACCGTCAGCATCGCCCATACCGGTATGTCGAAGGCGAGTATCAGGAAACGGGGCGCACCGGCCAGCAGGAAACCCGCGAAGAAGACGATGCGGCGCTTGAGCCGGTGGGCGACGGCCGCCGCCACCAGGCTCCCGGCGACCGCCGAGAGTCCCCAGACGGTGCCGATGAGGCCGACGGCGGCGGGGCCGTTGCCGGACTCCTTCGCCCATACCGGCAGCAGGACCGAGGAGAAGGCCGCGTCCAGCAGATTGGTGATCGCGATCATCGCGGTGACGGTGAGGAGCAGCGGGTCGCGCCGCAGGAAGCGCATGCCTTCGCCGAGGCGTCTCCAGTAGCCGGGGGCGTCCTCGTCGTGTCCGGGGTGTTCGGCGCCGCGGCCTATGCCGCGCGGGACGACGAGGGCGATGACGACCGAACCGGCCGCGAAACAGGCCGCGTTGACGGCCAGTCCGGCCAGCGGACCGAGGAGTGCGACGAGCGAGCCGCCCGCGGCGGGGCCGACGGTGAAGGCCAGCCGCTCGGTGACTCCGGCGAGCCCCGTGGCGCGCTCCAGCGGTATCCGGCCGCGTTCCGCCGCCTCCGGGATCATCACCTCCTTGGCGAGGTCGCCGGGGGAGCGTGCCGTCCCTATGACGGCTACGAGCGCCAGCAGGACGGGGAAGGACAGCAGGTCCGCGGTGTGGAGCGCGGGGATCGTCAGCGCGGCCGTGGCGCTGACGGCGTCCGCCGACCAGGAGACCGTTCTCGGTGAACTGCGGTCCAGCAGCGGGCCGATGAGCGCCTTGACCAGGACGTAGGGGGCCATCTCGCAGAAGGCCACCAGTCCGGTGCGTGTCGCGCTGCCGGTGGTGACGAGCACGAACCAGGGCAGGGCGATGACCGATATGCGGGTGCCGGTGAGGGCCAGCGCCATCGCGGTGAGCACACCCGCGAGGGGGCGCAGGGACCGCGTCGCCGTCGCCGTCACTCCGGGCCCGCCGGGGCGGCGTCCGGCCCGTCCGGGATGCGTTCTGCGAGCCCCGCCGGGGCGGTGTCTTCGGGCCCCTCCGGGGCGGTGTCCAGTTCGGGGAACAACTGCGTGACGAGCATGACGCGTTCGGCGCCGTCCGGGGCCGGGGTCCCGGGGGAGTCGCGCCGGTAGCGGCCGATGACCTCGGCCAACTCCTCGTAAAGGGAACGGCTTTCGGCCGGTGTCAGCCGCAGCGCCCAGTCGCTCATGTCGGCGACGGCGCGCCAGGCGCGCGGCAGCGTGTGGTACTCGTTCACCGCCCGCTGCGCCCGAAGCGTGTATGCGGCGGCGACGGAGTGGAGATACGTCAGCGTCGCCTCCGGCTCCTGCTCGGCCAGGTCGATGTCGTCGAACCGTGTCGAGCGGTGGACCGAACGCCACCACCGCTCCCGGGCGTTGCCGCGTTCGGCGTCCTCCTCCACGAAGCCCGCGGCGTCGAGCTGGCGCAAGTGGTAGCTGGCCGTACCGGAGTTGACCCCCAGCCGCTCGGCGAGGCGTGTGGCCGTGGACGGCCCGTGCTTGCGCAGCAGTCCGACGAGCTGCACGCGTACGGGATGTGCGAGTGCACGCAGCCCCTTGGCGTCGAGTACGACGGCGTCCCTCTCGGCGCCGCGATCCATGCCGGTCATGGCTGGAAGCCTAGAAGCCGGAGAGTTCTTTGCAAAGAGTCCTTTGCAAAGGGGTGTTGGTGGTTTTCCCTACGGTGGTGATGGCATCGTCCGCTCATGCCGTTCGACCACAACGACCACTACCACCGGCTGCTGCTGCGCCATGTCCCGTACGGCTGCCGCACGGCGCTGGACGTCGGCTGCGGTACGGGCCGGTTCGCGCGGAGGCTCGCACAGCGGGGGATCGAGGTGGACGCGGTGGACCGGTCGGCGCAGGTGATCGAGGCGGCCGTGTCCGCCGCGCCGGACGACGAGGCCGGGAACCGCCCGCGTTTCCGCCTGGCCGACGTCACCAGCGCCCAACTGCCGCAGGGGCGCTATGACTTCGTCTCCTGCCTGGCGAGCGTTCACCACATGCCGTTCCGCCCCGCCGTCGAGGCTCTGCGCGGCGCGCTCGCCCCCGGCGGCACCCTCGTCGTCCTGGGCTGCTACCCCGAGCGGTCGCCCGTGGACTACGCATGGAGCGGGGCGGCGATCCCGGTGAACGCGGTGGCGCGTGCCGCGGTCGCCGTACGGGAGCGGTGCGCCGGCGGCCGGTCCGTACTGCCCCGCCTGTCGCCTGGCGTACCGCCCCGCGTACGGGCTCCCGTCGCACGGCCCGAGGTGCCGCTGAAGCAGATCCGGCAGCAGGCGGCCGAGCTGCTGCCCGGGTCCACGGTCCGCAGGCTTCTCTTCTGGCGCTATCTGCTGGTCTACCGCAGATGACACGGACGGATGCGCGTCGTGCACAGGGACCGCAGGACATGGGCGCACGCGCCTCCCAACGCCGCTGCCCCGCACGGCCGTTGAGGCAGCCTGCCGCTGCCCGTCGCATGTCAGACGCTCAGCGGGACCGCGCCCCGTATGAGGTCGGCGGCCCGTTCGGCGACCGCGATGACGGCCGCGTTGGGAGGCGCGTGCGGTACGGCGGGCAGCACGGAGGCATCCACGATCCGCAAGCCGTCCACGCCTCGTACGCGCAGCAGCGGGTCGCAGACCGACGCCGGGGAAGAGCTCATGGCGCAACTGCTCGTCGGGTGGAAGAGGGTGTGCACCGTCGAGCGGACCCACTCGGCGACGTCCCGGTCTCCGGGGACGTCCTCGCCGGGCGTCAGCCCCGCGAGCGGTTCACGCGCGGCGATCCGCCGGGCCAGCCGTACGCCGGTCACCAGCACGTCCAGATCCCTCTCGTCGGAGAGGAACCCGGGGTCGATCGCGGGAGGCACCGCCGGGTCGGGCGAGCGCAGTGAGACGCCGCCGCGGCTTCGGGGCGCCAGGGCCGCGACGAGCATCGTCATCCGGCGCTCCGTGGGCATCCGAAGTCCCTGGTCGATCACGGGAGTCGGCATGGCGCCGAGCAGCAGATCGGGCGCGGCGAGGCCGTCTCGGCTGCGAGTGAGGGCCAGGGAACCGCCGCCGTTGGACGCGAGCGGACCGCGGCGCAGCAGCAGCCAGGCCAGCATGTTCCGAAACGTCGCCTGTTCCCAGAGGTTGCGGGTGTGCGGCAGGTGCCACATCGGGGTGCACAGCGGATGGTCCTGGAGGTTCGCGCCGACGTTCGGCGAGGCGGCGACCACGCCGATGCCGTGAGCGCGCAGCGCGGCGGGCGGGCCGATGCCCGAAAGCATCAGCAGATGGGGCGAGTTGACGGCGCCGCCGCACAGCACGACCTCCCTGGCGGCCTCCGCCCGCAGCTCCCGTCCTTCGTGCAGGTAGCGCACGCCGCGCGCCCGGCGGCCTTCGAAGTCGACGCGGGTCACGAACGCACCGGTGGTGACGGTGAGGTTGCCGCGCCCGGCGGCGGGCCGCAGATAGGCGTCGGCGGTGGACCAGCGCCTGCCGCGGCGCTGAGTGGTACGGAACAGCCCGGCGCCGCCGTCCGGTTCGGCCGCGTCGAAGTCGTCGGCGGGTGCCAGTCCCTGTGCCCTGGCGGCAGCCACCCAGGCGTGGTGCAGGGGATGTACATGACGCTGGGGTTCGACGCTCAGCGGCCCGTCCTCCGCCTTGCGGAAGTACGGGAGGAGGTCGTCGTAGCCCCACCCGGTGCAGCCGTGGTCGTCGCGCCAACCGTCGTATCCGGCACGGTGACCGCGGACGTACAGCGTGCCGTTGACGGAGGAGCTGCCTCCGAGGGTGCGTCCGCGCGGATAGTAGAGGGCCCGTGTGCCGGTGGTGGAGTAGTCCCAGTCGCGCTCGGACTTGAACAGCGCGAACATCGCGCCGGGCACCGCGATCTCCCTGGCGTCGTCGGGCGGCCCGGCCTCCAGCAGCAGCACCCGCGTCGAGGGGTCCTCGCTCAGCCGTGCCGCCAGCACGCAACCGGCGCTCCCGGCGCCGACGATCACGTAGTCGTACACGCTGTCCCCTCGTGCAGGATCGACTTGCACTCCAGATAGGACTCCAGGCCCTCCGGCCCCAACTCCCGTCCCACACCGCTGCACTTGTAGCCGCCGAGCGGCGCGCACGCCTGGACGCCGTAGGTGTTGACGCCGTATGTGCCGGTGCGGACGCGGCGTGCGACGGCGAGGCCGCGTTCCCTGTCCGCCGTCCACACCGAGCCGGCCAGGCCGAACTCGCTGTCGTTCGCGATGCGTACGGCGTCGTCCTCGTCGTCGTAGGGGATGACCGACAGCACCGGCCCGAAGATCTCCTCACGGGCGATGCGCATGTCGTTGGCGACGTCGGCGAAGACCGCCGGCGTGACGTACCAGCCGCGGGGGAAGGGGCGTTCGCCGCCCGTGACCAGGCGGGCGCCCTCCTTGCGGCCGAGTTCCACATAGCCCTCGACGCGTTCCCGCTGCGACTCGCTGACCAGCGGCCCCAGTTCGGTCGCCGGGTCGGAGGGGTCACCGGTGCGCATGGCGCGTGCCGTCTCCGCGAGGGCGTCGACCACCTCGTCGTAGCGGGCACGGGAGGCGAGGACGCGGGTCTGCGCCACACATGTCTGGCCGCTGTTGATCAGCGCCGCCGTCCGCAACGAGCCCATGGTGGCGGTCAGTTCGGCGTCGTCGAGGACGATCGCGGCGGACTTGCCGCCGAGTTCGAGCGTGCAGCGCTTGAGGTGCTCGCCGCAGACCGCGCCGATGCGGCGGCCCGTGGCCACCGAGCCGGTGAACGAGACCATGTCGACGCCGGGGTGCGCCACGAGGTGTGCCCCGGCGTCGGCGCCTCCGGGAACGATGTTGACGACCCCCGGCGGTATCCCCGCCTCCTGGATCATCTCCGCCAGCGGATAGCAGTCGAGCGGCGCGAGCGGCGACGGCTTCACCACGGCCGTGCACCCGGCCACCAGTGCCGCCGCGAGCTTGCCCGCGACGACGATCTGCGGCCCGTTCCACGGCACGACAGCCGCCACCACGCCCACCGGCTCGCGACGCACGGTGACCGTGCCCATGGGCGCCGCCCGCTCGTCCTCCCACGTGAAGCCCGCGCCCAGCTCCGCGAACCAGCTCCATACGGCCTGCGCCTCGCCGACCTGCCCCAGACGGGAGACGGTGACGGGGCAGCCCATCTCCTCGGTGATCAGCTCAGCGACCTCGTCGCGGCGCTGCGCGAGGAGTCCGGCGATCCGTCCCACGGCGGCGGCCCGCTCCCCGGGGTCCGTGTGCGGCCAGGGCCCCTGGTCGAAGGCCCGGCGGGCGGCGGCCACCGCACGGTCGATGTCCTTGCGCGTCCCGGCCGGTGTGCGGCCGACGACCTCCTCGGTGTGCGGCGAGATCACCTCCAGCGTGGCCGTGCCCGTGGACTCGGTCCAGTCACCGTCGATGAACAGCCGGTCGTGGACGGTCATTTCCGTGCTCCCTTCGCTCTGCCGACGAGGCTGCGGCAGACAGGACGCGGAGGCGTTGCACAGGGCTGCACGACCCATGTCCGACGCTGCACGAACGCCCTCGGCGGGCCACGGAGCAGGGTCCTGACCGCGCCGGGATCGCTAGCCTGGAAGACGTCAGGGGGATGCCGAGCCAGGGCGGTTTCGATGAGCCTCGTCTTCCGGGCGGACGAAGAGCCGGCCGCGTCGCGTGTGGAGCGCCTGCGGCACGCCGTCGGCGACACCGTCGCGCCCATCGACGTACGGCCCTCGCTGGACGACGGTGAGATCGCCGACCGCATACTGATGAAGGAGATCGGCTCGCTGCGCGTCGTAGCCGCGACCCTCTCACCGGGCAGCGCGCTGCGCACGCCACGGCTGATCCGCCGCTCAGACCCCGAACTGTGCAAGATCGACCTGGTCGTACGGGGGCGGCTCGTCGTCGAACAGGGCGGCCGGGAAGCCTCGTTGGGCCCCGGAGACTTCGCCTTCGTCGACCTGTCGCGGCCGTGCGGCTGGTCCAACGCCTCGATGAGCCAGGGCGTCGCCGTGATGTTCCCCAGGTCGATGCTGAGGCTGCCGCCCAGGGACCTCACGCGGCTGACGGCCCTGCGCATCCCCGGCGACGAAGGCACGGGTGCGCTGCTGTCCGCTCTCGTACGGCAGTTGCCCCAGCACGTCGAGCACCAAGCCGCGGACGGGGCCAGGCTGGGCGGCGCCGTGCTCGATCTGCTGTCGGTGGCGATGGCGGCCAGGCTGGGGGAGGACGTACGGCGTGTGCCCCTGGAGCCGCGGCAGCGCGCGCTGCTGGCCGACGTCTACGCCTTCATCGAGCGGCGGCTGGGCGACCCGGAGCTGACCCCGGCGGTGATCGCCGCGGCACACCACATCTCCGTCCGCTACCTCTACAAGCTCTTCGAGCCCGAAGGCACCACCGTCTCGGAGTGGATCAGACGCCGCCGCCTCGAAAGCTGCCGTCGTGACCTGCTCGATCCGTCGCTGGCCCACAGGCCGGTCGGTGCGATCGCCGCGCGCTGGGGGCTGCCCAACGCGGCACACTTCAGCAGGCTCTTCCGCGACGCCTACGACGTGCCGCCCGGCCGGTACCGGCTGGAGCGCGCAGGCCCGGTGGTCTGAGCGCCCGGCGGTCCGAGCCCTCGCCTGTCCGAGATGACGCCTGTCCGAGACGACGCCGTTCTGAGCCCCGCCGCCGCACCGGACTCCCGTGACGTTGCCGTGCCCGTGAGTGCGCGGGCGCGCAACCGGTGTACGTCCAGCGGCAACGACGCGAGCGGCCGCCTCCCCCGACACTGAACGCGGCGAACACACAGGGAGGTTGCGCCCGATGCCCGACGAGGACCACTACGCGAAGCTGCTGCGGCGGCACATGGACGTCGAGAACGCCCACCGGCTGGAGGAGACGCTGGCGACGCTGACGGAGGACTGCCGCTTCGACGACCGTGCGCTCGGGAGGGTCTACGAGGGCCACGGCGGGGCCGCCGAGTACTACGCGATGTGGTGGGACGCCTTCGACGTACAGGTGAGTGCCGAGGATCTGCGCTTCACGTCTTCCGGGAGGGCGGTGGCACGTACCTGGTGGCGGGGCCTGCACGTCAAGACGTTCCTCGGCCTCCCCGCGACGTACCGTGAACTGGAGCTGCCCGTCGCGATCTTCGTGACGCTCAGGGACGGCCTCATCGCCGGGGAGCAGCTCTACTGGGACCGCATGACGCTCTTCGAGCAGCTTGGCGGCGTGGGCCTCCCGGCCCGGTGAGCGGCGTGGGAGACATGAGCGGCGTGACAGACATGAGCGGCGTGACGGGGGTCCCGGTGCTGGTCGTCGGCGCCGGACCGGCCGGGCTCGCCACCGCCCTCGCACTGGGCCGCCACGGCACCGCGTGCGTGCTCGTGGAGGCACGTTCCGAGGTCGGCGGCCACCCCAGGGCCACGGGAGTGCGCACCCGGACGATGGAGCTTTTCCGTCAGTGGGGCATCGAGACCGCCGTGCAGCAGCAGGCTCTTCCGTCGCCGGACGGCCCGGAGTTCGCCTGGGTGCACACGGTAGCGGGGGAGGAGATCGGGCGGCTGGTCGTCGGAGGCGGCCTCGACGACCGGCTGTCCCGTCTCCGCGCCTCCCCGACCCGTACGGTCTTCTGCCCGCAGGACCGCATCGAGCCGGTGATGCTCGACGCGGTCCGCGCGCAGCCCTCCGTGGGCGTGCGCCTCGGCACGGAGGTCACCGGACTGGAGATCCACGAAGAGGGCGGTGTCACAGCGACGCTGCGCGATGTGCGCACCGGCGCGGTGCGGCGGCTGCGCGCACGCTACGCCGTGGCGTGCGACGGCGCGGGAAGCCCCGCACGGACCTCGGCGGGCATCGCCATGGAGGGCTCCGACCTGGCGGCGGAGTTCCTCAGCGTCTACTTCGAGGCGGATCTTCGTCCGTGGGTCGGTGCGACGCCGCCGATGCTGCACTGGATACTCAACTCCCGTTCCAGCGGCGGCCTGATCACCCTCGACGGCCGTCACCGGTGGCTGTTGCAGGCGGCCCAGCCGACCGCGGGTCCGCACGGCGAGGACCGCTGCGTAAGGCTCGTAAGGGGACGCGGTCGGCGTCGACGATCTGGACGTACGCATTCGCAGGGTGCTGCCGTGGCGGATGAAGTCACAGGTCGCCGGGGTCTTCCGCAGGGGGGATCTGTTCCTGGCCGGGGACGCCGCGCACCGCTTCCCGCCGACTGGCGGCTTCGGCATGAACTCCGGCATCCAGGACGCGCACAACCTGGCGTGGAAGCTCCACCTCGTACTGGAGGGGCGGGCCGGGCCCGGACTGCTGGACACCTATGAGCAGGAGCGGCGGCCGATCGCGGAGTTCAACAGCAGGCAGAGCAGCCAGAACGCGGCGACGCTCGCCGAGACCGGCTTCGGGCCCGGCGTCTACGACGTCGCCGCCGAACTGGAGAGCGCCGACGATGAGTCGGCACGGGAGGCACGGCGGCGCATCCGTGCGGCGCTGCCCAGGCAGCTCTCCCAGTTCGACGCGCTCGGTCAGGACCTCGGCTTCCGCTACGAAGAGGGGGCGCTGGTCCCCGACGGCGTGCCGGTGCCGTCCGCCGAGGAGCGGCAGCTTCGCTTCACGGCGCTGGCCGGGCCGGGCTTCCGTGCGCCGCACCATGTGCTGCACCGCGACGGGCGGGCGCTGTCCACGCTCGATCTGTTCGGCGACTCGTTCGTGCTGCTCGCGGCCTCCGACGGGGGCGGCTGGGTACGGGCGGCGCGCGAGGCGGCGGCGGAGCGGCGGCTGCCGCTCGGCTGCCGACGGATCGCGCCCGACGGGGAGTTGGCGGATCTCGCGGTGGGTGTCGCTGCGGACCTCGGGGCGGGGCCCGCGGTGGAGGCCGCTGCTGGACCCGTCACATGGGAGGCGGCCTACGGCACCGGTCCCTCGGGTGCCTGTCTCATACGTCCGGACGGCCATGTCGCCTGGCGTACTGACCGGGCCGCGCCCTCGTCGGCGGCGCACGTCCTGGGCGCGGTCCTCGACCGGGTGCTTCACCGCAGGTGAGCGGGGCACGGTGAGCGTGCCGGCGGCGGCGCTGCCGGTGGACGCGGCGGCGGAGTAAGACGGCTCAACGCGGCCGGGCGGGGCGGGACTTGGGACGGGACCGACCGACGAGGGCGGGGGCGTAAGAGGACTTGCGGGCCTACGGGGGCCCGTTGGAGGGGGCGGCCGGCCGGTGTCCCGCGCGGGGACGCCGGCCGGCCGGGGGCTCGTTCGCCGTCGACAGCTTTCCTACGCGGTGGACAGAGCGTCAACTCTGCGGCAGGCGAGGGGAGTCGGAGCCGCTGACGCCCAACGCCTCCTCGCCGCGTGCGCAGTTCTCCCGCAGTTCGGCGAGTACCCGCTCGGGCAGGCGCAGCGAGGAGCCCAGGCGGCCCGTGCCGTCGAGCAGTTCGTCGCCTTCCTCAAGCCACTCCGCGAACGGCTGCACGCCGATGAAGTCGGCCAGCCGTGCCAGCTCCTGCCGGGGCGCGTCCAGCAGACGCTCGTAGGAGAGCGACGTGCGCTGCCCGGCGGGGATCTCCGAGAGCGATTCCACGCCCTCGCAGACGAGTTCGGACCACAGGGTGCCGAACTCCGGCACGGGCATCTCCCGGTCCAGCACGAGCGACGGATCGTAACGGGGGCTGAGCAACGGGGCCAGATCGTCCGGGAGTTGCTTGATGTGGTCGTCAGTCAGCTCGGACGCGGACTCCACGCCGGAGCGGCGGACGATCTCACGCAGCAGGGAGATCATCCGGTAGCCGTTGTGGCGGCTCATCGACAGGGCGCAATCCGGGCCGTGGCGGTACAGATGCACGAAGCGGGCCTCGGGGAAGAGCCTGTGCAGCAGTCCGACGCGGTGCAGCGAGTATCCGGAGCGCTCGACGGCGGCCTCCCTACCGCCGATCCGGGAGGCGATGGCGCCGAAGAGGGCGTGCCACTGCTGGGGCGCGGGCCGCTCGGGCCAGCCGCGCACCTCCGGCTCCAGCGCGTCGAGGAAGGCGTCCGGATCGTCGCTGAGATGCGGCAGCGCCATCATGCTGATCGCGGGGATGCCGGTCGTCTCGGCGTCGTAGCGCCACTCGGGGTGGCGGCTGTAGATGAACTCGGGCAGCGGGGTGCCGCTGCGCACCATCGTGTCGAAGACCGGCATCGGCTCGCGCAGGCATCGCCAGAACTCCTCGCCCGTCAGCGGCTGTTCGGACAGGGCGGGCGGGCCGTCGATGGAGGCGTACAGCTCGTTGAGGCTGAGCACGTCGGGATGCAGCCGCAGCACCTGTGACAGCGCCGTCGAGCCGCTGCGCCCGGTGCCGACGACGAAGGTCAGGGTCTTGATGCCCGTCCGCACGGTGGTCTCCTCCCCCTCGGCCCGTCCGCCGCGGCGGGCCGTTCGGCTACTGATCGCCACCAGTCTCACCTTCGCGGGCACCGGGCGTCCCGGTATCGCTCGTGATCACACGAAGGGGTCGCGGGGCGGTCGTCCGCGTGGTGGAGTCACCTCGTCAGTGAGCTGGGCGAGATCAGGGAGGCCAGGGAGATCACGGGGACCAGGCGGACGAGGGTGCCCAGGCGGACCGGGGAGACGAGTGGAGCGCTCGCCCCGTCCGGCGGGCGCCGTCACCCCAGCAGTGACGCGATCTCCT
Source organism: Streptomyces marispadix (assembly GCF_022524345.1). NCBI lineage: Bacteria > Bacillati > Actinomycetota > Actinomycetes > Kitasatosporales > Streptomycetaceae > Streptomyces > Streptomyces marispadix. The sequence goes on along the minus strand of NZ_JAKWJU010000002.1, from coordinate 698,232 downwards.
CCGCGCAGGCCCGCAACGCCGGTACGTGGCCGTGGAGTTCGTCCCACGTGGTGAGCACGACGGTGGCGCCGAGCGATACCGCGAGCCGGGGACGCAGACCGCCGTTGAGATCGGGGACGACGGTGGCGATGGAGCGCACCCCGACCTCGTTCTCCTCGTCGACCTCCGCCCAGCCCCGCTCCCTTACGAGGGCGAGCCGCTCGCGCAGCGCCTCCGGATCGGTGACCGTGTGCTTCGTGGGCGAGGGCAGCCCGGCGCCGAGCAGCGCCGCCAGCTCCTCCTCGGGGAGCAGCGAGGCGAGGGCCTGGCCCATGGACGTGGCGTGCCAGGGGTTGCGGGTGCCCTCGGCGCTGCGCAGTTGGAGGTGCTGGGTGCCCTCCGCGCTGAGCACCAGCAGCACCTCGCTGCCGTCGAGGATTCCGGCGATGGCGGGCAGTCCCGTACGGGCGGCGAGGCGCCGCATCGGCGCGGCGGCAGCCGAGTAGCCCGCGGGGGAGCGCTGGAAGCCGCGGGAGAACTCCAGGACGCGTACGCCCAGCGAGTAGCGGCGGGTGTCCTCGTCGTAGGCGACGAAGCGCTCGGCGGCCAGCCGTCCCAGCAGCCGGTGTGCGCTGCTGACCGGCAGGCCCGCGCCGCGTGCGGCGGCACTGACGCCCATGCCCGAAGGGTGGTCCGCCAGTACGGTCAGCAGGCGCAGGCCCCGGCCGAGCATGTCGTCGCCGGGCGGTGCGGTCACCGTCGTGCTCCCTCGAAGTGTCGTGTGCGGCAGGGCCGTTCGGGGCCGGGGCCGCCCCGGGCGTAACCGTCCGGCCCCTGTGCGGCCCCTCGCTCGGCGGCCCGTCGCCGGTCGTCAGCCGCGTCCGCCGCCGCTCGCCGCCGTGGGGGCGGCGGTGTGCGGACGCCCGCTCACCGTACCGGTAGCGGACGGCGTCACCTTCGGCTCCCGTACGCCGAACATCAACGCGGCGGAGACCAGCGTGCACGCCGCCATGAAGCCGAAGGCGCCCGCGTCGCCGAGCGGCGTGCCGCGCACCCAGCCCACGAGATAGGTGCCCGCGAACGACCCCAGCGCACCGAAGGAGTTGACGGCGGCGACGGCCGCGCCCGCGACACCGGCCGGTGCCAGCTCCGAGACGAACGCGAAGTACGGGCCGTAGGGCGCGTACATGCACAGCCCGGCGACGGTGAGCAGCGTCAGCGCGAGGGGGAAGTTCGCGCCCGCCAGATACGAGGCGAACAGCGCGAGCGCGCCCGTGGCCAGCCACGGCCACACGGCCGCGCGGCGGCGCCCGGTGCGGTCGGACATACGGGAGTTGACCAGCATCGCGACGACGGCGAAGGCGTAGGGGATCGCCGAGATCAGCCCGGTCGCGCCGATGCCCTCGCCGGAGGCCTTCTTCACGATGGAAGGCAGCCAGAAGATGAAGCCGTACATGCCGAACGACCAGAAGAAGTACTGCGCCGCCAGCACGACGACCGGACGGGAGCGCAGCACCTTCTTGTAGTCAGCCGCGCCGGCCCGCGGCGCGTCGGCGGTGGTGGCAGGGGCGCCGGTGCCGCCCGGTACGCCCGGACCCTGCGAACCGTCCGCAGCGGCGGCGATCTCGGCGCCGGTCAGGGCCGATCCGGGTGACTCGGCGGTCGCCCGCTGCTCGGCGGCGAGCGCCGCACGCAGCTCCTCGCGGTCATGGGCGCTCATCCAACGGGCCTCGTCCGGGCGGTCCTTGATGAGCTTCAGGCACAGCAGACCCCAGACGACGGACGGCAGCCCCTCGACGACGAACATCGTCCGCCAGTCCGAGACCTCGATCAGCCAGCCGGAGAGCACCGAGAGCCACATGACCGTGATCGGATTGCCCAGGATCAGCAGGGTGTTGGCCCGGCTGCGCTCGCCCTTGGTGAACCAGCGGCTCAGCAGCAGCACGAGCGACGGCAGCACCGCGCCCTCCACCACGCCGAGCGCGAAGCGCACCGCGATGAGCTGCCCCGGGCTGCTGAGCACGCCCTGCGCGGTCGCGAGCAGACCCCACGCGACGGTGGAACCGGCGACCATGCGGCGCACGCTGCGCTGCTCGGCGTAGATCGTGCCGGGGATCTGGAAGAAGAAGTAGCCGAGGAAGAAGGAGGCGGCGATCAGGGAGTCGAGGCCCGCGGACAGATGCAGTTCCTCGGCCATGCCTCCGGCCGAGGCGATCGCGTAGTTGGACTTGTCGAGATAGGCGAGCGAGTACGTGATGAACGCGATCGGCATCAGATACCGGGCGCGGGTGGACGACCAGAAGCCGACGCTTCCGGCGCGGGAGGGAGACGCCGCTGTCATTCCCGACCCCCCTTTTTTTCAGTGAGATGAGGTGTTTCCGTGAGATGGAAAGTGTTTCACTAGGCGGGAAGGACACTACGAGTGCGTGCTTGCCGGGTCAATGGCATGGCCACGGACGAAGACCGACGCACGGACGAAGGACGATTCGAAGGAGAGGTCCGCCGATGCCCTCGACGACCGAGACCACGGCCACGACCCCGGCGACCGGCGCCGCCGAGTCCGCCGGGCCCGCCGTCCATGTGCTGCTGCCCTGGGCGGGCCTCGACGTACGGCACGGGCCGTGGCCCGCGAACGTACGGGTGCACATCTGGGACGGGCACACCCCCGTCGACGAACTGCCCGCCGAGACAAGGGAGTCGGCCGAACTGTGGGTGATGCCCTACGCGGTGCCGGGCGCGGAACGACTGCTGCCGGAGCTCACCTCCGTACGCGCCGTGCAGTCGCTCAGCGCGGGCGTGGAGAAGCTGCTGCCGCTGATGCCCGAGACCGCGTGCCTCTACAACGGCCGTGGCCTGCACGACGCCGGGACCGCCGAGCACGCCCTCGGACTGATCCTCGCCGCCCAGCGTGAGCTGCCGCGCTGGGCCGAGGACCAGCGGGCCGGGCGCTGGGAACCGCACTTCACACGCTCGCTCGCCGGCTCACGGGTGGCGGTCGTCGGCTACGGATCGATCGGGCAGGCGCTGGAGCGGCGGCTGCTGGCGTGCGAGGCGGAGGTCGTACGCGTCGCCAGGCGGGCACGGCCCGAGGAGGACGTCCATCCCGTCACCCGGCTGCGCGAGTTGCTGCCGGAGGTGGACATCGCCGTCCTCGTACTGCCCGAAACCCCCGCCACGGCGGGCCTGTTCGGCAAGGACGAACTGGCGGCGCTGCCCGACGGCGCGCTCGTCGTCAACGTCGGCAGGGGCGTGACCCTTCAGACCGGGCCGCTGCTGGAGGAGGTACGCGCGGGGCGGCTGCGTGCCGCGCTCGACGTGACCGATCCCGAACCGCTGCCGGGCGACCACCCGTTGAGGCAGCAGTCAGGCGTGCTGATCACTCCCCATGTCGCGGGCGGCTCGGGCCTGTTCCGTCCGCGCGCCGAACGTCTCATCGTCGACCAGGTGCGCCGCTACGCCAGCGGGGAACCGCTCGCCAACGCCTGTCCACGGGCCTGACCCGGCCTTGGCCCGAAGGGGCCGCCGGATCTGAGCGCGGGCGGCCGTCCATGGGCGGCCGCCCCGGCGTCGCTAACTGGACGCGGAGGGCGGCTGCCCGGCGCCCCCTCGGGGCCTCAGCCCCGGGCACCAGCCCCTGCGGGTCACGCTCGTCCGGTGTCCACGGGCGGGCGGCGGGATGCGGCCGTGCAGCACCCACCCCTCCTCGGCACGTGCCCAGTGGAGGATCTCCTCCTCCCATGGGCGGTTGAGCAGGTTGATCCGCTCCCAGATCTCGATCTGCTCCTCGTGGAACTCATGGAGTCTTCGCCAGAGATCCTTCAGCACCATGGGAATCACCACCGGCCTGATGTTCGGAGGCTCTTCGCTGCCGGGCGTGCCCGCGAGGCGGCTTCGTGCAATCAAAGTACGACTGCCGACGCCCGGGGTCCACGCCCGCGCACGCCGTACGGGCACCTTCGGGCCACGGCAGCCCGACGCCGCCCTCTGCTTGCCGACTGCCCCCGGACGACGGCCGCTTGCTCCGTCCTGGTCCCCGTCGCCCGGGTGTCAGTCCGGTTCAGAGACCGCCCGCCGCGTCCAGGATGCGTTCCGCGACCCGTACCGAATCCACCAGCGGATGAAGCGCCAGCGCCCGAAGCGCCGCCGGGCGCGAGCCGTCGGCCGCCGCCTCGATCGCCGAGCGTTCGACCGCCTTGAGCTGGAGCATCAGGCCCAGTTGGTCCGGTGACACCGCGCCCGCGGAGAGGGGACGGGCACCGCCCGCGTCGACCAGGCACGGCACCTCCACCACCGCCTCGGCGTCCAGGCCCGAAACCGCCGTGCGGTTGGGCACGTTGAGGATCAGCGTGGTGCGCTCGTTGCGGGAGACCGCGCGCATCAGCGCCAGCGCCACCCTGTCGTAGCCGCCGCCGTCCAGGTCGCAACTGTCGCGCTGCCAGCCGCCGGTGGCCTCACGGCTCTCGGCCATATAGGTCTCCTCGCGTTCCCTGCGAGTACGGTCCCAGGCGGCGTACGCGGCGGCTGCCTCGGCCGATCGGGACTCCTCGTAGAACCGCGACTGCTGCTCGTGCAGGAACTCCCCGCGCGTGGCCCGCGATCCACGCACCGCGTCGACGGCCTCGCGGTTGAAGTAGTAGTAGTGCAGATACTCGTTGGGCAGCGCGCCCAGGGCGCGCAGCCAGCCGGCGCCGAAGAGCTTGCCCTCCTCGAACGACTCCAGCCGCGCGGGGTCGGCCAGCAGCGCGGGGAGGACGTCACGCCCGTCGACGACGACGCGTCGCAGCCAGCCGAGGTGGTTGAGCCCCACGTAGTCGTAGTCGGCCCGCTCCGGGTCTGCGCCCACCGCGCGGGCCGCACGGCGGCACAGGCCCACGGGGGAGTCGCAGATGCCGATCACCCGCTCGCCCAGGCCCCGTTCGCGGAAGACGCGGCTCATCGCCTCGGTGACCATTCCGGCCGGGTTGGTGAAGTTGATGACCCAGGCGTCCGGGGCGAGTTCGGCGACGCGTTCGGCGATGTGCACGGCGACGGGCAGCGTACGCAGCCCGTAGAGGACACCGCCGGCGCCCACCGTCTCCTGGCCGAGCACGCCCTCGGCGAGCGGAATCCGTTCGTCGCGCGTACGTCCCTCCAGGCCGCCGACGCGGATCGCGGAGAAGACGAAGTCGGCGCCGCGCAGGGCCTCGTCGAGATCCGTCGTGGCCTGTACGGCGGGGGCGGGGCGGCCCCTGTGGCGTGCCGTCTGATGCGCGAGTACCGCCGTCACCGCGCGGAGGCGGCCCGAGTCGGTGTCGTGGAGGACGAGTTCGGTGATGCGGCCCGCCTCGTCGCCCTCGTCCTCCAGCAGCGCCCGGTACACCAGCGGCACCCGGAATCCGCCGCCACCCAGCACGGTCAGCCTCATCGGCCCTCCATCTCAGCTTTCGCCTCCGCGGCCGTCGTCTCCGCGGCCGTCTCCACCTCCACCCCGGCCTCGCGGAAGAGCGCGAGCGTCCCGGGATCGGAGGTGCGATTGGTGATCAGGGTGTCGACGTCCCCGGGCCCGCAGATGCGGGCCGTGCCTTTGCCGGGGAACTTCCGCGCGGTGGCCAGCAGCGCCACGTGCCGTGCCGAGCCCAGCATGGCCTGCTTCACGGGCACTTCGACGTCGGTGGTGTCCAGCACGCGTCCGTCGGGCAGTACGCCGCTGGTGCCGAGGAAGAGCCGGTCGGCGTAGAGCTGGGTCAGGCTCGACCGGGTCAGATTTCCCACCAGCGAACGGTAGTTGCGGCGCACCTGGCCGCCGAGGAGCACGAGCGCCACCTCCGGGTCGTCCTTCAGCTCCTCGTACACCGCGAGGTTGCTCGTCACCACGGTGATGGCGCGGCCGTGCAGCCGCCGGGCGAGCTGAAGAGTCGTGGTGCCGATGTCGAGCAGCACGACCTCCCCGTCCTCGACGGTCGCCGCCGCCCGCCGGGCGATCGCGTCCTTGTCCTCGCGGTCGTCGACCTCCTCCTCCGCGAAGGGCCGCTCGACGGGGCCGCGGGCGACGGCGCCGCCGTAGACGCGGGTCAACAGGCCGGCGTTGCCGAGGTCGTTGAGGTCGCGGCGCGCGGTGGCCTCGCTGACGCCGAGGCGCTGTGCGATCTGCCCGACGGGCAGCACGCCCTCTTCGCGGAGCAGTCTCAGCAACTGCTCGTGCCGGGTGTCGCGCAACATGCCGGGCAATGTAGCGCGACTGAGCGTCTTTGCGCGAGTGTGACCGGGGTCTTGCACTCAACGCCTCTGACGTGCAAGGTGTCGCTCAAAGAATCGAGGGTTCCACGGCTGCCGTGCGGCGCTGCGCCGACGGCAGGGCAGAGCCGTGGGACCGCAGAAGGGGCGGGAAGATCAGCAGTGAGCACGACCGGGAGCGCGCAGCCGGCGCCGACTTCAGCGGCTCTGGACCCGCTGTCGGCCCTGCGCGGCGACGGCGGACCCGAGCAGGACGTCTTCCTGACCGGCACCGTCTTCCTCGACATCATCTTCACCGGGCTCGACCACGCACCCGTGCGCGGTACCGAGTCCTGGGCGCGCGGCATGGGTTCATCACCCGGCGGCGTCGCCAACATGGCAACCGCCCTGCGCCGCCTGGGACTTCGCACCTCGCTCGCCGCGGCCTTCGGCGACGACGTCTACGGCGACTACTGCTGGGAGTCGCTGGCCGACAGCGAGGGCATCGACCTCGCCCCGTCCCACCGCGCACAGGGCTGGCACTCGCCCGTCACCGTCTCCATGGCCTACGAGGGCGAGCGCACGATGGTCTCGCACGGCCACGAGGCCCCCGCCCCCTGCGTGCGGTCCGCCCAACGCCCGCGCTCCCGCGCCTGCTTCACCGATCTGGCACCCGGACGGCTGGAGAGCTGGGTACGCGAGGCCCACGACGAGGGCAGCAAGATCTTCGCCGACGTCGGCTGGGACGACACCGGCGCCTGGGACCCCGACACCCTCGCCGACCTCTCCTACTGCCACGCCTTTCTGCCCAACGCGGCCGAGGCGCAGCACTACACCCGTACCGCCAGTCCCGAGGAGGCCGTACGGGCGCTGGCCGAACTGGTGCCCATCGCCGTGGTCACCAAGGGCTCCGGCGGTGCCGTCGCCGTCGACTCGCTGAGCGGCGAGAGCGCCGACCTTCCCGCACTGCCCGTGGAGGCCCTCGACCCCACGGGCGCGGGCGACGTGTTCGTCGCCGGTTTCATCACAGGGACGCTCGCGGGCTGGCCGCTCGCCGACCGGCTCGCCTTCGCCAACCTCACGGCGGCGCTCTCCGTACAGCACTTCGGGGGCTCGCTGTCCGCGCCGGGCTGGCCGGAGGTGTCCGCGTGGTGGCAGTACGCCACCCGCTGCGGCGGACAGAGCGAGGACGTGATGCGCCGTTACGCCTTCCTGTCCGATCTGCTTCCCGGGGCCAACCGTGGCTCGGCGCTGCGCCGGGCCACGCCCACCATCGGATTCCGTGCGCCATGACCGACGCCCCCGTGCGGAGGCGGGCCGAGTCGGCGGTGGACGCCGAGAGGAGACTTCCATGCGCTCTGAGCGAGTGAGGGGCACGAGCCCGCACAGCCCTCCGGCACGCCGCAGGGCACCGGCACCGAGATCGGCACCGGCGCCCTCCCGCAGGGCCCGCCCACGCCGGACGGCCCTGCTCGTACTGGCCCTCGGCACCGCCCTTTCGGCCTCGGCCTGCGTGCCCGGGACCGACGGCTCCGGCGCGGCGGGCGCGGGCGTGCCCGGAGCGGCGGCCACGTCGAAGCCCGACCCGTCCAAGGCGGGGAAGGCCACACTGACCGTCTGGGACCAGGAGGTACGCGGCGGCCAGAACGAGGAACTGGAGCGCCTGAACGCCGAGTTCGAGAAGAAGTACCCCAACGTCCGCATCAAGCGCGTCGCCCGCAGCTTCTCCGACCTCAAGACGACGCTGAAGCTCGCCATATCGGGCAACAAGCCGCCGGACGTCATCCAGGCCAACCAGGGCTACCCCGACATGGTGGCCTTCGTGAAGGCCGGTCTGCTCACGCCGCTCGACAATTACGCGGGCATCTACGCCTGGAACACCCGGTATCCGTCGACGCTGCTCAACCTCAACCGGGTCTCCGCCGACGCCCGCGACTTCGGCACCGGACGCCTGTACGGCATCTCACAGACCGGCGAGTACATCGGCGTCTACTACAACAAGGACGTACTGGAGAAGGCCTCAGTGGAGCCCCCGGAGACCTGGGGCGAGCTGACGGACGCGCTGCCGCGCCTCAAGGACGAGGGCGAACTCCCCGTCCAGTTCGGCAACTTGGACAAGTACCCCGCGATCCACACCTTCGGAGTCCTCCAGAACCAGGCCGGCGGTGCGGAGGAGACCCGCGAGAGCGTCTTCGGACGCGGCGACGGCTTCGACAACGAGCCCACGAAGGAGGCCGCACGCACCCTCGCCGACTGGAGGAAGCAGGGCTACATACCCAAGGGCGCCAACGGAACGGGATACGACGACGCGGCTAAGAAGTTCGCCGACGGCAAGGGAGCGTTCCTCATCACCGGCACCTGGCAGCTCCCGGACCTGAAGAAGTCCATGGGCGACAAGCTCGGCTTCATGCCGCCGCCGCCCGTCGAGAAGGACGCCGAGCCCGTCACCACCGGCGGCCAGGGCCTCGCCTGGTCGGTCACGTCCAAGTCCCGCCACCCCGAAGTGGCCGCCGCCTACCTCGACTTCATCACCAGCAGGCACGCGGCCGACGTGATGACCGAGGAGGGCGTGCTGCCCGCCGTGCCCGGCAAGGCCGCCCGCGACATCCCCGAAGGCAGCGTCGACGCACAGATGGTGAAGGGCTGGGAGCAGCTCAACGCGGCCGACGGCCTCGTGCCGTATCTAGACTACACCACGCCCGACTTCTACGACTCGCTCTCCGCCGACCTCCAGGGCGTCATCGACGGCTCGCTCACGCCCGGCGAACTCTCCTCGAAGATGCAGCGCTCCTACAGCGGCTTCCAGGAGAAGAAGCGCAGCGAAGGGAAGCCGGAGCGGTGAGCGCCGCACCCACGGCACCCGGCGCCTACGGACCCGGCGGGACGGACGCGACGGAGACCGGGAACGGCCGGGCCGCCGCCGGGCCCCAGGGCGTAAGGGGCGTGCTGCGGCGCCGCGCGGGCGACCGCTACCGCCGCCAGGCGCCGGGCCAGCCGCGCGCCGTCGGCTATCTCTACGTGCTGCCCGCCCTGCTGCTCTACGCCGTCTTCCTCCTCTTCCCCCTCGGACAGACGGCGTGGCTGTCGCTGCTCCACTGGGACGGGCTGACCGTCGCCACCTGGGCGGGAGCGGACAACTACCGCGCGCTGCTCGCCGATCCGTCGCTGCGCGGCCCGTTCCTGCACGCCCTCGCGCTGCTGCTGTTCTACGCCGCGCTGCCCGTGGCGCTGGGGCTGCTGCTGGCCTCGGCGCTCTCGCGCTTCCGGGTGCGCGGCATGACGTTCTTCCGCACGGTGCTCTTCCTGCCACAGGTGCTGGCGATGGTCGTCGTGGGCGTCGCCTGGCGTTCCATCCTCGGCACCGACGGCCTGCTCAACGACACCCTCCGCGCCGTCGGGCTCGACTCCCTCGCCCGCTCGTGGCTCGGTGACCAGACGTGGGCGCTGCCCGCCGTCGGCACCGTCGGCACCTGGGTGGAGACGGGTCTGTGCGTCGTGCTCTTCCTCGCCGGGGCGCAGCGCATCCCGCGTGAGCTGTACGAGGCGGCGCGGGTCGACGGGGCGGGCCCGCTAAGGGAGTTCCTCGCCGTCACGCTGCCCGCGCTGCGTGCCGAGATCGCCGTCGCGCTGACGCTCACCATCGTCGCCGGACTGCGCAACTTCGACCTGATCTACATCACCACCAGCGGCGGCCCCGGCAACGCCACCTCCGTACCCGCCTACGAGGTCTACCACCGAGCCTTCGAGACGAACGAGGTCGGCTCGGCGGCGGCCATGGGCATCGCCCTGACGGTGCTGATCTTCGCGCTGACGGTCACTGTGGCCCGGCTCGTCGAAGGCGGACGCGGAGGACGGGACAAACCCGGAGCACGCGGAGGACGCGGCGACGAGCGCCGGGAACGAGGAGGAGACGACTCATGACCGGCCGCCTCGAACGCAGCGCCACCTACGGCGTTCTCGCCCTCTTCGCCGTAATCAGCCTCACGCCCGTGGTGGGCGTGCTGTCCACCGCCTTCGGCAGCCGCTCCTCCCTGGACACGGGCTTCTCACTGCCGGACGGCCTCAACTGGGGCAATTTCGCCGAGGCTTGGAGCCGAGGGCACTTCGGCTCGTATCTGACGAACTCCGTCCTGGTCGCCGTGGCCGTGGTCGCGGCCACGACGGTGCTCGCCGTGCTCGCCGCCTACGCCTTCGGCGTGATGCGCTTCCCCGGCTCGAACCTGCTCTTCTACCTCTTCGTGCTCGGTCTGACGCTTCCGGAGGAAGCTCTCGTCGTGCCGCTCTACTTCGATCTGCGCTACTGGCAACTGACCGACTCCTACTGGGCGTTGATCCTGCCGCAGACGGCGCAGTCGCTGGCGTTCGGCGTGTTCTGGATGCGCACCTACTTCCGCAACAGCTCCCGCTCCGTCATCGAGGCCGCCCGTATCGACGGGGCGTCGAGCTGGACGACGCTGTGGCGCGTGCTCGTTCCGATGGGACGCCCCGCCCTGTCGACGATGGCCGTGATCGTCTTCATGTGGACGTGGAACGAGTTCCTGATGGCCCTGGTGATGGTCAGCGACGAGGCCCACCGCACCGTGCCGCTCGGACTCGCCTTCTTCCAGGGGCAGTACAGCTCCGACACGGCACTGCTGGCAGCCGCGTCCGTGCTGATCGCGCTGCCGGTCGTGGTGGTGTACGTGGCGCTGCAACGGCGGTTCATCGAGGGGATGCTGACGGGCGCCGTCAAGGAGTGAGCGGCCGGGCGGACGCGGACGGGTCCGTGGCCGCGGCCGGGACGGGCGCGCTCGCCCCGGCCGCGCGGGTCGAATCCGCTGAGCTGTCTGAGCCCGCCAAGTCGCCCTAGACGCCCGCCGGTTCCTTCCTCCTGCGCGCGGGACGGCGCAGCGCCTGCTCGATCTCCTCCAGCGTGCGCCCCCGCGTCTCCGGCACCCGCCGCAGCACGAAGACCCAGCACGCGGCGTTCATCAGCGCGTAGACGAGGAACGTGGCGGTGCGGCCGAAGGTGTCGACGGCGGTCAGCGCCGTGAGCGCGATCAGCAGATCGAAGCCCCAGACGGCCGTCGTGGCCACGCTCATCGCCGGTCCGCGCACCGCCAGCGGCAGCACCTCGGGGCCGATCAGCCAGACGACCGCCTGCATGCCGGCCCCGTTGAGGAAGATGTACGCGAACAGCGCGATGATCACCGTCCACTTCTGCGCCCCGGACCCGCCGCTGCCGAGGAACGCCAGCGCCAGCACCGCCATCGCCAGCCCCGACCCGGGCAGCAGCCACAGCAGCAGACGCCGCCGCCCCGTACGGTCGACGAGCAGCGTCCCGGCGATCCCGGCGGCCACCAGCATCACGCCGATCCCGACGCCCGTCAGCAGCGCCGTGGAGTCGCCGAACCCGGCGTCCGTGAGCAGCTTCGGCGCGTAGTAGACCATCGCGTTGATGCCGGTGAGCTGCGAGAACGCCGCGATGCCCAGGGCGACGACCAGCGCGGGACGCACCCACGAGCCGCGCAGCGCCCGCCAGCCCGCGCCGCGCTCCTCGGTGCGTACGGCCTGGATGTCCGCGATCTCACCGGCGATGTCCGAGCCGGGCCGCCGCAGCCTGCGCAGCACTCCGGCCGCCTCCTCCGTACGACCCTGCCCCACGAGCCAGCGCGGGCTCTCCGGCAGCGGCAGCATCCCGAGGACGAGAACCACGGCGGGCACCGCCGCCAGCGCGAACATCCACCGCCAGCCTCCGGGTCCGGCGAGGGCGTAGCCCACGAGGTAGGAGATGAGCTGCCCGATCGCCACCATGAGCTGGAAGAGCACCATGAGCCGCCCGCGTATCGCGGCGGGCGCGGTCTCGGCGATATAGACGGGCACGGTGTTGGACGCCGCGCCGACCGCCAGACCCAGCACGAAGCGCGCCGCGATGAGCGTGCCCGTGCCGGGCGCGACGGCCGCCGCCACCGCCCCCGCGGCGAAGAGCACGGCGACACCTGTCACCACCGGCTTGCGGCCGTGGCGGGCGACGAGCGTGCCGGAGACCGGCGCGCCCGCCATGGCGCCCACGAGGATCGCGCTGACCACGATCTCCTGTGCGCGGGAGGAGAGTTGGAGATCGCGTCCGAGGTCGAGCAGCGCGCTGGAGATGATGCCGGTGTCGTAGCCGAAGAGCAGGCCGCCGAGCGCGGAGATCGCGGCGACGGCGTAGAGCAGCGGGGGCTGGCGTAGGGGTGCGGCGGCCTGGGCCGTCCGCGCTGGAGCTGAGGTGGTCACGTGGCGCCTTTCCTTGGTGGTCCGCCTGGGCCGATGTCGCCTCGGCCGGGGGAACTCGGTCGATCCGGGGGTGGTTTCGGGGGTCGTCTGGTGGCCGGTGCCCGGATTTCGGGCTCGCCGGAGAAGCGGGACGGGACAGTTCGGCCGCCCGCTGCGGTCGCTCGCCCGAGGTCGTATGGCGTTGATGCGCTCGTCCGGCGTCGCCGGCGCTCACTGCGGGTCGCGGGCGCACGAGGCCGCTCGCCGCGCCCCTCACTACGGGGCGGAGCGACTTGTCATTCGGGCTCTCTCTCCGGTTCTCTCTCCGGGGGTTTCCCGCTCCGGCTCTCACTCCGGAGCGGCGCCTGCCATCCCGGCGGCGGGGGAGGCGGACCCGGCGTCGCCGTCCGGATCGGCGTCGCCCATGACGAGGCCCTCGATGGTGTGCTTCTGCACGATCGGGGTCAGCGAGTCGACGACGGGGCAGTTCAGGTGCGCCCTCACCCGCTCGGGCAGCCTCTCCCAGTAGCCGTGGGTCACGGCCATGTCGTGGTGCCCGTCGTTGCCCGCCCCGGGGGCGTCGACCCCCAGCACCAGCACCGGCCGGGACAGCGCGGAGTGGTTGGCGGTGCCCCGGTGGATCGTGAGTGCCGAGCGTACGGAGATGTCGCCGCGCTGCGGATACTTCTTCACGCCCAGCTCGCGGTAGCGGTCGTAGTCCTCACGCGGCGGGAACATCTCGTGCTCGAAGTGGGTGCCGTCGTCCCACTGAGTGCCCGGCGCGATCTCGAAGGGCCCCATGTCCTCGGTGGTGTCGACACCGGTGAGGTTGAAGGCCAGCGAGTTGAGGTGGTGCCTGTCCCGTGTGACGTCGGGCATCGGGAAGTCCCGGTGCCAGGGCTGATGCACCGCGCCCTCGAAGGGGATGTCGAAGCCCAGCTCGACGATGGAGTAGCGCGGACCGAGCACGGCCTCGCACACCGCCCGCACCCATGGGTGGTCGACGAGTTCGACGAAGCCGCGGAACTGCTCGGGGTGTATCTCCACGTAGTAGCGGCTCGGGCCGCGCCCCACGGCGCCGCCGGGGCGATGACGCGCTTCCTCGAAGGCCGCCTCGATGTCCTCGCGCATGCGGTCGGCCCACTCGGTGCTGAACGCGCCCCGCAGTGCGCTGATGCCGTCGGTGTAGAGGTCCCGTACCACGGCGCCGACGGTCGCGAAGTCGACGGGGGCGGCCTTCCCGCCCTGATCCGCCGCATGACCGGCGCCGACGCCGGTCCCGGTGTCGCTGTCGTACGACGACGGAGTGCTCACTGTGGCCACTGGCGGAATCCCTTCGCTAGTACTGTCGTTTCGGCCTGCCACTTTGCAACGTTGCATGCAGCGTCGCAACAGGTGCGCGGGATTTTCTCCCCCGCCCCCGGCGGCATGGGATGATCGGCCCCGCGAACAGCGGGTGGCAGACCTGCGGCAGCCGAGCGGAAAGGTTCGAGGTGGCGACGAAGCTCAAGGACGTGGCGGCACGGGCGGGCGTCTCCGTGCGCACGGTCTCCAACGTCGTCAACAACGCGCCCGCCGTCGCCCCCGCCACCCGGGAGCGGGTGCTCGCCGCGATAGAGGAGCTTCAGTACCGCCCGAATCTCGCCGCCCGCAACCTGCGCCAGGGCCGTACCGGACTGATCGGCCTCGCCGTCCCCGAGGTCCGCTCGCCCTACTTCGGCGAGATCGCCGAACTGCTCATCGACGCCGCCCGGCACCGCGGCTGGACGGTGCTCATCGACCGTACGGACGGCGCCGCCGAGCGGGAACGCCGGCTGCTCGAAGGCTCCGAACGGCACACCGTCGACGGCATGATCATGAGCCCCTGGTCGCTCACACCGGAGGAACTCGGCCGCCACAGCGCCACGTTGCCCCTCGTCGTGCTCGGCGAACAGGAGACCGGCGGCATCGCGGACCACGTCGCCATCGACAACGTCGCCGCCGCACGTGAGGCGACGGCCCATCTGATCTCCCTCGGCCGCCGCCGCGTCGCCGCCATCGGCCTACAGCCCCAGCTCTCCAACGGCACCGCCGAACAGCGCGCCCAGGGCTACCGCGAGGCGCTGGCCGCCGCCGGGCTGCCCATGGCGGAGAGCTCGACCCGCTCCGTGGCGACGCTCCACCGCGAGGAGGGCCACCGGGCGATGCGCGACCTGCTGGACGCGGGCGAAGTCCCGGACGCCGTCTTCTGTTTCAGCGACGAACTCGCCCTCGGTGCGATCCGTGCGGCGTGCGACCGCGGGCTGCGGGTGCCCCATGATGTCGCGGTCGTCGGCTTCGACGACATCGAGGACGGGCGCTACTCGGTGCCCTCACTGGCGACCGTCGCCCCGGACAAGGAGCAGATCGCCGAGCGCGCCCTCCAGTGCCTCGCGGACCGCGTCTACGGACGCCTGGGCCATCTCCCCGCCAGGCGCGTCACCGTGGCCCACCGGCTCGTCGTACGGGAGAGCGCCCGGGCGTGAGCCTCGTCACCAAGGACCTGGTGGAACAGGGCGGTCGTGGCGGCGAAGTAAACCGCTGCGCATAGGTCTTCACCGTCGGGGCACCCAACACACCCTCCGCGGAATGCGGGTGAGACCCGGAACACAGGTCTACGAACCGCTTGCCGGGAAAGGGGTGAGGGCATGGCGACAACTGGTGACAAACAGGCCAGACGGTATGAAGAGGGCCAAGAGAGCAAGAGCCGCGAAAGCAAGGGCCGGGAGACCCGCGAGAGCAGCGGCCACGACAGCGGAGACCGGCCGGGCGACGAGAGCAACTCGCAGCAGAGGCAAGGCGATCCGAAGCGGCACCGGGGCGACGGGACGCACACGGCACGCGTTCCGATAGCCGAGGCCATGCGTCTCGCCGCCGGGCAGCTCGCCGAACTCCTGCAACGCGAACCGGCCTCCGTGTCCTCGCTCAAGGCGTCCGGCGACGGCTGGACCGCCGACATCGAGGTCGTAGAGGTCGAGCGAGTCCCCGACACCACCAGCGTGATGGCTTCCTACCGCGTACAACTCGACGGCCAGGGAAACCTGCTCGGCTACGAGCGGACCCGCCGCTACGCACGCGGCCAGATCGACCAGCGGAAATGAGCGCGGCGTGACCCGCGGAAGCGGTCACGCGTCGTCGCCGCCGCCCGGGCGGACTGCTGAATCCGCCTGATCCGCCTGATCCGCCTGGATCGGCCGATCCATACGGACACTTCCCAGGTCCTCGAACGACGTCCAAGCATCTCGAACTGCCCCTGAATCACTGCACCTTCGATGAACCTTCCGACTCTTCTGCACCTTCCGACTCTTCCGAACTCTCATGAACGCGTCCGAAGCTCTACGAAAGGACGAAGAACGTGACGGTAGTCCCGCAGACCAGCAGCCAGCCGACCGCCGGTTCCGGCGGCGGAAACCTCTACGACATCCTCGAACTGATCCTGGACCGCGGCCTGGTGATCGACGCGTTCGTGCGCGTCTCCCTCGTCGGCATCGAGATACTCAAGATCGACGTGCGCGTGGTCGTCGCGAGCGTCGACACGTATCTGCGCTTCGCCGAGGCGTGCAACAGGCTTGACCTCGAAGCCGGACGCAAGGCCCCCACCCAGCTCACCGAGATCGTGGGCGACGTCACCGAGAACGGCGCGAAGGGCAAGTCCAAGGGCGCGCTCACCGGCGCCGTCGAGGCGTTCAGCGAATCCCTCCAGCGCGGGCGCGACGGCGACGAGGAGGAGCGGGAGCGTGAACCGAGGAAGGCGTCCGCCTCCTCCGGCAGCCGCCGCACCACCCGCCGCAAGGAGGACTGACACATGCCCACGTACATCTACGCGATCACGGCCGCGGACCACCCGCGGAACCTCGAAGGGCTCAGCGGCGTGGGGGAGCCCGGCGGCCCGCTCCGTACGGTCGAGGCAGGGAAGCTGAGCGCCGTCGTCAGCGACGCGCCGGAGAACCTGCGCGCGAAGCGCCGCGATCTCGCCGCGCACCAGGCCGTGTTGGAGCAGGTGATGGAGGACGGCGCGACCTTGCCGATGCGCTTCGGCCTGGTCGGCCCCGACGACCGAGCCGTGGAGACGGTGCTGGAGGAGAACCAGGAGGCCTACGCGCAGCGCCTCTCCGAACTCGAGGACTGCCTCGAATACAACCTCAAGGTCGCGAGGGACGAGGACGACCTGCTCCGCGAGATCGTCGCGGGCTCGGAGGAGATCCAGCGCCTGCGCGAGACCACCAGGCAGCACCCCGAGGCGCAGGACGAGAAGGTGCGGCTGGGCGAGCTGGTCTCCGGCGAGGTCCACGCCCGCGGACAGGCCGAGGCACAAGAGGTCGCGGACCGGCTGGCGCCCGGCGCACGGCGGCACACGGTCGCCGAGCCGACGCAGTCGCACTTCCTCAACGCCTCGTTCCTCGTACGGCGGGAGGACGCCGCTGCGTTCGCCCAGACCGTGCACGAGGAGTCGGAGCGGTGCGGAGACGCCTACACCTTCAGCCTCAACGGGCCGCTGCCGCCGTACAGCTTCGTCTGACATCGGCGTACGGCGTCCGCGACGGGCGTCCGTACAGGCCGGGCGTACACGACGGCCGTCCGTACGGACGGCCCTGATCGGAGGGCCTTCGCATGGGCCTCATCACCCAGCTGCTCACCCTGCCGCTCGCGCCGGTACGCGGGGCGGTGTGGGTCATGGACCAGCTCGTGCTGACCGCGGAGCAGCAGTACTGCGACCCGGAACCGGTGCGTCTGCAACTTGCCGAACTGGAGCGGGAGTTGCTCGACGGCCGCATCACGGAGGAGGAGTTCGACCGGCGTGAGGACGAATTGCTGGACGAACTGGAATGGCGTCAGGCGTACCAGCGGCAGCTTCGGGCGCCCTGACGAACACGCGCTTGCGCACGCGCACGGACACGCACATGAACACCCGCACACCGTCCCGCGCCACGGGCGCCGGGAGATCGAGGTGACCCGGAGATGAACAGCAACAGCAGAACCGGCCTGGCGCTCGTGGGGGGCTACCTCCTCGGGCGTACGAAGAAGGCCAGACTGGCCATCGGCCTGGGCATGTTCCTGGCCGGAAGGAAATTCGACCTCAGCCCTCAGCGGCTCGCGAAGCTCGCGGCGGACTCCCCGGCACTGGCCGGCCTCAGCGATCAGGTGCGCCGACAGCTCCTCGACGGTACGAAGTCGGCCCTGACCTCGGCTGTCACCAAGCGCGCCGACGGCCTGGCCGACTCCCTGCACCGGCGTACGGCGGCGCTGAGCGGTGACGAGCCCGGTGACGAGCCCGATGACGAGCGCGGTGACGAGGGCCGGGGCGGCGGTCGGCACGACGAGGACGACGACGAGGACCGCGAGGCAGCGGAACCCGCCAAGTCCCCGGCGGACACCCGGCGTTCGGGCGGCGGCACGGGCGGTGCCCCGGCGGCCCGGACACGGAAACCGGCCGAGAGGAAGACCTCCGGTGCAAGGAAGGCGGTCGGCACGAACAAGGCGGCGGCCGGTGCGAGGAAGGCGACCGGCTCGGCCGGGAAGACGACCGGCTCGGCCGGGAAGGCGACGGGCGCTGCGACCAAGGCCGTGACCAACGCGTCGAAGAAGTCCGGAAGTTCGGCCGGGCGCGCCCCCGCCCGTACCCGTAAGGCACCGGCACGAGGAGGCGGCGATGGCTGAGTCCACCCTGAGCAGGTTCAGGGACGAGGTGGCGAACAGCCCGGCCGCCGACCGTCTCAAGGACGAGCTGCGCGACTACCTCCAGGCGCGGGCCCACCATGCGGTGACCGGCCTCGGCAGCAGGATCGGCGAGGGTCTGGAGAAGCTCGCCGACCCGCGTGAGGGCCGCGCGGGCGGGCTGGCCCAGAGCCTGGCGAAGGGCGGAGAGGCCCTGAGCGAGGGCAAGTCGCCCGCGCAGGCGGCGATGAGCGCAGGCACCGCGCATGTGAAGGAGATGTTCAAGGACAAGGTCAAGGGACTGTTCGGCATGGGCGGCAAGGCCAAGAGCGGCGGCGGCAAGTCCAAGAGCGTGACGATCGTCGAGGACATCGACGTGGGTGTGCCGGTGCGTGTGGCCTACGACCAGTGGACGCAGTTCCAGGAGTTCAGCACCTTCGCCAAGGGCGTCGTAAGCGTCGATAAGTCCGACGAGGTCAGCACCGACTGGAGGGTCAAGGTCGCCAAGTCCACCCGCAGTTGGAAGGCCGCCGTCACCGAACAGATCCCCGACCGGCGCATCGCATGGACCACCGAGGGTGCCAAGGGCTCGGTGAAGGGCGTGGTGACCTTCCACCGCCTCACCGACGACCTGACCCGGGTGCTGCTCGTCCTGGAGTACTTCCCGGTCGGCTTCTTCGAGAAGACCGGCAACATCTGGCGTGCCCAGGGCCGCCGGGCGCGGCTGGACCTGAAGCTCTACCGCAGGTTCATCACGATGCGCGGCGAGGCGACCGACGGCTGGCGCGGGGAGATACGCGACGGCGAGGTGGTCGTCGGCCACGACGAGGCCGTGGAGGAGGAGCAGGCCGCCGAGGAGGCCGCCGAGCAGGCCCAAGAGGCCACGGATGCGGGCGAGTTCGAGGACTCGGGGGACTTGGAGGACTCGGGGGAGTTCGAGGACTTCGAGGATGCCGGGGACGTCCGTGACGAGGCGGAGGTGGCGTACGCCGACCGCGAGGGATACGCGGAAGAGGACGTCCCCGAGGACCGGGACGGGGCCGAGGCCGACGCCGGGGGCGACTACGAGGGCGAGTACGAGGACGAGTACGAGTACGAGGACGAGGACGACGAGCCGGAGGAGGAAGCCGACGGTTACGACGAGCCGCCCGAGTACGACGACGAACCCGACGAGGTAGACGAGGCCGACGACGCCGACCGGGACTCCGGCCGTCGCCGCAACTCCCGTGCCGCCGCCCGGCGTTGAGAGCGCCGCCGCCCGGTGCCGGCCCAAGTGCCCATGCGTACCGGGTGGTTCCCGACCGACGACCATCGACAGGCAAGGCTGATTCCACGTGTCCGATTCACTGGCCGCCCGTATGGGTCCGTCCCCGAACAGGGCGGTCCCGTACGGACAGCAGGGCTCTTCCGCCAACCTGGCGGACATTCTCGAGCGCGTGCTCGACAAGGGCGTCGTCATCGCGGGCGACATCCAGATCAATCTGCTCGACATCGAACTGCTGACGATCAAGCTCCGGCTGCTCGTCGTCTCCGTCGACAAGGCGAAGGAGATGGGGATCGACTGGTGGGAGAACGACCCGTCGCTCTCCTCCCGTGCGTCGGCACGCGCACAGCAGCGCGGCCCGGCGCTCGCCGACGGCAACGGCAACGGCATCGGCGACGGCAACCGTGAAGGCGCCGCGCCCGAAGGCCGGGGCTCTGCCCTGGCCGAGGAGAACGAGCGGCTGCGCCGGGAGATCGAGCGGCTGCGTTCGGCGGCCGAACTCCCCGCGGACACAGGGGCAGTCGACGGCAAGCAGGGCAAGTCCGCCCCAAGGGCCGCGGTGGACGGCGGTTCCGGCGGCGACGGCACGACAAAGCGCGCAGGAAGGCGGAAAGACTGATGCCGATTCCCGGGACCGAGCCCGAGGCCCCGACCCCGGCGGGCACGGAGCACACGGAGCACCCTCAACGCCCTGAGCAGTCACGGTCGTTGACGCCGACGGCACCCTCGGCGCAGGAGAAGCCCTCGGCGGACGCGGAGCAGCAGCGTGAACGGGTCTGCTACGTCTTCGCGGTCGGCAGGGCGGGCGGCCCGAACGGACACGGCGCTACGGGCGGGGACTTGGAGGCGGCCGCCGCAGGGCTGTGCGGCCCCTCCGGTGCGCCCGTACGTACCGTCGACGGCCCCGGGCTCAGCGCGCTCGTGTCGGACGTACCGGCCGGGCTGTACGACGAGTCCGGGCTGAAGGCCCAACTGGAGGATCTGGAAAGGCTGGAGGCGCTGGCCCGCTGCCACCACTCCGTCGTAGCCGCCGCGTACGAGCATGCGACGGTGCTGCCCATGCGGCTGGCCACCGTCTACCTCGACGACAGTCGCGTCATGGCCATGCTGGAGCAGCGGCAGGGCGAATTCGACGCTCTGCTCTCGCGACTTGAGGGCCATGTCGAATGGGGGGTGAAGGTCTATGCCGACCCCCGCGAGGCGGCCGTCGGCTCCGCCCCGCAGCCCTCCGGCCAGTCCTCCGCCCAGCCCTCCGACGGTGCGGCGCGGACAGGCGGCGGCCCCGGCCGCGCGTATCTACGGCGGCGGCAGCAGCAGCGCAGCACACACCGTGACACCTACCGTGCCGCCGGTGCCGTGGCCGAACGTGTGACGGCACTCGCCGGCGGCATCGCCGCGGCCAAGGTCGCCCACCGCCCTCAGCAGGGCGAACTCGCCGCCGGACCCGGCGAGAACATCGCCAACGACGCGTATCTCGTGCCCGAGGACCGCAGCGAGGACTTCAGGGCGGCGATCAGCGGTCTGGCCGAGGACGTGCCCGGCGTACGCGTGGAGCTGACCGGGCCATGGGCGCCGTACTCCTTCGCCACGCCACCGTCCGCCGCGCGGGAGCCGCAGGAACGACAGGCACGGCAGGTCCAGTACGCGGGAACCGCGGACGATGTCTGAACCGCCCCGTAAGGACGGCCGCGAGGACCGCTGCCCGAAAGGCCCCGGGAAGGGTCCCGGCAACGGCCTCGCGAACGGTCCTTTGAACGTGTTCCCGGGCGATTCCGGAGACGGCTTCGCCAACGGCTTCGCCGACGGATTCCCCGAGGGCATCGCGGAGGAGAGCGGGCTCGCGGGCCGCCAAGTCGCCCTCGTCGACCTGCTGGACAGGCTGCTGTCGGGAGGCGCGGTGCTGACCGGCGACCTCGTGCTCTCCATCGCCGACGTGGATCTCGTACGCGTCAATCTGCGTGCCGTCATCCACGCGGTCACGGCCGACGACCCGGCGCCGTGGTGAGCAGGACAGGAGTTTTGGATGCGGCCGGAGACGACCGAAGAAGACAAACCCCAGGGCATGCCCCGGAGCCAGTCGCAGCGCCGGCCCCCGAATCAGGGGCCCCCGAACCAGGCCCGACTGGACGAGGTGGCACGTTCGGCGGCCCGCGCCTTCGATCTGCTGCCCGCGGGCCCGGACGAGGCGGGCTCACGCCGGGACGGCGGACTGGCCCAGCGACTGCGCACCGATCCGGACACCGTCGAACGCGATCTGATGAAACTCGTCCTGACCATCGTGGAGTTGCTGCGTCAGCTCATGGAACGCACCGCGCTCAACAGGGTCGACCAGGGCGATCTCACCGACGACCAGGAGGAACGCATCGGCATGACGCTGATGATCCTCCACGACCGCATGAACGAGCTGTGTGAGCGCTACGGGTTGACGATGGAGGACCTCAACCTCGATCTGGGACCGCTCGGTTCGCTGCTGCCCCGCCAGGACGGATAGCACGCGCCCGTACGCCCGTACGCCCGTACGGAACCGCCGACAAGCCCGGAGTGCCGAACTCGGCGCCGTGAGAACCGAGTTGGCGAACCGGCCCACGACCCCAGCCGGCGAAGTGCTGTCCGCCCCTTCCGGAGGGACTTCTGTCACGCCTCCACACCCCGTACACCGAATGTTTCAAGCCCCGGCACAGGGCAACCCGTTGGCCATGACTGAGAACGGCAAGACCTCAAGCACCGCAGGAAAGGCAGCAAGCAGCACCAAGAAGCCCGTCGCGGCGGCCGACACGGCGGACCGCGGGGTCAAGAAGGCCGCCACGAAGGCCGGTTCGGCCACTCACGCGGTCGGTGACGCGGTGGAGAACGGCGGCAGGAGCTTCGGCGACGCCACCAAGCGTGCGGGGCACGCCGCGAGCCGGGGCGCCGAAGTGGGACGCCAGAAGCTCGCCTCCGCGTCCAGCACCGCCGCGACCGCCGCCGGCGCGACGTGGACGGCCGTGAAGAACCGCAAGGGAGTCGTCGCCGGTCTCGGCTCCGGCGCGCTCACCGCCGTCGCCGCGTCCTTCGCGGCAGGCCGCTATTCGGTCAGGCGTAAGAACGGGCCGCTCACCCGGCGGACCGGCGGACGCCTGTAGTTCCGGGTCCACGACCCTGCTCCCGCTCCTCAACTCGGCCTCGGACCCCGGTGGTTGCGCCCCATGCATATCCGTGGGGGGTACGTGCGCGGGCGTGCCTCGCGATGAAGGCGGCATTCGGCAGGTGCCCGGCAGGGCAGGCGGGCACCTGCCGAATGCGTTCCCCGACGCCCTGCCTGCGCCGCGCGAATCGCCCCCAGCGTCCGCCGTGTGTCGTCCGCCGCGCCTACC
This sequence comes from Streptomyces marispadix, assembly GCF_022524345.1. Lineage (NCBI taxonomy): Bacteria > Bacillati > Actinomycetota > Actinomycetes > Kitasatosporales > Streptomycetaceae > Streptomyces > Streptomyces marispadix. The sequence goes on along the minus strand of NZ_JAKWJU010000002.1, from coordinate 675,534 downwards.
GTTCCCGGACGGCGTAGGTCAGGTGCGCCACCCTGGGGGTGGGCTCGGCGCGGACCTGCTCCAGGGCCACGCGTCCCGCGTCCACGCCCTCGAACAGGCGGATGCCGGAGCCGAACAGCACGGGTGAGAGCGCGATCGAGAACTCGTCGATCAGCCCGGCGTTCACGTACTCAAGGATCGTCGCTCCGCCGCCCGCGATGCGCACGTCCCGGTCGCCGGCGGCCTCGCGGGCCCGGTCGAGCGCGGCCTCGATGCCGTCGTCGACGAAGTGGAAGGTCGTGCCGCCCGGCCGCTCCCAGGGGTCACGCCTCTCGTGCGTCAGGACGAAGACCGGCGTGTGGAACGGCGCCTCCTCCGGCCACGCGTGCTCGCCTGCGTCGAACATGCGCTTGCCCATCACGCTCGCTCCGGTGCGCTCGAACGTCTCCCGCACGATGTCGTTGTCGCGCCCTTCCTCGCCGCCCTCGCCGAGCTTCAGGTTCTCCCGCATGAAGCGCTGCGGGAAGATCCACTGCTGCAGTTCCATCCACTGCTGCCCCATCAACTCCTCGGGGGACTCGGGCGCGATGAAGCCGTCCAGCGACATGGACACGCTGAAGAACACCTTCCCGGCCATCAGCTCTCGGCTCCCTTCCGAAGGGTCTCGGTGACGTAGGCAGCCAGGTTGCCCAGGGTCTGCTCGCCGCCCTTGATCGCGTGGTACTTCTCGACCGCCTCGTCGCGCAGTTCCTTGGTGGGGAACACCGTGCGCATCTCGATCCGGGTCGCCGCGCCGTCGGGCTCGAACGTCAGGACCGACTCGAAGGCGTCCGGGTCGCCGCGGGACTCGCCGTGGAGCAGCGCGATCCGCTCCGGCGGAGCGATCTCGGTCCAGGAGATCCACTCCCGGTAGTCCGTCCCGTCCGGTCCGTGCATCACGAAGTCCCACTCGCCGCCGACGCGGAACTCGAAAGCCCGCGTGGTGGTGGTGAACCCCTCCGGCCCCCACCACATCGACAGATGCGGGACCTCGGTGAACGCCTCGAACACCAGCTCTCGTGGGGCGTCGATGACCCGGGAGATGACGATCTCGCGGTCGGCCGTCGCGGACTGCCCCGGCGTTCCTCGTCCCGTCGCGCTCATCGGCTACTCCTCCTGCCTTGCCTGCTTCAGGTCCCGCACGTATGTGTCCAGCCGGTCGAAGCTCTCGTTCCAGAACCGCTCGAATCCGCCGGTCCACTCGTGGACCGGCCGCAGCCCGCGGGCGTCAAGGCCGTAGAGGCGCTGCTTGCCTGCCTTGCGGTCCCGCACCAGCCCGACCTCCCGGAGTACCCGCAGGTGTTTGGACGCGCGCGGCTGGTCCATCCCCAGCTCCCGGGCCAGGTCGGTCACCGGCCGCTCACCTGCCCGCAACAGCACCAGGATCTCCCGGCGCCGCGGCTCGGCGATCGCGTTGAAGACGTCCGACGTCGTCGCTGCTCGTGCCATGGGCTCATCATATGCCCATATCGGCATGCGTCAAAGCTCAGGCGGGTCCTGTCAGGTGATGATCGTGGCTCTTGTGATCTGAGTCGGCTCAAGGGTCCGGCGCCCTCGATGCCTTCACGGGCGGGCTCGGAGATCATCCCGGCACCGGCACCGGCACCGGCACCGGCACCGGCACCGGCACTGGCACCGGCCACGGCGGTGACGGACCTCGGTCAGCACGGACTTGAACGCCCGCTCGTGCGCCACCGCAGATCCCTGATCGCCGTCCGGCAAGCGGGCACATCCATCAGCGCCCCGAAGCGTTCTGCGCAGGCCACCGCGTTGCGCGTGCCTCAGCCTCGCCTCGTGAGCCGAGTCAGGTCACAGGGCTGTGAGATGTCCCGCCAAGTCCCTTGCGGGCTGCGGGATCTCACCGAAGTCCTCGTCGTCGTCCAGGACGGGGAGCCGGTGGATCACCGCCTCCAGCGCATGCGGCAGCCGTGGATGCCCGCCGCCGTGGCACTGGCTGAGCAGACCGTGCCGCACCCCGTCGGGAAGGAGGGGCCTGGCCGTCGGCCGCTGCCGCCGGGGAGGGGCAACTCCCGGCGTATGGGCCCGCTGTGCCAGCCTCGCCGACTGGGCACGCCAGTAGTCGGCGTCCCGGAACTCCCCGTGCCGCCGATGGTGCAGACACAGACAGAAGGCGGCGGTCCTGGAACCGCCGCCGGCGGCGAACTGCCACCAGAACTGCGCCGCTTCGCGATAGCGCGCCAGATGCAGCAGACAGCCGAAGACGAGTGCGCCCTCGGGTGCGATGGAGTCCTGGTCGTCGACGAGCCGCGCGAGACCGGCCGCCGCCTCCGGGGCGTTGACGACGAGGCTCACCGCCAAGTCGAGGTCGTGCGCCGCCTGTTCGCACTCGGTCGGATACGGCCGCGCCCGTACGCCCGTACGGGCCGAAACCGCGGGAGGCACACCTCCGGCCGGCACCGCAGACGCCGCCGCAGGACCCGCCGCACATTCACCGGCCTCGGCCGCCCCTGGGTCCGCCCCCGGGTCCGCGCCCGCGAGCAACCGGCGGCGCACCGCGTCCACGTCGCCGTCGTCGTAGTCCTCGGTCAGAACCTCCGCGTCACTCAACAGCGCGTCGATGGTGCGGTGTTCGAACCTCCCCCGCATCAGCCGTCCCCTGTGCCGGGCCCCGGCGCCGTACGCAGCTCCCGGGCGAGCTTCCGTTTCGCATAGCGTATGTGCGAGCGCACGGAGGCGGTCTCGAAACCGAGAAACCCCGCGACCTCCTCCTCGGAGCAGCCCAGGACGTACCGCAGCACGACCACGTCGTACTGCCGCTCCGGCAGACGCCCGATCGCCGCGTAGAGCCCCATCTCGCCTTCCAGCACGGCGAATTCGTCCCGCAGTTCATGCAGCAGCGCCTTGCGGACGGCCGCGTGGAAGGCCGCCGTCTCCGCCAGCCGGGGCCGCAGCCCCCGCTCCTTGAGCCAGTGCGCGACGTGCTCCTTGAGCACCGTCCACGCGTACTCGGTGAGCGACTCCTGACGCAGCGCGTGCTCCCAGTGCTCCAGCAGATGGCGGCAGGCGTCCTCGACGATCTGCCGCGCCGCCTCCCGGCTTCCGGCCTGGGTGTGCGCGTAGCGCAGCCACAGCCGGTGGTGGGAGGCGTCGAAAGCGTCGAAGGAGAGCATCAGCCGCCGCCGGGCGTCCTCGTCCTGCGCCTCGCCCCCGTGCATCTGGTGCGCGTGCTCGCCCTCGCGTAACTCCTCAGTGCTGTACGGCACTTCCCCGCCCGCCCTGTCGGCGACGTCCGGGGCGTCGCCGGCGGCAGCCGCCGCGGCAGCGGCCCTGGCAGAGGTCGTGGAAGCGGTCGTGCTCGCGAGCCGGGCTTTGAGACTTCCCGTGCCCGGCGGTCGGTGGTCCTCGGCGCTCATCGAGGAGCCTCTCGTGGGAGTGCATCGGTCAGAAGGCGCGAACAGGCCGCAGCGGCCCGTGTCCACGGAAGTCCGGCCAAAATACTACACAGAGTGAAAGCCCCGCTACCGTGCCCCGTTCGCCCTCCCCTGTGCGCCCCCTGCCACGGCCATCCGCGCCGGCGCCTTCACGCCGCCCCATGGCCGGTCCGCGCCCCCAAATCCCATGTGCCCTGGGCAAGTTCGCACAAGTGGCGCACGATAGCCGCCACGGCGTGCGCACACGCCGACGAATCGGAGAAAGGCGGGAAACCGGTGGCCGTTGACGAGGGCGCAGTGGAACTGGATCTGGAGCTGGACCGGGCCCACTCGGCGAGGATGTACGACTACTTCCTCGGCGGCACCACGAACTTCCCCGCCGACCGCGAGAGCGCCGGCAAGGCCATGGCCGTCTTCCCCCAGGTGCTCGTCGCCGCCCGCGCCAACCGGCAGTTCATGCACCGCTCCGTGAGGCATCTGTCACAGCTCGGAATGCGCCAGTTCCTCGACGTGGGCACCGGCATACCCACCTCGCCGAACCTGCACGAGATCGCCCAGGCCACCGCCCCGGACGCCCGCGTCGTCTACACCGACAACGACCCCATCGTCCTCACCCACGCCCACGCCCTGCTGCGCAGCCGCCCCGAGGGCCGCACCGCCTACTCCCATGGCGACGCCCGTGACCCCGAGGCCCTGCTGAACTCACCGGAAGTGCGCGAGACGCTCGACCTCGGCCGCCCGGTCGCGCTCAGCCTGATCGCGCTGCTCCACTTCATCCCCGGCGAGCACACCGCGCACGGCGTCGTCGAGTACTTCAAGGAGGCCCTGCCCTCCGGCAGCACCCTCACGATCAGCCATGTCACGCCGGACTTCGACCCCGGGGGCCTGGCACGCGCCCTCGCCGCCTACGAGGCGGCGGGCACGCCCGTACAGGCCCGTACGCACGAGGAGTTCACGCGCTTCTTCGACGGATGGGAACTGCTCGACCCGGGGATCACCGTCACCCACCGCTGGCGCCCCGACCCGGAGCACGACCTCTCCCAGGTCACCGACGTCGAAGCGGCCTGCTACGGAGCGGTCGCCCGCAAGCCCTGACCGGCCCGGAGGCCCGCTTGCGCCCCGTGGCGCCCGGTCGGGCATTCGAGCAGACGTCCGATGCGTTTCGCCCGTAGTTGTTAGCAATCCTGGTGGAGGGGTAACCGGGCCACTGATTCCAACGCGAAATTGGAGGAGTCATGCCCGCAGGGTCGAACGCCAAGCGTGAACGGCAGTACGAGCACATCAAGGAGGGCGCCAAGAAGCGCGGCGCCTCCCAGGGCAGGGCGAAGGAGATCGCCTCCCGTACCGTCAACAAGGAGCGTGCCCGTACGGGCGAGGCGCAGCGCGCCAGCCGCACGTCCACCCAGGGCAAGTCGGCGGCGGCACGCGGCGGCACCCGCTCCGGCAGGGGCATGGGCCCCAAGTCCGGTCCCACCCGCGACCAGCTCTACAACGAGGCCCGTCAGCGCGGCATCGAGGGCCGCTCCTCGATGAACAAGCGCCAGCTTCAGAAGGCACTGGGCCGCTGATCGGATACGCGGCCGGGGCAGCGAGGAGGACGGGCATGGCCCGCGAAGCGCCACCGGTCCACGGAGCGCCGTGCTGGGTGAGCCTGGCGACCGGCGGGCTGGAGGGCGCCCAGCGCTTCTACGGAGAGGTGCTGGGCTGGTCCTTCCGGCCGGGCAGCATGGGCGAGGAGTTCAGCGTCGCCTACGCCGACGGTGTGCCCGTTGCCGGGCTCGGCGCCATCGCCCGCACCATGGGCGTCGCCGTCCAGTGGACGCCGTTCTTCTCCGTAACGGACGCCGACACCGCCGCCGCACGCGTACGTGAGCGGAGCGCGACCGTCGCGGTCGGCCCGATCCGCATGGGCGAGGGCCGTACCGCGCTGGCGGCCGACCTCGCCGGTGCGACCTTCGGTTTCTGGGAGGGGGAGTGCTCTCAAGCTGGGACGCCGCGAACCGAGACCTCCCGGCCCGGCTCGAACTGCGCACCAGGGACGCCTTCGCGGCTGCCATCTTCTACGCCGAGGTCTTCGACTGGGCGTCCGAGTCCGGACGCTGCGAGGTGGACTACCAGCACGAGGCGGTCGTCGTAAGGGTCGACGGGCGAGCGGTGGCCACCATCCGGGGCGGCGCCATCGAGTCGGCGCCCGACCCGCACATCCGTCCCCGCTGGCACGCCTCGTTCTCCGTGGACGACGTCGACGACGCCGTCAAGAGCGCTGTCGCGGCGGGCGGCGCCGTCGCCACCGGTCCCGCCGACAATCCCTTCGGGCGGACGGCCGGGCTGTTCGACCCCGAGGGCGGCCTGTTCACCGTGCACTCACGGATGAGGTGACCGGCCGCCCCCGGCATACCCCGCCGTGCGGTGGCGAGTCCCGCGCGCCCCCTCGCTCACATCGTCTTCATCTTGAAGTAGCGCACCGCGTCCGGAGCGCTCACGGCGGCCATCGCCGCCACCGCCACGACCACGGCGCCGACGGCCACTCGCACCGCGACCGCCGGAACGAAGATCCCTCTCCTCATCTCCTCACCTCCCTCCTCGGCTCGGCACCGGCTGCCGGAGACCCGGTACGGCCGACCGGCAGGCTCAGGTCGCGGTGCGGATCGAGCAGCAGCTCGCCGACCAGCGACTCCAGCATCCCGGCGGCCCGCGGCACCGCCTCCCGTACCGGCCTGCTCAGCCCGACCACCACATCCGGCTCGTCGCCGCGCATCCGAACCGACGGCTCACAGCCCAGCACGAGCACACGGGGCAGCGGCTGCGGCCGGTCAGTCCCCTCGCCGAGCTGACGCGCGAGCGCCAGCACCTGCACCGGGTCCATGCCGTGCGCCTGCGGAAGCGCGCGCCGGGCGGACCCGGACGCGGCGGGCATCGGGCCCGGGTCGATGACCTGGACCGTGCCGGGCTCACGGCCGCGCGGCGCGGCGTCGACGAGCACCGCCGCGTCGTAACCGTCCAGAAGCCGGTAGGCGAGATCCATTCCGCGGATTCCGAAGTCCGCGATGTGCACGCCGTCCGGGAGAGACCGGCCGCGCATCGCGGCCACGACCTCGGGCCCGAAGGCGTCGTCGGCCATGAACATATTGCCGATGCCCGCGACCAGGATGCGTGGCCCCCGCGTGCCCGGCTCTACGGGCTCCACTTCGGCGGGGGTGAAGAAGAACCGGTGCCCAAGTCCCGTTCGGAAGTCCCGGCCCTCGTCCCCGTCGACCGTGACCACCACCTGGACCCGGCCCTCCAGATCCTCCTCGACGGCGACGACCTCGGCAGTGCGGCCCGTGAGCGCCAGATCGAGCACGTCGGCAGACCGCCCGGGGCGCAGCCGCACCCGGCTGCCGCGGCCGATCCGTACGCCTCCGGCGACAACCGTGCGCGAGGCGCCGACCGTGCGCTCACTGTCCGCCGGTTCGCCGCCTGCCGGCGGCCTGTTGTCCGCCCGTCCGTTTCCTGCCCGTCCGCGGTCCGTCCCCCGGCTCGTCCGCTCGCCGCCCGTGCTCATCGGATCTCCGCAGTCGGCCCGAAGGCGCGGATCGTGCCGTGCAGGGCCGAAAGCTCCTCCGGCTCCAGCGACGCGCAGCGGTCCAGGATCTCCCGCGCCCTCGGATCGCTGGCCCTGGCCTCCTCCTGCTCCTGCGGGGTCAGGCTCAGGACGCTGAGGATCAGCAACTGGTCGATCTCACCGCCGTCGAAGAGGTCGCCGGGCGACTCGGGCGCGACCGCCGGATAGTCGTAGAGCGTGATCGGCGAGCAGAGCACTCCCGTCGAGTAGTGCGGGCTGCGTACCGCGGCGTCCGGGTCCTCCGACACCAGTACGGGCCATACGCCCACGTTCTCGCAGGCCGCGGCGGGCTCCCTCAGCTCCTCCGGAGGGTCGGTCAGCGACACGAACTCACCGGCGTCCGTGTGCAGCACGATGTGCGTCGAGGCGAAGGCGTACGGCGCCAGTGCGTCACGTGCGCCCCGCGCCCCCGCCGCCGGAACCGGACACGGAGAGGTGTTCTGGATGTCCGCCGTCACGCGCATCACCGTGTCCGTGACGGGCTCGGAGCTGAGCCGCACACTGCCGCTCAGGCGCTGCCAGCTACGTACGAGTGTTCCGGCGACGCTGCCCGACTCCGCGCGCAGCGCCTCACGGTCCGCGCCCGCCGCGATGTCGATCGTCGTGGTGCGAGGCCCGCGCCGCGGCGACCACGGAGGGCACACCCAGCGGCGCTCGGTCGCCTCCTGCCACGTCAGATGGCTGTGCCCCTCGACGCGCAGCTCGTCCACCGGCGCCGGACCGGTCGGCCCGTTCCGGTACACCTGACGGTCCACGACATGCAGGAACCGCACGTGCACCCGCAGCTTCGCCGCCGGGCCGCCGCGCAGCAGCACCTGCGCCCGCATGCGCGACGGCTCGCCGATCGCCTCGGCGCAGCGCCTCGGATAGACCCCGCCGAAGGTCCAGCGCCGTGCGTTCTTCAACGCGCCCCTGCGGTACGGCCACAGCAGGTACCCCTCGTAGAGGCACGCCCTCGCGATCTTCTCCACGGCGTCCACTACGACGCACCTCCCACGGCGGTGCCGCCGCCCGCGCGGGCAAGCAGATCGGCGACCGTCTCGTCCCAGCCGGTGAGCGCGTGCCGGTCCCGGTGTGCGGCGAGCCCGCCGTAGGCGCCGGGGGAGAGCGGCAGCCAGCTCGTGCCGCCGTCGTAGCGGCCGGTCGTCTCGTGCCAGAGGGCGGCGGGCAGCCGCCAGGAGGCGTCCTTGGACCAGGAGATCTGCGCGGTGCGCAGCCGTCCGTCGGGCCCGTCGTGGAAGACGGTCCCGCTGAAGAGGAACTCCAGCGGGACCTCGCCGTCGCGTACGCCATGGAAGTACGAGGTGACGGCGAGGTCCATGTCGCGGCTGCACGGCACCGGCAGCTCCGTCTCGGTGTGCTCGTCGAAGGCCGGGACGACCGTGGTGAGACGGGCCCACGTCAGCGGACGCATGCTCGTCGCCCACTGTTCCGGCTGGCCGAACAGGCGGGCCATGACCAGGGGATCGGCATGCTCGTAGCCGCGCCGGGCGGCCGCGATCCTCACGTCCGTGGCGAGGGAGACCGAGCGGATCACGCCGCCTCCGGTACGCCGGACCGCCAGCCGGAAGACCAGCGTCGGCACGGCAGCGTCACGCAGCGCGCGGGCCCCGGTGACGGCGAACTCCAGGTCCGGCAGGTCCATACGCCGCCCGGCGCCGGTACGCGTACCGGCGCCGGGCATGGTCCGCGCGCTCACGCGGGGGAGAGAGAGGTTGGGCATGCCGGGCACGATCGGGTCCTTCGACTTCGAGTGGACGCCCGTCGACCTGCGCGCGGTGGAGGTGTCGTCGGGCAGATGCCCCGGCTGCTTCTTGTAGGCGCCCTCGTGGTTGCCCTGCCGCACGCCCCTCACATGTGCGGCCTTGTCGATCCGTACATGGGGCTTGCCGACCTCGATCTCAGCCATGCTCACTCCTCGGTTCGTCTGCGGTGCGGGACGGGCATGCGAGTCCCGCGAAGAACGCGTCGATGTGCTCGCGTACCTCGGGGCCGCCGGACAGGCCCCGCCAGTGCGTACGGACGAGCGCGGCGAGCCGGTAGCAGTCGTCCAGCGGGACGATCCACTGCCGGCAGGGGGCGTGCGCGGTGCCCGCCGGGCGCGGACGGTCCAGCCCGGTCGCGCCGCTGTCGGCGGCCGTTCCGCCGTCACCGGGCTCGGCGCCCCGGCCCGTCCTCGTGCCCTCCTGGCCCGGTGCCGGGCCGTCCGTGCGGTGCACCAGCAGTGCCTCCACGTCGTCCGCGAGTTCTGCCAGCTCCGGGTACCCCCGTGCGAGCTCTTCCCAGACCTCCGCTTCCACGGATGAGGCGGTCACGCCCAGCGGACTGGGATACCCCGCGCGGATCTCGCCGCTCGCCCCGTCGCGTACGAAGAAGGCCAGGCCCACGGGCACACCCAGCCGGGCCCAGAGCATCGCGTCCATCCGCAGGTCCGGCAGCGGCAGCCTGCGCTCCGGCAGCGGCTTGTAATGCCTGCCGCCCGCCGTGGACTGCGGGAAGAGCAGCCCGCACGGTCCGCAGGCGCACAGCACCGCGCCCCGCTGTACGTCGAGCATGTGGCGGTGGCCCTCCGGCAGCGGCTCGGCGCACAGATCGCAGCGCTCGGCCGTGTCCCGTTCCGCTGCCTCTCCCGGTGCCGGCCTCTCGGCGGCGGGGCGGCGCAGCAGCGCGCGAAGCCCGCCGCCGGGCCCGCCACCGAGCTCCGTGGCCTCAACCTCCGTCGCCCCCAAGGGCGTTGCGGACGTCACGCCCGTCACCGGTACCCGGCGGGCTGCGGCGAGGCCGCAGGGGACGTTCCCCGGAACAGGGCGTCCACCGGAATCACGGAAGGCTCCGGCCGCGCCTCCTCCGTCTCCACCCGGTCCACCTCGGGCGCCGCACAGGCCACCGCTTCCCGTACGTTCCGCGCGAGTTCCTCCACGGGCGGGGAGCCGCAGCCCTGCGGGGCGAGGCGCACCCTCACCTCCGCCTCGCCGGCGGACACCACCGTCACACCCGGCACGTCGGCGAGCGCCCTGCGCACGCGCTGCTCCGCCGTCTCGGGGTGCAACTCGTGCACGAGCAGCAGCCGTCCCACCAGTTCGTCGTCCGCGAGGGCCGAACGTGCCGACTCGTCCAGCAGGTTCATCACCCGGGCCAGGCACTCCCCGTACATCTCCGCGAGTGCGTGCAGGGCGTCGAGTGCCTGCTCGCGTGCGGCGGTGTCGGCGAGGGCGTCCAGCCCGGAGAGCAACTCCTCGGTGCGGGCGACGTGTCGACGTGCCTCACGCTCGTTCCATCCCATGCCCGCCGCCGTCACGCGAGTGCGCCGAAGGTCGGCGAGTGGCTCTCCCGCACGGTCCGCCCACCGCCGAGATACATGTGCACGCCGCACGGCAGGCAAGGGTCGAAGCTGCGGACGGTACGCATGATGTCGATGCCCTTGAAGTTCTCCCGGCCGTTCTCCTCGAACAGGGGCATCCCCTGCACGGCGTCCTCGTACGGGCCGGGCGTGCCGAAGTGGTCGCGGGGGCTGGCGTTCCACGGAGTCGGCGGATACGGGTGGTAGTTGGCGATCTTGCGGTCGCGGATGACGAGGTGGTGGGAGAGGACTCCGCGTACCGCCTCGTGGAAGCCGACGCCGATGGCCTCCTCCGGCACCTTGAAGTCCTCGAAGACCTTGGTGCGTCCGGCGCGTACCTCCGCCAGCGCGCGGTCTACGAAATACAGCGCCATGCCCGCGGCGTACGCCACGAAGTACATCCGCGCCCGGTTGCGCTCCAGGGTGTTGGGGAAGGCCGGCGGCTTCCACTCCAGCCGGGTCTCGGGCGTCGAGGGCGTCTTCGGCAGGTCGATCTGGACGCTGCGCCCGGTGGAACGCACGTGCGGGGTCCTGACCTTGCCCGCCAGGGCCGTCGCCCACAGGCGTGCGATGGGGCCGCCGCCGGTGTCGAGGGCGAGGTGGTCGCCCGTGCGTCTGTCGTACCAGCGGGGGCTCATCACCCAGCTGTAGTTGCCGCCCTCCAGGTCGCGCTTCTGGGGCTGCGGCAGCGTCGTCTGGTTCCAGGGATGGCGCCGGTCGACGGGGTTGCCGAGCGGGTCACGGTCCACGTAGGTCTCCTCGGCGGCCCAGTCCTCGTAGTAGCTGCTGCCCAGCAGGATGCGCATGCCGAGGTTGATGTCGACGAGGTCGGTGGTGACCAGCTCGTTGTCGACGACGATGCCCGGGGTGACGAACATCGAGTTACCCCAGGTGTTCATCGTGCGGTAGTCGTAGTCGACGACCTCGGGGTCCTGGAAGCAGCCCCAGCAGGCGAGCAGCGTGCGCCTGCGGCCGACCTCCTCGTAGCCGGGCAGTGCCTCGTAGAAGAAGTCGAAGACGTCGTCGTTCATCGCGACCGCGCGCTTGACGAAGTCCAGGCAGCGCATCAGCCGCACCAGGTAGTCGGTGAAGAGCTGCGGTGTGGCCACCGTGCCGACGCCGCCCGGGTAGAGCGTCGACGGATGTACGTGGCGGCCCTCCATCAGGCAGCACATCTCACGGGTCAGCCGGCTCATCACCAGCGCCTGCTTGTACGTCTCGCCCTCGAACGGGTTGAACGAGCGCATGATGTCGCCGATCGTGCGGTGGCCGTGGGCCCCGGCGCGGGGCGCGGGGGTGCGCTCGGCACGCTCCCAGACGCCCGGGTTGGTCTCCCTGACCATGCGCTCGCAGTAGTCGACGAAGACCATGTTGTCCTGGAAGATCGTGTGGTCGAACATGAACTCGGCCGCTTCGCCGAGGTTGATGATCCAGTCGGCGAGCGGCGGCGGCTTCACGCCGTAGGCCATGTTCTGGGCGTAGACCGAGCAAGTGGCGTGGTTGTCGCCGCAGATGCCGCAGATGCGGCTGGTGATGAAGTGCGAGTCGCGCGGGTCCTTGCCCTTCATGAAGACGCTGTATCCGCGGAAGATCGACGAGGTGCTGCGGCACTCCGCCACCTGCCGGCCCGGGAAGTCGATCTTCGTGTAGATGCCGAGGTTGCCGACGATCCGGGTGATGGGATCGAAGGCCACGTCGGTCAGTTCACGTTCCCCGCTGGCGGGCTTCTTGGCGGACTGCTGGGCGGTGGCCACTTCTCGTTCCTCTCGCAGGTCGCTTCGCTGACTACTCGCGGCCGGTCCAGCGGGGCTGGTAGCCGGAGGTGAGGGCGGGCTCGTTGTGCCGCCACTTCGGTTCCCGGTCCGCGGACCGGTTGGTGATCGACCGCATGCTGCGGATGAACGGCCCGTAGAGGCTCACCAGCGCAGACGAGAGCGAGCCCCCGGGAGGCTCGTCCATGAACGGCATGAACTTGTCGGGGAAGCCCGGCATGGTGCAGCCGATGCAGACGCCGCCCACGTTGGGGCAGCCGCCGATGCCGTCCATCCACCCGCGCTTGGTGACGTTGCAGTTGACGACCGGGCCCCAACAGCCCACCTTCACCAGGCACTTGGGGGAGTTGTAGTCCTTGGCGAAGTCGCCCTGCTCGTAGTAGGAGCCTCGGTCGCAGCCCTCGTGGACGGTCTTGCCGAACAGCCAGGTGGGCCGCAGCTGTTCGTCCAGCGGGATGGTCGGTGCGAGCCCCGCCGCCTGGTGCAGCACCCACAGCAGCGTCTCCATGAAGTTGTCCGGCTGGACCGGGCAGCCGGGGACGTTGACGACCGGCAGGCCCGCACGGGAGCGGTACTCGGAGCCGAGGTAGTCCACCAGCCCCATGCAGCCCGTGGGATTGCCAGCCATCGCGTGGATCCCGCCGTACGTCGCACAGGTGCCGATGGCGACGACGGCCCATGCCTGCGGGGCGAGGCGGTCGATCCAGGTGTTGAAGGTGATCGGCTCGCCGGTGTGCGGGTCGTTGCCCATCGACGTCCAGTAGCCGTCGCCGTTGATGTTCTCGTTCGGTACGGACCCCTCGACGACGAGGATGAACGGGCCGAGTTCGCCCGCGGCGCCCTTGCGGAACGCCGTCATGAAGTCCTCGCCGGTCTCGTACGCCAGGACCTTGTTGTGCAGATGGACCTTGGGCAGACCGGGGATCGCGCCGAGCACGACGTCCTCGAGGCTGGGCAGCGAGGCCGCCGTCACCGACACGGTGTCGCCGTCGCAGCTCATGCCCTCCGAGGTCCAGAGAATGTGGATCTCGTCGAGCGCTTCCCCCTCCGTCCCCGTCCCCGCTACCGCCGTGGCCGTGGTCGCCGTTGCCGCCTCGTCGCTCATGGGACCGATCCCTTCGCACCGTCGCCGACCGCCCGTACGGCTCTCAGAGCAGAGCCGTAGAAAAATCTGACATATGCATAGATAGGCCACAACGTAAGCGCGCCGGGACAAGGGGGCCGAACGGATCACCTTGTCCCGGGAGGGCGGCGTGTCAGGAAAGGGCCCCCGGGCCCGTGCCTGTAATGAACCGCGAAGCGGAGGGATGAGATGCACGAGATGTCCATCGCGGTCGCGATGGTGGAGCAGGCGACGGAGGCCCCCGCTGCGAAGGGGCACGAAAAGGTGACCGCCGTACGGCTCCGGCTCGGCGAACTCGCCGGTGTGGTGGCCGACTCGCTGCGCTTCTGCTTCTCACTCGCCTGTGCCGGCACCCCGCTCGACGGCGCCTCGCTCCTCATCGACTTCGTGCCGGGCCGCGCCCGCTGCGAACCGTGCGGAGCGGAATGGGCCACGGGAATGCCGCCCCAGTTGTGCTGCCCACAGTGCGAAGGCGGCAGGACAGAACTCGTCGCCGGACGCGAGTTGCAGATCACCGGGCTCCGCCACGCGGACGGCGAACCGCCCGCCCGCACCGCACACCCCGCATCCGTACAGGCCGAGGAGAGCTGAGACCCATGTGCCGAGTCGTCGATCTGCATCAGGCGGTGCTCGTGAAGAACGACGAGCGCGCCGGGGCGCTGCGCACCGAACTGGCGGCGCGCGGAACCACGGTCGTCAATCTGCTCTCAAGCCCCGGAAGCGGGAAGACGGCGCTGCTCGAAGCGGAACTGGCGCTCGCCGCGTCGCGCGGAGTGCCGGTGGCGGCGCTGACGGCGGATCTGGCCACCGAGCACGACGCGGAACGGCTGGCACGTGCCGGTGTGCCCGTCAAGCAGGTGCTCACGGACGGGCTTTGCCATATGGAGGCCGACATGCTGCGGGCGCAGTTGGACGGCTGGCTGCCGGACGGGACGCGGCTGCTGTTCGTGGAGAACGTCGGCAACCTCGTCTGCCCCGCCTCCTACGACCTGGGGGAGTCGCTGCGTGTCGTACTGGCGTCGGTGACGGAGGGCGAGGACAAGCCGCTGAAGTACCCGACGGCGTTCGGGCTGGCGCACCTGGTGGTCGTCACGAAGGACGACATCGCCGAGGCCGCCGGGTTCGACGAGGACGCCTTCCGTGCCAACGTCCGCCAGGTCAACCCGGGGGTCGAGGTGGCGGTCACCTCGGCGCGGAGAGGGACGGGCGTGGGGCTCGTACTGGAGCGGGCGCTGGCCGTCGCCGCGGGCGGGGCGGTGCACCGGCCGGTCATGGCACGGAACGGGTCCGACGGCGTGGGCGATTCCGTGGCCGGCGGCGGTACGGGCGTCGAACCCGGCGGCGTGGACGACGCGATGGCGGGCGGCGTGCCGGTCCGCGGACGCTCGTGAACCCGCGGCAGGGCACGGCGACGGACGCGCGCATCGGTGCGGGAGACGCGGCGGGCGCAGCAGGCGCGACGGGCGCTGATCGCGCCGCGGGTGCCCGTACGGAACGCCCGCAGAGTGGGCGCCGGCGCGGAGTGGAGCGGCGCAAGGTGACCGTGCGCGGAGTGGTACAGGGCGTCGGATTCCGGCCGTTCGTCTACGCGCTGGCCGGGGAGCTGGGGCTCACCGGGCACGTCGCCAACACCGGGGACGGCGTCGTCGCCGAGGTCGAGGGCGTGCCCGATGCGCTCGCCGCGTTCTGCGGCCGCGTGACGGCGGACGCTCCGCCGCTGGCCGTGGTCCAGTCGGTGACCCACGAGCCCATGGAGCCGGCAGGAGGGCGCGGCTTCAGCATCGCGGAGTCGCGAGGCAGCGGCGGCACCGCCCGCACTCTCGTCGCTCCCGACACCGCGACCTGTGCCGACTGCCTCGCCGAGATGAGCGATCCGGCCGACCGGCGCTACCGGCACCCCTTCATCACATGTACGCACTGCGGGCCGCGCTTCACGATCGTCACGGGGCTGCCCTACGACCGTGCCCACACCACCATGGACCGCTTTGCGATGTGCGAGCGCTGTGCACGCGAGTACGCGGACCCCGGTGACCGGCGTTTCCATGCGCAGCCCGTCTCGTGCCATGACTGCGGGCCGCGGCTGCGGCTGCGCATGCGTGGGCGGGAGGCAGCCGGGAGCGCGGACTCGGGCTCGCGCCACGGCGGGCCCTCCGCGAACGCCGAACCGGTCGCCGCCGCACGGCAGTTGCTCGCCGAGGGCGCGGTCGTCGCCGTCAAGGGACTCGGCGGCTACCACCTGGCCTGCGACGCCTCGAACCCCGATGCCGTACGGCTGCTGCGGCGGCGCAAGCAGCGCGGTGACAAGCCGTTCGCACTGATGGCGCGCGATCTGGACGACGTGGAGCGGCTGGTGCACCTCGACGCCGTCGCACGAGGTCTGCTCAGTGGAGGCCGCCGCCCGATCGTGCTGCTGCGCCGTCGCCTGGACGTACCCGCGGCAGATGCGCCCGGTCTCGCCGTCGCCGGCGAAGTGGCGCCGCGCAGTGCCGACTTGGGGGTGATGCTGCCGTACACGCCGCTGCACCATCTGCTGCTCGGTCTTCCCGGCGACGAAGGGGGACCGCGGCTGCTGGTGATGACCAGCGGCAACCTCGGCGGTGAGCCGATCGTCACCCGCGACGACGACGCCATGGAGCGGCTCGCTCCCCTCGCCGACGCCTGGCTGACGCACGACCGGCCGATTCAAGTGCCCTGTGACGACTCGGTCGTCCGGATCACCGACGGGGAGCAACTGCCCGTGCGGCGCTCACGCGGCTATGCGCCGTTCCCCGTCAATCTGCCCCGGCCAGTGGTGCCGGCGCTCGCGGTGGGCGGAGATCTGAAGAACACCTTCTGCGTCGGCGAGGGCCACCACGCATGGCTCTCCGCGCACATCGGCGACATGGACGACCTGGCGACGCTGACGGCGTTCGACGGTGCGGCACGCCAACTGGCGGACATCACGGGGGTGTCGCCGTCGCTGCTGGTCACCGACAGGCACCCCGGATACCGCTCCGTGGGCTGGGCCGAACGCAACGCGGGCGGACGGCAGTTGAGCCGGGTGCAGCACCATCACGCCCATGTCGCCTCGGTGATGGCGGAGCACGGTCTGGACGGCAGTGCGCCCGTCATCGGCGTCGCCTTCGACGGTACGGGCTACGGGGACGACGCGAGCGTATGGGGCGGTGAGTTCCTGCTCGCCGACTACGACGGCTACCGGCGGCTGGCGCATCTCAGCCCGGTGCCGCTGCCCGGCGGCGACGCGGCGGTGCGCCGCCCGTACCGGATGGCGCTCGCCCATCTCCATGCGGCAGGCATGCCGTGGGACGCGGATCTGCCTCCGGTGGCCGCCTGCCCGGACGACGAACTGAAGGCGCTGGCCGTGCAGTTGGAGCGCGGCACCAGTTGTGTGCCGACCTCCAGCATGGGGCGCCTCTTCGACTCGGCCGCCTCGCTCGCGGGCGTGTGCCACCACGCCGGTTACGAGGCGCAGGCGGCCATGGAGCTGGAGGCGGCGGCGTCCCGCTACGAGCACGGCGAGCACGACAGGCACGGGGGGCAGAGCGCGAACGGCGAGCCCGGCGGACCTTGCGGCCACGGTGGCGAACTGGGCGGCCACGACTGGGCGTTCAGGATCGCGACGACCGCGGGGGAAGCCCTCGCCTGCGATCCGGCGCCGGTGCTGGAGGGCATCGTCGCGGACGTACGGGCGGGTGTCCCGGCCGGGGCGACCGCCTTGCGCTTCCACCGGTCCGTGGCGGCGCTCGTACTGCGTGTGTGCCGTATCGCAAGGGAGCGCCACCGCCTCGGCACGGTCGCGCTCAGCGGCGGCGTCTTCGCCAACTCCCTGCTGTCGGCGGACTGTGCGAGGCGCCTGCGCGAGGACGGCTTCACGGTGCTGCGTCACCGCCTCGTACCGCCCAACGACGGAGGGCTCGCGCTGGGCCAGTTGATGATCGCGGCGCGCGCCGGGGCGGACGGGCCCCCGGACGCCGGACCGTCCACGGGCCGTACGCGGACATGAGCGCACCGGCCGCGAACACCCGTACAAGCTCCGCCCGTTGACGTCGCGGCCGGGACCGGACGCCCTCCGACCACCCCCACCCCGTAAGAGCGAGGAGAACACCATGTGCCTGGCGGTACCCGGCAAGGTGCTGGAGATCAAGGAGCGGGACGGCACCCGCATGGCCACCGTCGATTTCGGCGGCGTGGCCAAGGAGGTGTGCTGCGAGTACCTGCCGGACCTGAGGCCCGGGGAGTACGCGATCGTCCACGTCGGCTTCGCGTTGCAGCGGCTGGACGAGGAGTCGGCGCGGCAGACGCTCGCGCTGTTCGAGGAACTCGGTCTGCTGGAGGAGGAGTTCGGCGACCCCTGGGAGTCGGCGGCCAAGGAGGCGGCGAAGTGAAGTACATCGACGAGTTCCAGGACCCGGAGCTGGCGCGGCGGCTGGTGGAGGACATCCACGCCACCGTCACCCGCCCCTGGGCGCTGATGGAGGTCTGCGGCGGTCAGACGCACTCGATCATCCGGCACGGCATCGACCAACTTCTGCCCGGCGAGGTGGAGTTGATCCACGGGCCCGGATGCCCGGTATGTGTCACACCGCTGGAGGTCATCGACAAGGCTCTGGAGATCGCCTCCCGCCCGGAGGTGATCTTCTGCAGCTACGGCGACATGCTGCGGGTGCCCGGCAGCGGGCGAGACCTGTTCCAGGTGCGCGGCGAGGGCGGCGATGTGCGCGTCGTCTACTCGCCGTTGGACGCGCTGCGCCTCGCGCAGGACAACCCCGGACGTGAAGTGGTGTTCTTCGGCATCGGGTTCGAGACGACCGCACCGCCCAACGCCATGACGGTGCATCAGGCGCGCAAGCTGGGCATCCGCAACTTCAGCATGCTCGTCTCGCACGTACGCGTGCCCCCGGCCATCGAGGCGATCATGCGCTCCGAGTCCTGCCGGGTGCAGGGATTTCTCGCCGCGGGGCATGTGTGCAGCGTGATGGGCACGGGCGAATATCCGGCGCTGGCCGAGCGGTTCGGGGTGCCGATCGTGGTGACGGGCTTCGAGCCGCTGGACGTGCTGGAGGGCGTACGGCGCGCGGTGCGGCAGCTCGAACGCGATGAGCACACCGTGGACAACGCCTACGCACGTGTGGTGCCGCCTGAGGGGAACCCGGCGGCGAAGGCGATGCTCGCCGACATCTTCGAGGTCACCGACCGCTCCTGGCGCGGCATCGGCGTGATCCCCGGCAGCGGATGGCGACTCGCCGCCCGCTACCGGGAGTTCGACGCCGAGCACCGCTTCCAGGTGAGCGGCATCGACACCCGTGAGCCTGCGGAGTGCCGTAGCGGCGAGGTGCTTCAGGGGCTGCTGAAGCCGCATGAGTGCGAGGCGTTCGGCACCGTGTGCACTCCTCGTACGCCGCTGGGCGCCACGATGGTCTCCAGCGAGGGGGCCTGCGCGGCGTACTACCTGTACCGGCGGCTGGGCGGTGGCGCGGGTGGTACGAACGCCGCGTCCGCGGGGGCGAACTCGCCTGCGTCCGGGCCCGGTTCGAAGCGTGAACGGGATTCGGCGCACACAGCCGTCTCCGGTCCCAGGCGCGTGCCGGAGCCCGTGTCCGCACCCGAATCCGCACCCGAATCCGGACCCGGGCAGGGAGCCGAGCCCGATCCCGCGGCTGAACCCGAGCATGCCGAGCATGCCGAGGCCGCCGAGCGTGCCGAGTCCGCGTCCGTATCGCTGGAGGGGAGCCCCGTTGTCTGAGACCACCGGCCTGGCACAGCCGGGCACCGAACCCGCAGCGCCCGACTTCTCCGGCTGGACATGCCCCGCCCCCCTGCGCGATCAGCCACGTGTGGTGATGGGACACGGCGGCGGGGGAGCGCTCTCCTCGGAACTCGTGCAGCACATCTTCGCGCCCGCCTTCGGCGGCGAACTGCTCGCCGGAATGCCGGACTCGGCGGCTCTCACGCTCGGCGGCACCCGGCTGGCCTTCTCCACCGACTCCTTCGTCGTACGGCCGTTGTTCTTCCCCGGCGGCAGCATCGGCGACCTCGCCGTCAACGGAACGGTCAACGACCTGGCCATGAGCGGGGCTCAAGCCGCGTACCTCTCCTGCGGATTCATCCTGGAGGAGGGCGTCGAGGTGCCGCTGGTCTCCCGGGTCGCCGAGGCGCTGGGCGCGGCGGCGCGTACGGCGGGAGTCGAGGTGGCCACCGGAGACACCAAGGTCGTCGAGGCCGGACGAGGCGACGGCGTCTACCTGAACACCGCGGGCATCGGGCTCATCCCGGAAGGCGTGGACATCCGGCCGCAGCGTGCCGTGCCGGGCGACGTCGTCATCGTCAGCGGTGCCATCGGCGCGCACGGGGTCGCCGTCATGAGCGTGCGGGACGGGCTGGAGTTCGGCGTGGAGATCGAGAGCGACTGCGCGGCGCTCGGGGGCCTCGTGCAGGCGATGCTCGCCGTCACGCCGGATGTGCATGTACTGCGCGACCCGACGAGGGGCGGGCTCGCCGCGGCGCTCAACGAGATCGCGGTGGCGGCGGCCGTCGGGGTCGTGGTGAACGAGAAGGCGGTGCCGGTGCCGCCGCCCGTGGCCAACGCCTGCGCGGTGCTCGGCCTCGATCCGATGTACGTGGCGAACGAGGGCAAGCTCGTCGCCTTCGTGCCGCGCGAACACGCCGAGGCGGTCCTGGATTCGATGAGGGCCCACCCGCTGGGAGCAGAGGCCGCGGTGGTCGGGGAGTGCGTCGAGGCACATCCCGGCATGGTGGTCGCCCGTACCGGACTCGGCGGCACACGTGTGGTGGACCTGCCGTTGGGGGAGCAACTGCCGCGCATCTGCTGAACGGGCCGCGGCGGCACGCCAGTTGACGCCGCCGCCCGCCCGCCGCCCTCGGCACCGCCCCCGCCGCCCGCCGCCTCCTTCTCCGTACGACCGTCGCATCGTCCCCTTACGAGGACGCATCAACGGCCTCCCGGCACGGAAGGAGGGGCGGGCGGCGCTCTGCGTTCGCTGCCTTCGGCGAGGCCAAAGGCCTTACCCGGCAAGGGAGTTCACGCGGAGTTCACGCCGACCGCAGCCCGTGCTCGGCGAGCGGCCCCACAGTCCAGCCTTCGGCACGGCAGCGCATCACCAGGTGCGGGAGCGCCTCAAGGCCCGAGTGCCAGGCGCCGGGAGCGCAGGCGTGGTCGGAGTCGTGCAGCAGCACGGTCGCGCCGCCGCCCATCCGCCTCGCCAGCTCCAGCAGGACGCTCTCCGCGTCGGCCTTCGCCGTCCAGTCGCGGCCCCACGCCGTCCACAGCACCGGGCGCAGGCCCAGCCGCCGTGCCGCCGCGAGGCGGGTCGCGGTGAGCACGCCGTAGGGCGGCCGGTACCAGAGCGGCCTCGTACCGGCGATCCGCTGCACCGTCCCCGCCGCACGTGCCAGATCGCGCACGTCGCCGCGCGGCCTCGGGCGCCAGAACCTCTCGTGCCGCCAGCCGTGTACGGCCAGTTCATGGCCCTCGGCGACGATGCGCCGCCCCAGGTGCGGGTAGCGCTCCAGCCGGTTCCCCAGGACGAAGAAGGTGGCGCGGGCCTCCAGCCGGTCCAGCTCCTCCAGGAAGTACGGGGTGCTGAGCGGGTCCGGCCCGTCGTCGAAGGTGAGCGCCACATGACCGGGGTCGCCGCGGCCGTCCAGCCCCGGGCTGACGACCCTGCGTACGCCGGGCAGCCAGCTCGCCGCCGGAGCCATGTGCCAGGCGGCGGCCGTGAACGCGGCGGTCCCCGCGCCCAGCAGGCCCTCCCGCACCGCACGGGCGGCACGAGCGGCACGGGCGAGATGAGCGGCGTGGGCGGCGCGGGCGGCTCGCTCCATGCGCACGCGCCGGAACGCTCCCGTGCTCACCACGCCTGTCCCTGCTCATCGCCTGAGACCTCAGGGGTCCTGGCCAGCTGATAGCTGCCCGCGCCCACCAGGGCCAGCGCGCCCAGCTCCGGCAGGGCCAGCAGCCCCACCCGCAGATGCTCGTCGAAGAGGACCGCGCCCAGTACGACGCTCATCAGGGAGTCGCCCAGGGTGAGCGCGGGCTGGGAGGCCACCAACGTCCCCGCGCGCAGCGCCATTTGAAGCAGCAGGAAGCTGCCGAGCCCCACCACGCCCACGCCGTAGGTCTGCCATGCCGTGAGCAGCGCCACCAGCCCGTCGGAGAGCCGGGCCACGGCGTCCTTCATCAGCGCCGCCGTGGCGGAGAAGCCGAAGGCCGTGGCCGCGCCCAGCACGGTGGCGCGCGGCGAGGAAGGCAGCCGAGTCGCGAGCAGCACCAGCAGGACCATCACGACCACCAGCACCGCGCCCACGGCCAGCCACCGCCCGACCGGGACCCGGGTCGTACCGGCCGTCGGGTCGATGAGGACCAGGAAGGCGCCCAGGCCCGTCACCATCGACAGGAACGCCCACCACGCGCGGGTGTCCGGGCGGCGATGGAAGAAGACGCTGCCCACGACCAGCGTGAACAGCAGCTCCGTCGCCATCACCGGCTGCACCACGGCCAGCGGGCCCGCGGCCAGCGCCCCCGCCTGGAAGATCCCCGAGAAGATCAGCATCGCCGAGCCCCACATCCACACCGGCCGGTGCAGCAGGTGAGTGAGCCAGGAGAACCTCCCGCCGCTCGGGGCGAGCCGTTCCGCCGCCGCCGCACGCCGCTGGAGCACGGACGCGGCGGCGTTCGCCAGGGCCGCCAGCAGGGCGAGCGCGACGGACAGCACCAACAGCCACACGTGGTACGACTCCTAGCCGAAGCGCTGGGCGAGAGAACGGAAGACGCCGGGGGCGGCGCCGTGCAGCCGGGCGGGCATCCCCAGCCAGCCCGGCACATAGGAGTCGGGCCGCCCGCGGACCATGGCCCTGCGCACCGCCTCCGCGACCTGCGCCGGCGGTACCGGCCTCGGTCTCGTGCGGTGGTACGGGGCTCCGCGCCGTCCGAAGAACGGCGTGTCCACGGCACCCGGCAGCACGATCGACACCCGTACGCCGGTGGAGGCCAGCTCGTAGCGCAGGCTGTCCGCGAAGGCCATCAGACCGCCCTTGGTCGCGGCGTAGACGGCCTCGCCGCGTACGCCCACGCTGCCCGCCATGGAGCCGATGAGGACGATGCGGCCCATGCGGCGGGCGACCATTCCGGGCAGCAGCAGCCGCACCAGATGCACCACGGCGGAGAGGTTGACCGCCAGCAGCCTGTCGATGGACTCGACGGGCTGCGCCGTGAAGGGTCCCGCCCAGCCGATGCCGGCGCCCGCGACGAGAGCGTCGACCCGGCCGCCGTGCGCGACGGCCTCGCGGGCGAGGCGTGCGCGGGCCTGCGGATCGGTGACGTCGGCGGGCAGGGACGTGCCCCGGGTACGGACCGCGACGTCGCTCAGCCGTTCCTCGTCACGTCCGTTCAGCAGCAGCCGCCAGCTTCCTTCCGTCGCGAGCAGCTCGGCGAGCGCCGTCCCGATGCCCGAGGAGGCACCGGTGATGAGCGCCACCGGGCGCTGTGTGCCGCGCGCCGGGAGCCGCCCAGAACCCTCGAACATGACACCCTCCGGGTGATCAGGGGCAGGACTCTCAGAATGCTGGCTATCGGCGCGGGCCGCCTGTGGGGGTTCCCGCGCACAGCAGCCCGCGTCACTCGATCGGGCCCGGTTCGCCGGGCCCCGGCGCGGCACCCAGCCATTCCGTAAGAACGTCTGGTCCGGGGGCCGGCGTCGATCCTCGGACCTGGGGGAGCACTGTGCGCCGACGGTTTCTGCTGCTGAGCGCGAGCATGGGCGCGGGCCACGACGCCGTCGCGGGCGAACTCGCCGAGCGGCTGCGCTCACAGGGCCACGAGGCCCGCGTCCAGGATGTTCTGGCACTGCTCCCCTCGGGGGTGGGGCCCGCGCTGAGGGCGGGCTATCGGGGAGCGGTACGGCACGCACCCGGGCTCTACGCATGGATCTACGCGGCCTTCCTCGCGTCCGGTCCCCGGGGAACGTCCGGGCCCCAGGGGACGGGAGGCCGCGAGCCGGGTGCGGCGGACGGGGTGGTGGTGCCGAGACCGGGCAGCGCCCCCCTGGCGGCGCTCGCCGAGCGGGAGTTGATGAACGTCGTCGACCGCTGGCGGGCGGACGCCGTGATCTCCACGTTCCATCTGTCGGCGCAGGTGACGGGGAGGCTGCGCCGCCGCGGAGTGCTGCGGGTGCCGAGCGTGGTGACGGTCGTCGACTTCGCGGCGCACCGCGGCTGGCTCCATACGGGCAACGACGTGTATCTGTGCGTGACCGGGGAGGCGGCCCGTACGGCGGCGGCCGTCACGGGCAGCACCGCGGAAGCTGCCGGGCCGGTGGTGGCGGAGCGCTTCGCACGCTTGGCCCAGGCGGGGCGCGAGGGGACTGCCGCCTCCGGCTGGTGGCGAGCGGAGTTCGAACGTGTGGCGCCCGGAAGGCCGGTGGTGCTGCTCTCCGCCGGCGCGTGGGGCGTGGGGTCCCGACTGGTGCGTACGGCGCGGGAGTTGGCGGGCTCCGGGTTCTGCCCCGTAGTGCTGTGCGGCCGGGACGAGCGGCTGCGCAGACGGGCGGCGCCGCTTCCCGGGACACTCGCGCTCGGCTGGGTCGAGGACATGGCGGGCCTGATGGCGTCCGCGCACGCGCTCGTCGACAACGCGGCGGGGCAGACCGCCGCGCAGGCGCTCGCCGCGGGCGTTCCCGTGGTCGGCTACCGCCCGCTTCCAGGTCACGGCGCCGAGGGGCTGCGGGCGATGGCCGCGGCCGGGGTGGCCGAACTCGCACGCGACGGGCGGGAGTTGACGGCCGCACTGGGGAGTGCCGTAAGGCAGGGCCCGGTGCGTGACCGGCTTGTCGAGCGGGGACGCGCGCTCTTCCGCACGGATGCCGCGCGGCGGATCACGGAGCTGACGGTCGCGGGAGTGCGGGCGGGCTGACGGAGGTGCCGGCGTAGGCTCCGCGCCCCTACGGCGTCTGTTTCGCCCCGATACGGGCGGGAACCTGGAGCCGATGAGCGAACACGAGCGTTCCCGCACCGTGGCCGCCCTTCCCGAGGAGGTCTTCGCGCAGGCTCGCGACGTCGGCCAGATCGAGACATGGATCCCTCGTGAGCTGCATGTGTGCAGCGGGGAACCGCCCGCCGTCACCGTGCACGACGACGAGACCGGCAGGGACAGCCAGGCGCTGCTGCGGGCCCACCGGGACCGGCTGCGGCTGGAGTGGGGCACCCGCGGCGACGGGCGCTACGCGGGCTGGCTCCAGGTCGAGGGCATCGGCGGCGGTGCGAGCGCGGTCACCGTGCATCTCTCCTTCTTCGACGAGCGGCAGGCGCCGCCCGGTAGCGAGGTGGACGCGGCGCTCGACGAGAGCCTCGACAGGCTGGCGGAGCAGGTGCGGCTCCGGGCGGACAGGATGGGGCACTAGCGCGGAGAGGACGAGCACTGGCCGGGGTGTGCTCATGAGCGGGGCGCTGCCCCGTGGCGTCCATGAGAGGCCCGCACGGCTTGCGGGCGGGCGCAGGGCCCGGTCAGCTCGCCTCGGCCTCGTGGCCCGGTTCGGCCACCGACGCCACCCATCCGTAAGGCAGTTCCTCGTTGTCGACCGTGATCGCCTCGACGGTGCGGGTGCGGGGATCGATGTCCGCCTCGACCCCTTCGCCCGCGTAGCGCGGATAGCCGCTCTCGCCCACCGCGCCCGTGGCATGAACGGTGATCACCCGCAGCACCGGGCCGTGTTCCGGGTGGCCCTCGAAGTCGGCCGTCTGCGGCTGGAGGAGGATTTCGTAGCTGGGCTCTCCGGGACGCATGCCTTCGACGATAGACCCGGCGGTGGCGGGCCGCCTGCGCAGCGGCGGCGGCTTGCCGGGCCCGACGGGCTGCGCACGAGACCCCGGCAGCCGGGTCCCGCAGGGCCGCGGCAGAGGCCCCGAGCCCGCCGGTAGTCTCGCCGTCGTCCGCCGGATCACCCGACGTCTGGAGCGGCCGTGCGCATCCTCGTTCTCAACCCCAACACCACCGCCTCCATGACCGCGACGATCAGGGCGCTCGCCGAGGAGAGCGCCCGCCCCGGCACCGAGATCACCGCCACCCAGCCCCTCTGGGGCCCCGAGTCGATCGAGGGGCACTTCGAGGGGCAGCTCAGCGCGGTCGCCGTGCTCGACCGACTCGCCACGTTCCAGGAGCAGTTCGACGCGCTGGTGATGGCGGGATTCGGCGAACCGGGCAGGGAGGCCGCCCAGGAACTGCTCGACGTCCCCGTCTTCGACATCACCGAGTGCGCCGCCCAGATGGCGATGATGCTCGGCCACTCCTACGCCGTCGTCACGACCCTCGACCGTGCCGTGCCGCAGATCCAGGACCGGCTGCTGACCGCGGGGCTGCTCCAGCGCTGTGCGTCCGTACGCGGTACGGGCCTGGGCGTACTGGAGTTGGAGGAGGACACGGAGCGGACCGTGCGGGAGATCCTCACGCAGGCGCGTGCGGCCGTGGAGGAGGACCACGCCGAGGTGATCTGCCTCGGCTGCGGCGGAATGGCCGGGCTGCGGGAACGCGTCGAGGCGGAACTCGGGGTCCCCGTCGTGGACGGAGTGGCCGCCGCCGTCGGCTTCGCCGAGGCGGTCGTGGGCCTCGGACTGTCCACCAGCAAGGTGCGCGGCTTCGCTCCGCCGAGGCCGAAGACCATCACGTCGTGGCCGCTGAGCAGGCACCTTCCGGGTCCCGGCGGAAACTGAGCGGACTTCCCTTCCGATGGATGCCGATGCCGGCGCGACGAACGCGTCGCGGGCATGTCGTCACGAGGGGCGTGGACCGTAGGGTGCGCCCCGAACGCGGTCTGGCGGAAACCGTTTTCCGCTTACCGGAGCGCCGGCTCGACGGAAGGCCCGCACGTGACGAATCCCCCCTCGCCCTCCCCGGACCCCCGCCTGTGCAACGCGGACCTCGCGCCCGCGTCGGAACGCAAGTGGGGCGCGTACTCCATCTTCGCGCTGTGGATGTCCGACACCCACGCCATCAGCAACTACGCCTTTGCCGCGAGCCTGTTCGTGCTCGGGCTGCCGCCCTGGGAGGTTTTCCTCTCGCTCCTGGCGGGCGTCTGCATCCTCCAGTGGATGATGAACAGAATGGGACACGCCGGGCACCGCACCGGGGTCCCCTTCCCCGTGCTCGCCCGTGCGAGCTGGGGCGTCTACGGCGCCAACATCCCCGCGCTGCTCCGGGCGATCATGGCCGTCGCCTGGTACGGCATCCAGACCTGGCTCGCATCCAAGGCGCTGGTGCTGCTCGCCGTCCAGATATCGCCCGGCCTGGAGAGCCTCGACACCGGCGGGCTGCTGGGGCAGACGAGGCTGGGCTGGATCTCGTTCCTCGTGATGTGGGGTGCGCAGGCCGTACTGCTCACCCGCGGCATGGAGTTCATCCGCAAGGTCCAGGACATCGCCACCGGCCCCGTGGTGTGGATCGTGATGCTGGCCCTCGCCGCGTGGCTGCTGGTGAAGGCGGGCGGCGACATCTCGCTGACGAAGTCCGTGACGGGGCTGAGCGCGGGCGAGCAGTTCCACGAGAGCGCCGTCGCGGTCTCGCTGACCGTCACCACCTTCCTCACGCTGGTCCTCAACTACGCCGACTTCGCCCGCTTCACACCGGACCACCGGGCCTACAGGCGCGGCAATCTGTGGGGGCTGCCGGTGAACTTCACCGCGTTCGCCGTGGCCGCCGTGCTGATGACCGCGGGCACCGTCTCGGTCTTCGGCGAGGCCGTCTCCGACCCGGTCGAGGTCATCCACCGCATCGACAATCCGTGGGTGACGGTCATCGGCGCGATCTCCTTCATGATCGCCACCATCGGCATCAACGTCGTCGCCAACTTCGTCTCGCCCGCCTACGACTTCGCCAACCTGCTGCCGAAGTACCTGGACTTCAAGCGCGGCGGCATGGTCACGGCGCTGCTGGCGATCGTCGTGCTGCCGTGGAAGCTCTACTCCAGCCCCGTGATCATCCAGTACTTCCTGGGCGGGCTGGGCGCCTTCCTCGGGCCGATGGTGGCCGTACTGCTCACCGACTACTACCTGATCCGCCGCGGCAGGATCGACGTCGACGCCCTCTTCAGCGCCGAGCGCAGCGGTGCCTACCACTTCCGGCGCGGCTTCAACCCGGAGGCGATCGTCGCGTTCGTGCCGTCGGCGACCGTGTCCGCGGTGCTGGCGCTCGTGCCCGCGTTCTCCGATGTGGCGCCGTTCGCCTGGGTCTTCGGGCTGCTGCTCTCCGGCGGCATCTATTACGTGCGTTCCGCGGGGAGGCGCCAGGAGGGCCCGCTCTCGGAGGAGGTCATTCCGACGCTGGTGCGGGCAGACGGGCACGAGGCCGCGAAGGCGGGGCTGCCGGACCGTCCGGCGCCGGTCCAGGGCGGCTGAGGGGAAGGAGCAGGAGTACGAGGGCGACCGGGCGCCGGGCCGCGCGGTCCGCCGCCCGGCTGCTCGCCGCACCGGGTTCGCGGCAACGGTTGGCCGGCTTCGGTTCGGCACCGGTTCCCGGCACCGGTTCGCGGTCCCGATCAGGCCGGTGTCAGACCACCCCGTCGGCCCGCAGCTCCTCCAACTCCGCCTCGGAGCGGCCGAGTTCGCCCAGTATGGACGCGGTGTGCCCGCCCGGCGCCGGCACCGGGTCCATGCGGGCCGCGGTCCCCGCGATGTCCACGGGCGGCAGCAGCGCCCGCACGGACTCACCGCCCGGGACGGCCACTTCGCGCCAGCGGTCCCGCCCTTCGAGCACGGGATGCGCGAGGAACTCGGCTACGGAGTTGACCCCCGCGCACGCGACCCCGATCCGGTCCAGTACGGCGATGACCTCCTCGGAGGAGGAGCGCGCGAAGCGTTCGGCGACGACGGCGTCCAGCTCCCGCCGGTGTGCCACGCGGGCGGAGGAGGTGGCGAAGCGCGGATCGCCGGTCAGCCCGGGGTCCTCCAGGAACTGCTCGCAGAGCGCGGCCCATTCGCGTTCGTTCTGGATGGAGAAGAGCACTTCCCTGCCGTCGGCCGCGGTGTAGGCGCCGTACGGGGCGATGGTGGGGTGCTGGGTGCCGAGCCGCGGCGGCTGGGTGCCCGTGTGCGCGGTGTAGAACGCGGGCTGGCCCATCCACTCGGCCAGCGCCTCGAAGAGGGAGACCTCGACGGGACGGGCCACGCCGGTCGTCGCACGCGTGAAGAGGGCCGTGAGCACGCCGCTGTAGGCGTACATTCCGGCGGCGATGTCCGCGACCGACACCCCGGCGCGTGCGGACTCGTCGCCGCTGCCGGTGAGCGACACCAGGCCGGTCTGGCACTGGACTAGCAGGTCGTACGCCTTGCGGTCGGCCCATGGGCCGGTCGTGCCGTAGCCGGTGACGGTGCAGGGGATCAGACGCGGGTGGGCGGCGGTGAGTTCGGCGGGGGAGAGGCCCAGCCTGCCGGCGGCGCCGGGAGCGAGATTGCTGACGAACACATCGGCGCGGCCGAGGAGTTCATCGAGCACGGCGCGGCCACGCTCGTCCTTGACGTCGAGGGTCAGCGACTCCTTGGAGCGGTTCAGCCAGACGAAATAGCTGGACTGCCCGTGCACGGCCGTGTCGTAGCGGCGGGCGAAGTCCCCGCCGCCCGGCCGCTCGATCTTGATGACCCGGGCGCCCAGATCGGCCAGTTGGCGGGTGGCGAAGGGTGCGGCCACGGCCTGTTCGAGACTGACGACGGTGATGCCGTCCAGCGGCCGGACGTCGGTCATGGGGCCCTCTCCGTTCGTTCCGGTGCGCCGGTCGCGGCCGGCCGGGTGCACCGGCCGGGTGCCGTCGCGGCCGGTGGCGCGGTTCTCCGGCCGTCAGCCGTACGCCCACGATTTGTACGGCCATATCTCGGAAGCTGTCAATGGCGCTGTGAACCGCGGGGTTTTGGCGGCTGGCCAGGTCTGAACAGGTCTTGAACAGGTCTGGCCAGGTCGGTGGACGGACTGATTGACGGTCGGATTGACGGCCCGGTGCGGCCTGCGGAGAATGTCCGCCGAATTTGTACGTACCGATT